>JACQWL010000306.1 GCA_016209255.1 Verrucomicrobiota bacterium
CGCCGCGAGGCGTTGAGCGCGCGAATCTCCGCCACCTGTTTCAGCAGGCGCTCCTCGCTGAGCCCATTCGCTTGAAAACTCGATTTCGAATGGTCGGCGATCCCCAGATATTCCCAGCCGAGCGCGGCCGCCGCCGCGGTCATTTCGGCGAGCGTGTTGCCTCCATCCGAAGCGGTGGTGTGATTGTGAAACGCCCCGCGCAGGTCCGCGGTCTCGATCAGCCGTGGAAAGTCGCCGCGCTCCGCCGCCTCAATCTCGCCCATTCCTTCGCGCAACTCCGGCGGAATGAAGCGCAGCCCGAGCGCCGCGAACAACTCCGCCTCCGTGCGGGCGTCCGTCCTCTGTCCCGCCAAAGGCGGGCAAGCCTCCGCCTTCTGTCCTCCGACCTCTGTCCCCCGTTCTCTGACCTTCTGTTTCACCGTTCCCTCGCCTTCCGCCGGCACGAGGCCCCACTCGCTGAGGCTCAGTCCACGGGCGAGCGCCCGCTGCCGCAACTGGACGTTGTGATCTTTCGATCCCGTGAAATGGTGCAGCGCGAAAACAAATTGATCGTCCGGCACGATCCGCAGATCGGCTTGCAGACCGCTGTCAAAGCGAACGCTCGCCTTGGTCTCCCCCTGGGCGGTCACCTCCTTCACCCCCGGCATCGCGACGAACCACGCGACCACCGGAGTCACGTCGGTCGCGGCGACGATGAAATCCAAGTCTCCCACCGTCTCGAGACCGCGCCGCAAACTGCCCGCGGCCTCCGCGCGTTTCACCTGCGGCAGCGCCCGCAGCCCGCGCACGATTTCCTCCGCCACCTCCGCCGCATCCCACCACAGATGCCGGCGCCCATACGCCTCGCGGTTCTTGATCCCCGCCAGCAGCTTCTCCTGCGTCTTTGCGCCGAACCCCTCGAGCCCGGCCACGCGCCCGTCGGTGCACGCCTGCGCCAGCAACGCGATGCTGGTGATGCCAAGCTTGTCGTGCAGCGCCCGGATTTTTTTCGGCCCCAGTCCGGGAATCTGCAACAGCTCGACCAGCCCCGGCGCGATCGAGGCTTTCAGTTTTGCGAAATATTCCAGACGGCTCGTCGCGTGCAGCTCGCCGATCTTCTGCGCCAGCGCCTCGCCGATGCCCTTGACGCTCTGCAATTCGCCATTCGCGATCAGCCGGTTGAGCTCCGCCGCCTCGATCGCCTCCAGCGCCCGCGCCCCGGTTTGGTAAGCGCGCACCTTGAACGGGTTCTCGCCCTTCAATTCGAGCAGCGTCCCGATTTCGGAGAGCACGTCGGCGATTTCGTTTTTCGTCACGGGTTCACGAAACCACGAAAGGCTCCAAAGACACGAAAATACCTCCGGGCGCTCACAGCCGCGCGCCTCCCACAATTCTGCACCTGGAGCGGCGGTCCATGACCGCCGTCGAAGCCACCGCGCCGTTCCCGGCGGTCATGCACCGCCGCTGCAATCTTTAACCTAGAATCGGCAGTTGAGGCAGGTCACAGAGGGCACAGAGCGGCGGAGGGAGAACACAGAGAAATGGTTGGGCATACGCAGGCTTTTCCGGATGGCCTCACCCGATGGGTGAAATTGTGAAGCCCAATTCCGCCATTTCAACCCTCTGTGAACTCATGCTTTGCCTCTGTGTTCTCTGTGACGAACTGCCGAATCTGGGTTAAGAGGTGACTCACTACGGCGGGCCCGCTGGAACCTGCACGACATAGACCTGGGGCGTTCCGCTCTCGTCCGAGGTGAACGACACCCAGCGGTCGTCCGGACTGAACGAAGGATGTGGATGAGTCCATTGCGGTCCGTAGGCGCTTTCCGCCGTCACCTTCTCCGTCATGGTGGCCCACCCCGGCGCCCCGCCATCCGCCGGGAGTGGCAACGGCTCCCGCCACTGGCTGCCCTGGCTCGTCGCCTTGGGGTGACACAGCACCTCGAACTCGCCGGTCGCCGGGTCGACCAGGCACAGCCCGATATCCGGCAGGTGCGTGTCGCACACAATCCGGCTCCCGTCCGAATTCGAGGCGATATGCCAGGCGCTGAATTCCCGGATCGTCAGGATCACGCCGGACCGCAGGTCCACCTCGTGCAGCCCCCGGTGCCAGCACACCACAATCACGCGGTCGGAGCGGCCAAGGAATGTCTCGTGGACAAACCATTCGTGCCGTCGGTTCGCGTAAAAACAGTGGTCGTCCCGTCCGTCGCTTCGCACCGTCCACAGGCGGGGATCCGGCGGGTCGGCGGAGTAAATCAGCCGCTCCGGATCCGTGGGATGAAACTGCGGATGATAGAGCGCCCGCACTCCGTCCAGGATCGTATGGCTGCCGCTGCCGTCGGTCTGGAAAACCAGCAGCCCCGCCTGGCCGGCCTTCGTCACGAGCGCGCATCCGAGTCTGCCCGTCGCATTGATCGTCACCTCGCCCAAGCCGCCCCCGGCGCAGCCGGCGACCACCCGGGCCTCGGCCGTCGTGAGGTCGAGCCGCCACACGTTTCCGTCGGTCGTCGTGAAATACACGTCATTCCCGACCACGTTGCCCGAGAACGGGGCCAGGCCGGCCACATCGGTCAGTCGCCGAATCGCTCCGGTTTCGATGTCCGCGCGAAACAAATCGTACTTCCCCGTCCGGTTCGACGCGAACACGAGCGCCCGGGAATCCGGCGTAAACGAATTCGTCAGATAATAGAGCGGATGATTGATGCACGGCGCCGCGGTGAGGCGGATCACCCGTGCGCCCGTCGCGTCGTCCCGATACTCGGTCCGCTCCGGCGTCCATTCGGCGGTGTCGTTTTTCATGGCAGAATCATCTTTCGCGTTTGCGGCGAGGCGTCCGCGGCCTCCCGCCACCATGGCTAACACAGCCGCCGCCGCGAGCAACGTCGAAGTGGCCGCGACCGTTTCGCTTCATTGGTTGTGACTGCCACGGTGCGCATCCCGCGCCGCCCCCGGCATGACCGCACGATCGCCGCCCCCGGCGCCCGCGACAAGCAAAACAGTTCGAACCTTTGTCACGTATTACGTGACAAACCCGCAGGGCACGCGCTGAAGGATTTTGTCATCCATTAGATGACAAGACGATTGACGCACAAGGTGAAGAATGAGGCGTCCCCGACGCGCCTGCGCCGCCGCAAACGGCTCGCGCCGCGGCGTCGGCCGGTACACAATTCGCCTGCCATGAAACTCACGTACTTCGGTCACTCCTGTTTTCTCCTCGAGACGGGCAAGGCCCGTCTGCTGCTCGATCCGTTTCTGAACGGCAACCCGACATCCCCGATCAAGGCCGCCCAGGTCAAGTGCGACTACGTGCTCCTTTCGCACGGGCATGAAGACCACTCCGGCGACGCGCTGGAAATCGCGAAGCGGTGCAATGCCACCCTGATCGCCAATTACGAGATCGCCGAATACTTCGGCGCCAAGGGCGCGAAAACCCACGGCATGAATCCCGGCGGCGGCTTCAATTTCCCCTTCGGCCGCGTCAAGCTCACGCTCGCCCACCACACGTCGAGCGTCGAAGCCGGCCTGCATCCAGTTTATCTTGGCGTGCCTTGCGGGCTGCTAATCTCCGCCGACGGCCGGAACCTCTACCACGCCGGCGACACGGCGCTCTTCCTCGACATGCAACTCATCGGACGCGCCGGCCTCGACGCCGCGCTGATCCCGATTGGCGACAACTTCACGATGGGCCCCGACGACGCGCTCACCGCGCTCGACTTCCTGAAACCGAAGGTCGCCGTGCCGATCCACTACAACACGTGGCCGGTGATTGCGCAGGACGGCGCGGCGTTTGCCGCCCGCGCGGCCCAGGCCGGCCACACCGTGCGCGCACTCACGCCGGGCGAAGCGCTGGAGTTGTAGGCGACCGCCGGGCTGTAGGAGCGGGTTTATCCCGCGACCGGTTTACGTTTTTGCCGAATCGCGGCATAAAGCCGCTCCTACAGTTGGATCTCGGACAACGAGAGCGCGTTTTCAAACCTGTCAGTCATTCTGAGACAACGGAAAGCCTGCCCTGAAAGCACGGCCTGATTCATGGGTGAAAAACATCCGCTTCACCGCAGGTTCGCGCCCTTCAGCCAGGCGGCCGTTACATCCGTAAAATCCGTGAACACGCCGTCCACGCCCGCCTCGCGGAAAAGCACGGCGTGCAGATCGGCGACGGACTCGACGGTCTTGGGCAGTTCGTCGCTCCGCACCGTGTAGGGATGCACGACGAGGTTGCGCGCGTGCGCGAGTTTCACGAGTTCGGTCACGCGGCGATCGGCCTTGGTCTTGCCCCCCACAATGCTGCCGATCGTGGGCCCGATGCCGTCGACAGTCTGCGCCAGCCGATCGAGGCCGGCCGCGCCAGCCGAGTTCGCTGCGGATGCGGCGGACTTCATCGAGTTCGAAGCATTGGAGAAAACACGCGTCGGCTTTCGTCGCGTAGCCGTAGCGCGTCAGGATCGGCAGCACGACGCGGCTGATGTCATGGCCCTGCCCGCGATGCCACTTCGGCTGCTTGATCTCGGGATAAATGCCGACCGCGCGCCCGGTGCTATCCGAAATTTCATGGATAGAAGCCGTTTCCCGTGGATTTTCGAGTTTGGCGTGACGTAAGTCGCTGCCACGCAAACTGCGGGTTTTCAAAACTTCACGAGTGGAGAC
>JACQWL010000307.1 GCA_016209255.1 Verrucomicrobiota bacterium
CCGACGATGGACGTGGCGGTGTTTCTGCGTTTTCTGCGTGTACATACGGGCTAGGAAACTGGATTTTCAGGGGGTTGGGGCTGGGAGGAAAGTAATCCTAAGACCTCAGGCCTTACCCGTCACCTATTTGGCCGTTATCGCGGATCGCGCCATGACGCTTACGTTAGTAAAAACCCCGGCCAGTCCCGCCGCCGGCCCACTCCTGCCGTTCGTCAATGGCTTGACCATCTCTCAAGGGTGAAGGGTAAGGCCTGAGGTGTTCTTTGAGGCGCGCTCATCCGTCGAGCCGCGACCGCGCGACCAGCCCGGGTTTTCCTGCGGCTCCATCCAGACGCCCAACCCCCTGAAAATCCAGTTTCCCTTCGAAAGCAAATACTCGCCATGAACTGCGACGCGTCGCATGGTCAGCGCATTGTTCACGGCAACCAACCCATTCGACCATGAATGCTCCCCTTCCCACTCGACGTGACTTCCTGAAAACCGCGGGCGCGTTTGCCGCCGCCGCGACCGTGCCTTCGGCGATTGCGGCGGGGCCGAACGACAAGATCGCGGTCGCCTGCATCGGCGTTCGAGGGCGGGGGAACTCGGTCATGCACAGCTTCATCGCGGACCCGGACTGCGAGGTGACGCATCTGTGCGACGTGCGGGCGTCGGTGCTGACCCAGCGAGGTGCGGAGGTCAAGGCGAAGACCGGCAAGATGCCGAAGCTCGTGCGGGACTACCGCGAGCTGCTCGGCGATCCTTCCGTTGATGCCCTCATGGTCGCGACGCCCGATCATTGGCATGCGTTGCTGACGATCGAGGGCTGCCTCGCAGGGAAGGACGTGTATGTAGAGAAGCCGGCGAGTCACAACATCCGGGAAGGCAGGGTCGCGGTGGCGGCGGCGCGCAAGAAGGATCGCATGGTGCAGATGGGCACGCAGATTCGCAGCGCGGCATTCCTGCATGAGGCGCGGGAGTTCGTGAAAAGCGGCGCGCTGGGCAAGGTGATCTCGGGTCGCGCCTGGGAGACGGGGCGTTCTGGGGCGGTGAAGCTGGCGGCCGACAGCGCGCCACCCGCCGATCTCGATTACCATCTGTGGCAGGGGCCGTCGCCGGAACGCACCTACAACAAGACCATTGTCGATGGCGCCTGGCGGTGGATGTTCGACTACGGCACGGGCGACCTTGGCAACGACGGGGTGCATCGAATCGATTACTGCCGCTACGTGATGGGACTGGACACTTTCCCAGACGCGATCAGCGCGTCAGGTGGCAAGTTCTTCTTCGAAGATGACCAGCAGTGGCCGGACACCTTGTTTGTGAACTACGACTACCCGGGCCATGTAATTCAATACGAGATGCGGCTGTGGTCGAAACCGAAACTGTTCGGCGCGGGCGAAGGCGCGGCGATCTATGGGGAGAACGGCTGGATGCAGCTCACGAACACGACGTGGAAGGCCTACGATCCGGAGGGCAAAGTGATGAAGGAAGGCCGCAGCGACGCCGGTCAAACGGCGCATGTGCGGAACTTCCTCCAGGCAGTGCGCAGCCGGAACCGCGCGTCGCTCAATCAGGAAATCTACTCGGGCCACATCAGCACCGTGATGTGCCACGCGGGCAACATCGCCTGGCGCACGGGCAGGAGCCTGCGCTTCAACGCCGCGACGGAGACCTTCGACGCCGCCGCCGCCAATGCGTTGATTGGCCGCGTGCACCGAAATGGCTTCGAGCTGCCGAAGGTCTGATCAACGTGGTTCGGGTAGTATTCCCGCCAGGGCGGGATTCCGCCGCGGTTTCATTTTCACCCAATCAAGTCGCCGGATCCTGAAGCCGCGGGCGGTCAACTGGCGATGAGCGGATGGCTCCGCTTCGCGAGCGGAAACTCGATGCGTTGCATGCCGTGTCCGTAGTCTCCCGCCCTGGTGTGGCCGATGATTGCCGCTTTGCGCGTCGGAACATTTGCCGCCTGCACCGTTTTGGCCGCGACCCATGCAGTGGTGCCAAGGAGCATCCTGCGTCGTGTCCAGCCGGTGCTGTTCATGATGCCGCCATACGAAGCGACGTTTCGGACCGAGGTAATTTCCTTCTGACCTCGCGCGGTGGCCAGCGAGGATCTCGCCGTCTTCTCCCCGCGGTCAACGGTGGCTTCCAAGCAGTTTTTGCCCGAAAAACTTATTTGATGGACTCTGGTGACGACGTTCCCACTTTCCGGGAAATCATGATGTGCCGATCCTTCGCCGCGATGTTGCTGTCATGGTTTGCGCTGATCGCGCCCGTGGCGGGCGCGGCCGATTATCCCGTGCGACCGATCACGTTCGTCGTGCCGTGGGGCGCGGGCGGAGGCACGGACTCCGTCGGTCGCATCTTCGCGTTACTGTTGGAGCGCGACCTCGGCAAACCGGTGAACGTGGTCAACCGGACCGGTGGCAGTGGCGTCGTCGGCCACTCCGCGATCGCCGGTGCGCGCCCGGATGGCTATACGATCGGGGTTCTCACCGTTGAGATCGCGATGATGCATCACCAGGGGCTGACGCGGCTGAGCGGGGCGTCGTTCACTCCGCTGGGCCTGATCAATTTCGATCCGACCGCCATCCAGGTGCGCCCGGATTCGCCGTACGCCGGTTTGGGAGAGCTGTTGAACGCAATCCGCGCCCATCCCGGCAAACTCAAGGCGTCGGGCACCGCGCAGGGTGGCATCTGGCATGTTTCGCTTTGCGGGTTGTTGCATGAGCAGAGGATTCCACCGGGCGCCGTCGTCTGGGTGCCGAGCAACAGCAACGCGGCCGGGTTGCTCGACCTCGTGGCCGGCGGCGTGGATCTCGTGCCGGGTTCGCATCCCGAAGGGCGGTCGTTGATCGACGCCGGCAAGGTGAAGAGCCTCGTGATTCTCGACGAAAAGCCCTCCCGCCTTTATCCGAATGTCCCGACCGGCGTGCAGGCGATCGGCACGCGCTGGACCATGGGTGCGTGGCGCGGCATCGGCGCACCGAGGAACCTGCCCAAGGCGATCGAGGCGAGGCTGCAGGCGGCGGTAAGGAAGGCGTATGAAAGCAAAGAGTACGAGGATTTCATGCACCAGCGTGGCTTCGGCCTGCGCTGGGCGGGCCCCGACGAGTTCGCCGCCTACATGGCGAAAGCGGATGAACAGCTGGGGAGCGTGATGAAGGCGGTCGGACTGGCGAAGTGAGTGCAGTTGCGATGAGTGGATTCTCGCCAATGACCTCCCCGCAGCGTGCGGTGGGAGCCTGCTTGCAGGCGATTCGAGACGGTGTCTTTCGGTGCGCGCCGGGTATCGCCTGCAAGCAGGCTCCTACACCCGGCGATCGGAAGTTCATTTGTTCGAATCGCGCGACCAACCCCTGAACCCATGAGGCTGAACGACACGCTTTCCGGATGGCTGATGCTGATTCTCGGCCTGACGATCGTGGCCTGCGCCCTGACGTTTCCGCCGATGCCGGGGCAGAACATCGGGCCGGCGCTGTTTCCCCAGATTATCGGCGGCGGGCTTGCGTTCTGCGGCGTGGCCCTGGTGCGCTCCGGCCGGCGCGCGGGCGGGCCAGCGTGGGTGGAGATGGACGACTGGGTGGGCCGTCCGCGGATGGTCTTCAACTTCGCCCTGGTGGTCGGCGCCCTGGTTTTTTACGCCCTCGCGGTGGATACCCTCGGATTCTTCATCACCGGCTTTGTCTTCCTCGCGGGGTTGTTCTTTTCGTTCGGGGTCCGCCGCCGGTGGATTGCACCGGTCGCGGCGGCGGTGACCCTGGCTCTGCACTTCGGATTCTACACGCTGCTGCGGGTGCCATTGCCGTGGGGCTGGCTGGAACGGTTCGCCTGGTGATGCAGCATGTGCTCGAGGCCTTCCGCCTGGTTTGCGATCCGCTCGTGCTGGGGGTGGTGCTGGGTTCGGCGCTGTTCGGGCTGTTCGTGGGAGCGATGCCGGGCCTGACTGCGACCATGGCGGTGGCGTTGCTGGTGCCGGTGACCTTCAACCTGCCGCCGCTGCCGGCCATCGCCGCCATGGTGACAGCGACAGCGATGGCGATATTTGCCGGAGACATTCCGGGCGCCTTGCTGCGGATTCCCGGCACGCCGGCCTCCGCGGCGTACTGCGACGAGGCCTACGCGATGACGCGCAACGGCGAGGCCGAGACGATGCTCGGCGCCGGCCTGGTATTCTCCGCGATCGGCGGACTGTTCGGGACCGTCGTGCTGGTGACCACCGCACCGGCACTGGCCGAGGTCGCGCTCAAGTTCAGCTCGTTCGAGTACTTCTGGCTGGTGACGCTGGGCCTGACCTGCGCGGTTTTCATCGCGCCCGGCCGGCCGTTGAAGGGACTGGCCTCGCTGTTGATCGGCCTGTTGATCGCCACCGTCGGATTCGAGAATCCGGCGGCGTATCCGCGGTTCACCTTCGGGTCCGACGAACTGATGAGCGGGTTTCAGCTCACGCCCGTGATGATCGGCATGTTCGCGGTGTCGGAGGTGATCCGGTATGCGGTGACGAGGGATGTGCCGCTCGAGGTGCCAAAGCAGGGAATCGGACGGATTTTCCGGGGGCAGGGCGCCCTGCTCAGAAAATATCCGCTGGCGGCGCTGCGGGGCAGCGCGCTTGGCACGGTGGTGGGGGCGCTGCCCGGGGCGGGCGCGGATATTGCCGCGTGGATTTCCTACGGGCTTTCGAAGCGTTTTTCCAAGACCCCCGAAAAATACGGGACGGGTCACGTGGAGGGCGTGATCGAGGCCGGCTCGGCAAACAACAGTGCGCTCTCCGCCGCGTGGATTCCGGCGCTCGTGTTCGGCGTGCCGGGCGACTCGATCACCGCCATCGTGATCGGCGTGCTGTACCTCAAGGGCATGAATCCCGGCCCGACGATTTTCATCGAGAATCCGCAGAACATCTACGCGGTGTTCATCATCTTTTTCCTCGCGAATCTGCTGATGCTGCCGCTGGGCTGGATGGCGATCAAGGCGGCGAAGAACGTGCTGCGGGTGCCGCGCAATGTGCTTATGCCGGTCATCCTGCTGTTTTGCGTGGTGGGCGCCTTCGCGATCAACAATTCGATCTTCGACGTGGGCGTGATGCTCGCGTTCGGCCTGCTGGCCTGGTTCATGGAGGCGAACCGTTTTCCGATCGCGCCGACGATCCTCGGCCTGGTCCTCGGCGGAATGCTGGAGCAGAACTTCGTCACCTCGATGATCAAGGCGGATGGCGCGCCCGGGGCGTTCTTCGGGCGCCCCATCGCAGGCACGTTGGGCGTCGCCACCCTCCTCGTCTGGCTGTCGCCGCTGGCCCTGCGCTGGCGGCGGGGGCGGCGGGCGGCGCGGGCTGACAAAGTGGCGCGGGTCTCCTGATCCGTGAATCCGAAAACCAGGGGTCGGCAGACCCATGCCACTGCGCTGACGACCCTGGGCTGATTCGAACCAGTTGTGCTACCTGGCGTCACCCGCACTCAGTTCAGCCGACGCGCCGTCGCCGCCGGCTCGCGCCCAAGTCCGGTCTGCGCCTACTTTACGGCGAGCACGGCGCGCATAACTCGTTCCGTCATGGGATCGCAGAAGACAGCGGTATAGTCGAACAGCTCCATTCCCGCGGCCGTCTTGAGCAGTTCCGCTTTCAGGCGTTCGCGCGCGCGATGCAGCGACACCTTCACGTTTTCGGGCGAAATGCCGAGGCAGGCAGCGGTTTCAGCGGTCGTGAGCTGCTGAACTTCACGGAGCATGTATACGGCGCGATGCGCCCGCGGCAGGGCATTGATGCTTTGTTCGAGCAGTGCTTTCATTTCTTTTGCGCTAAGGGTATCATCGGTGGCCGGTGCGATCGGTTCAGGCCCGCCGTCGTAGCCGGGAGCATCCAGCGATTCGATCGGGGTTCTCTTCTGTCGGCGGAGCAGCATGAGGCACTCGTTGATCATGATGCGGGTGAGCCAGGTGGCGAATGCCGCGTGGCGCTGAAAGCGGCTGAGATTCAGGAAGCATTTCATGTAAGCGTTCTGCATGGCATCCTCCGTCTGGGCATGGTTGCGGAGATAAGCCATGCCGACCCGGTAGAGCTGCGGGTTGTAACGGCGGACGATGATCTCGAACATCTCGCGGTTGCCACGGATGACGTCGCTGACCGCGTCAAGATCGCTGATCTCGATCGTGGGACTCGGGTCCGGGTCACTGGAAGGAACGCGCATGGATGAGTGCATGTTGGATTGGATGCCGGTGCGGACGGGAGGTTACAGGCCGCGCGGCACAGGGATCATTTTACCCTTATTCGCTGCCTTGCCGAAATACGCAAGCCGTCAGCCCGCACGTGTTCCCGACGTATTTTGTAACGGAGGCGCGGCGCTCGCATCCAATGCGACGACTCCTGCCGGGACGGCGACTCCGAGGCGAATCAACGCACCCGTCGCGGCCGGGTCCACACGAATACTATGAACGACACCAAGGCCATGTTCCTCCACTGCACCGCCACCGGCATCGCCCCGCGACTCGAGCGACACTATGATGCGGGCTTCCAGCCGACCGCGGCCTATCGCGCCCGGCTTCCTGATATGCTGGAGGCCGTGGATCCGATCCCGGGCCAGCCGGTGGGGATCCAGCAAGTCGGTGTCTCCAATTTCAGGCTGCCGTTGCGATTTCGAACCGCGTCCGGCGAAACGGTCATGCTCGAAACCAGCGTGACGGCCACAGTTTCGCTGGCGGCCAATCTCCGGGGAATTCACATGGGCCGGATTGTGCGATCGTTCTATGCGCACCAGAACGAGGTGATTACCGTCAGCGCGCTGGAGCGCATTCTCGGCGAGTGCCAGCGGCAAACCGGCACGACGGGCGCACGGCTGAAGCTCACCTTTTCCTTTCCGCGGTTGCAGCGCGCGCTGCGCAGCGGCCTCCAGGGCTACCAGTTCTACAAGGTGTCGTTCGAGGGCCGGGTGGACGCCGCCGGCGTGTTTCGGAAGTTCATCGGATTCGACTATGTCTATGCATCGACCTGCCCTTGCAGCGCCGAACTCGCCGAGCACGCTCGCAGCGAACGGGATGTCTACAGTGTGCCGCACAGCCAGCGCTCCAAGGCACGCCTGCGGGTGGAGGTGGCCCCAAACGCGTCGCTGAACATCGAAGATTTACAGCAACGCTGTTCGGATGCGCTCAAGACTGAAACCCAGGTCATGGTGAAACGCGAAGACGAACAGGCTTTCGCCGAGCTCAATGGCGCCCACCTCAAATTCGTCGAGGACGCTGCACGGCTGCTCTACAAAGAGCTGGATGGAGACGAACGCATCCATGACTTCCAGGTTGTGTGTTCCCATCTCGAGTCCCTCCACTCGCACGACGCCGTCAGCGTGATCTGCAAAGGATTGCCGGGAGGCTTCACCGCGGATTTCGACGATTTCCGATCGCTGGTCTGCTAAGCTTTGCCCGGTACCGCAGGGCGAATCGCTGCGGCGCCGGACGCTCAGGACGCGAGGCCCGCACGTGGGTCGCGACGGCTCTCGAACGGACGATGTAACCCGACGGTCCGCGCCGCATCCAAGAAAAGTGAACGACGGATCTACGCGCATCTTCACCTCCCGTGAAAACCGGGATCCAAAATAAAAACCCAGCTCACGATGAATATAGCATCAACGTCTTCATTGAAAAAGCGCCGCCCGATGGTCGGCGCTCTCGCGCTTCTCGCCGGCTGGCTCGCACTGGCCGCTTCCGCCGCAGATGCAGCGGAAGCCACCGCCATCGACCCGGGCGATGTCGGGCGCGTGATCAATTTCTCCGGACGGGCGCGTGTCGGCACGGGAACCGACGTGTTCTTGAACGCCCTTGTGATCGGCCCGGGCGCGCCGAAGTCCGTGCTGATCCGGGCCGTGGGACCGGGCCTCGCGCAGTTCGGCGTCGCCGGATCGCTCGTCGCGCCGGCCATCACGCTGTTTTCGGGTGCGCAAATCGTGGCTAGCAACACGGCGTGGAACACCGCCCCCAACGCCCCCGAGATCCGGACCGCGGCGTTGCGGGTAGGAGCTTTTCCTTTTGCCGAGGGCAGCCTTGACAGCGCGCTGCTCGCGACCCTTGGCGCCGGCACCTACACCATTCAAGTCTCCGGCGTGAACAACACGACGGGCGTCGCCCTCGTGGAGGTTTACGATCTCGAAACCGAAAAACTACCCGATGACATCAGGGACAACGCAAGCCCCTTCCTGCTTGAAGGCCGGCGAATCTTCCGCGACGACACGTTCGGCAACGAAGTGTTTTGGGGCGACCGATTGCGGCTGCACCAGGCCATCATCGGGGAGAGGCACGGCGGCGTGGGCGCGGGCTTGCCGGCGACGCAGGCCCTGGCCGTCGGGTTGAAAGTCGACGTCGCGCGGCTGCCGCAGGCGGTAATCGACGCCGTCAAAGCCGGGCAGGTCGATCTGGAAAAACCGGAGACGACGATCGCGCTGCTGACGCTGGATTCGGTCGTCGGCGTCAAGGCCATGGTGGAGGGCGGGCAGATAAAATCCATCGGGCTCACCTGCGCGCTGTGCCATTCGACGGTTGACGACTCGTTCGCCAAAGGGATTGGCCGCCGGCTGGATGGATGGCCGAATCGCGATCTCAATGTGGGCGCCATCGTCGCACTGGCGCCGAGCCTTAAGCCATTTGCCGACGCGCTTCAGTTGGACGAGGGCACGATTCGCAGCGTACTCCGAAGCTGGGGCCCCGGAAAATACGACGCCGAACTCAACAAGGACGGCAAAGCGTTTCAGCCCGACGGTCGCCCGGCGGCGACCGTGCTCCCGGCGATCTTCGGGCTCGCCGGGCAAAACCTCGCCACCTACACGGGTTGGGGCAGCATTCCGTATTGGAATGCGTATGTCGCGGTCACGCAGATGCACGGCCAAGGGACCTTCTTCGACCCGCGGCTCTTGGACGCGGGCAAGTTTCCCGTGTCGGTGCGGACCAACGGCGCCAACATCCGTCCCGCGCAAGATCTCGTGACTTCGAAACTGCCCGCGCTGCACTATTATCAGCTCTCGATTCCCGCACCGACGCCGCCAAAGGACTCCTTCGATGCCGCCGCCGCCCGCGGCCGGGCCGTCTTCAACGGCAAGGCGATGTGTGCGACCTGCCATGTCCCGCCCCTCTATTCCGACCCGGGCCACCCGTTGCACGTAGGCGCGGAGATCGGGATCGACAATTTCCACGCGGACCGCTCACCGACTGGCGCCTATCGCACCACGCCGCTGAAAGGACTGTTCGCCCGCGAAAAAGGCGGGTTCTACCACGACGGCCGGTTCAAGGACTACGCCGTGGTAATCGATCACTATAAGCCGGTGCTACGATTCGATCTAAACAACTCGGAGCAAAACGATCTGATTCAATACCTCAAATCGCTATGACGGCGCGCACGGCAGCCGCGGTCCGAAGACAGGATCACCCCCTACCCAATCGCGTGGGCGCGCGTCCAACGATTGCCACGCACTCGCCAGCACTTGCTAACCCCTCAGCGCGGGAGTTGTCGCGGCCGCTGATCAACCTCGACGATCTCGATGTGGTCAACGTTGTCCTTGGCGACAATCGCGACGGGTTCGAAACCATCGTCCGTCGTTATAACCCACGGCTGCACCGGATGGGCATGGCGTTGCTCCGCGATCCCGCAAAAACGGAGGAAGCGATGCGGAACGCCTACTTGAAGGCATTCTTCCAGCTCGGCCGGTTTCAAAGCCGCGCGTTGTTCTCCAACTGGCTCACGGGCCTGATGGTCAACGAGTGCCTCATGCTGCGCCATCGCCACCCGCGCGCCTCGATCGTGCCGCCGGACGGTGCCGGCCACCGTCATTTGTAACCTGGCGCGGCGGCGCGCATCCAATCGCATGAATCCATAACCAATCCCATGAAAATCATTGTTCCTCTCCTCCTGTCCGCGAGCCTCGCCTCGCTACCGATCTACGCCCAACAGACGTTGAACGACGCCCAGATCGCCGCGATCGTCGTGGTGGCCAACCAGGTCGACATCGATGCCGGCCAGTATGTTGTCGCAAAAACCAAGAACCCCGACGTCACGAGATTTGCGGCCACGATGGTCACGGATCATTCGGCCGTGAATAAAAGCGCGGTCGATCTGGTGACGAAGCTCCGGGTCACGCCGGAGGAAAATGAAACCAGCCGTTCGCTCAAGGACGGCGGCGACAACAACCTCGCCCAGTTGCGGGCGTTGAAGGGCAAGGCACTCGACCGGGCGTATATCGATCATGAGGTCGCCTACCACGAGCAGGTGATCCGGGCGCTCGACACCGCGCTCATCCCGAACGCAAGCAATAGCGAGCTGAAGGCGCTCCTCATCAAGGTGCGGCCGGCATTCGTGGAACATCTCGGCCACGCCAGGCACCTCCAGGCGAGCTACAAATAACTGAAGCCCCGAGATGAGACCGATCAGCATCGTCTTTCCGGTCATCGCGCTGGTCGCGACCTTCGTGGGCGTCCTGGCATCGGCCGGGGCGGGAGCGGATGCGAGGACGCACGTCGTCTCGATCGAGAACATGAAGTTTTCGCCGGACGTAATCCATGTTCGCGCGGGCGATGTGGTGGTGTTTAAGAACCGCGACCTCGTTCCGCACACTGCCACCGCGAAGACTGGCAAGGCCTTCGATTCGGGGATTCTGCAGAGTGGCGGCGAATGGAGATTCGCGCCGAAACATGAAGGTACGATCCGCTATGCGTGCGCTTTTCACCCCATGATGGAGGGCGTGGTGATCGTCGAGAGGCCGTAGCAAGGCTCGGCGTTTCCGGCTCAGAAATCCACGCTTGCCGGCGCCACTCGGCGTCACTCGCACTCAGTTCAGCTCATACACTTCCACCAAAACTGTGCCGATCTGGCTGGGCACAACCGGGTTTACGGGCGGCTGCGGCGCATTGGGATTCGCCACGGGGAGCACGGCGGCGCCGGCCTGCAACGTGTAGCTGCCGGGCGCGAGCGCGTTGACGAGCGCGGCATCGCTGTTGGTGGCCTTGAGCGGGAACGCGCCCACGGCGGGAAACGCGGCATTGAGCGCGAGCGCGCCCCCAGTGGCGCCGCCTTGCGCCCAGTTGTTATTCGTGGCGACGGTCTGCCCGCTGCCGTTCAGGATCGAGATGCGCGGATCGCCGAGATATCCGTCCGTGATGCCGAAGTCGGTGAGGCCCGGCCCGACGGCGCGCACCACGAGCGTGCGCGGACTGGCGCCGGCCACGACGATGCCGGGCACGAGGAATTCCCCTTCCGCGGTGATCTTCGCGAGCGTCGAGAGATTGGTGAGCCGCGTGCCGTTCCGGCTGATGTCGTAGATCTCCGCGAGCACGTCGCCCGAGGCGCCGTTCAGGCCTTGGATCATCACGGTGTAGGTGCCGGGGTCGAGCGAGAGGAGGACGGCGGTGTCGGGGGCCCCGGGCGCGAGTGCAAACGCGCCGACCGCAGCGGCCGCGCTCGTGATTTCCGCGGCGGTGCCGGCCTTGTCCCAGCCTTCGTTGGCGGCGATGACGGTGGCGCCCTGGTTGACCTCGAGCCGCGGCGCCGTGAGAGCGCCGGCGAGACCGAATTGCGCGAGCCCGGGACCGATGCCGCGGATGAGCAACGTCGCCTTTAGCGGGCCGGAAATGTTGAAGCCCAGCGCGAACGTGTCGCCGACGAAGGCGATCTTCGTGAGCGTTGAGAGATTCACCAGCCGGCCGGGCGTGGGTCCGGGCGTGTCAGCGACGCGGGCGTTGAGGAAATTGATCACGCGGGCGTTGAAGTCGCTGAAGAAAACCCGGGCGGCAAAGGCGACGCCGAGCTGCGCGGCGACATCGGTGGCGCGCGCCTGGTAGGCGGAGGGGAGGGCGGCGGTGAGCGCGGCGGTGGTGGGAATGGACTTGAGATAGTTGTTCGTGTCGAAGAGGCCGGCGTTTTTGAGCGCGGTCCAGATCGCCTGCGCGTCGGCCGCGGTGAACGTCGCGGAGTTGACTCCGAGCGCGCGGAAGCGGCCTTGGTGTACGGGCGAGACCATATTGGTGGCGTTGACCGTGGCGATGCCGCGGCCCACCATGATCTGCGCGTTGGCACGGGCGGTCGTGAGGCCGGCCGCGCCGATGTCTTCGTCGTTGTCGGCGAGCGCGATAAACTGGGGGACGCGGGACACGACGGAGAGCGTCTCATTGCCAGGGCTGCAATAGAGCACTGCGCCTTTCACGGGGCGCGCCGGTGTCGCACGGACGAGGAGCTCGGCGAAGCCGGCGGCGGTATTGGCGCCGTTCCCCATGCCGAGGAAAAAGACGGGCTTGGTGGCGGCGAGAACGCCGTCCCGGGCGAATTTCTCGAGGGCGGCGATGTGGTTGAGCGCGTCGAGATTGTTGGTGAGCGCCGTCTGGGCGGCCCACGCCCCGGTGCTGCGGTTGAGACTGTTGAGCGCAGCGACGCCGTAGCCGGCGGCGACA
>JACQWL010000308.1 GCA_016209255.1 Verrucomicrobiota bacterium
GGATCATGATCTTTGCCCCGGGGGCGGAGGAGAGAAATTGGGGCAGCGCCTCGAGTCCGTCCATGCCGGGCAGGCGCAGGTCCAACAGGACGAGCTCGGGCAACTCTCCGCTCGACTTGTCCCGCAGGCTGCGCAGGGCGATCTCGGCGGTGCCAAACTGGCTGGCCAGTTGGATGCCCGGCCCTTGTTTCAGGGCCAGGGCAATCACTTCGCGGTAGCGGGGATTATCCTCCACCAGCATGACGCGGATCTTGCTTTTCATTGCAGGATTCCAAACCAGCGGCGCTTGAGCCGCAAAACAATGCGGGCGCCATCCGAACCTAAGGATCCGGCTTCAACGTCAGCACCCAGCAGGCGAGCGCGGCGTTTCAAGGAAGGCGGAACCTGGCCATTAAGACCGCGGCCATTGTCAGAAACCGTGAGGTAGATTTGCCCATCGGCGGCGGACAGCCGGGTGTGGGCGCGGGTGGCGCCGGAATGACGAATGATATTGATGAGGCTTTCTTGGTAGAAGAGCAGCAGGTCCACGCGTTTCCGGGGATTGAGCTGGCGCAGCTTGGTCTCACCTTCAAACTCGATTTCGTGTTCCAAGTCCGCCAGGATGCGGTTGGAGGCGTGGCGCATGTCGTCCACGAGATCGCCGTAAAGATCCTTGGCTTCGAGCATGTTGGTGCAGTGGCGCGCCGCCTTGCCGGTGCGCTCGCTGAGCGACCGCATACGTTGGAGGAGATCGCCCAGCCTTTCCGGCGCCGTCAGAGCGACCTGGGCGAGATCGCTGAGGAGGCCAATGGCGTGGAGGTCGGCCCCGAGTTCGTCGTGCAGGTCGGCCGCGATCCGCTTCCGGGTTTGCTCGATCGCGCGTTGTTGGCGGATCCGGTTGACCAGGACGATGACAACCACCCCGAAGGCAAGCGCTGCAGCCAGCGCGCCCAATCGGGTCACGTTGGCTTTCTGCCGGACGTAGCGCTGGTTTAGTTCCGCGCTGATCGTCGGACGCTCACGTTCCAGTTCGTGCCGCAGCGCGAGCTGGTTCAACCAGGTGCGCATCGGCAGGATCGTGCCGTAGAAATTCCGACCGTCAGTCAGGCTGGAGAGGGAGCGGACGGGGTCCTCGGCCTTGAAGCTGGCGGCGACGGGTTTATTCAGCGCGACATTTTGGCCCCGCGAGAACAGTTCGATTTCGGCAAAGCCCAGCCGGGGGGGGCCCGACCAGTAGAGCGGGTCGTGGTTTAGTTTGACGGCAGCCAACCGCACGTAGCGACAGGTGACGACGGGGAACGTCTGGATCAGGATCGGCCCCACGTCGTAGATGGTGTCGTGGTGCAACTCGAGCAACACTTGGCCATCCGAGAAATCCGGCGCGTTGGCCCCCTCAACCCGGAGGACCCGCGGGATGCCAATATCGCCGGCAAAGGCCTGCGGCACCGTGTCGCTTTGGTCAACGGCATGGAGGTGGAGACGCGAGAGAGGATAACTCGCGCCCAAATCAATGGTCAGGGTGGGATGGTTACCCATCTCCGAAGAGCTGAGGTAGGCCACGCTCTTCTTACCGCTGGCCGCAGCCATCAGGTATGGCAAAAATCCATCCACCATCGCTGAATCCGGCCAGCCGGGGGCCGAGTTTCGTTCGTGATGGGCGGGGTACTTGACCGGCTTGTGCAGGGCCACATTCTCCTCGCCGCTGAAGGCCAGGACCTCCGAGAACTGGAAAACATATTTCGAGTCAAACTCGCGCCGGGAAAGAATCTTGGCTTCAATGCGTATCCAGGAGACTATCACACCGTGGCAGAGAATGACCACCGGGGCGATTCGAGGCAGCAGGCCATCGCGGCGCGTAAACTCGGCCACGACCTTTCCCGTGCGGTCCTTGCTGGTTCCGGCCAGCAACCGAAAGGCCTGGGGGAAGCCGTCCGCTTGGAATCCGTTTATGCCATCCCGCCGGATCGCGGGCACCAGCAGGACCTGATCGAGGGGAACAGCGTCGCCCAGTTCGATTTCGATCCACTCCGCCTGGTGGGCGGTTTCGTAGCCACTTGAACGAGAGCCGATAGCCCCGATGCCGCCGCCCAAGTTGTAATTCGCCAGTTGTGCCAGCTGCCCGTCGATTTCCTGCAGGCGTTGTTCCAGCGAGCTCAGGGATAGCTTTCCTAGTGGTGCCGCGACGGCCAGCGTGGCAAGGAACCCCGCCAGCAAGATCATGAAAAATCGCGTGGCCATGGTGGGCATCGATCTCTGATACGCGCCGCCGTTCCAACAGTCTAGCCGATCCCGCTGCCAGTTTGTGCTCCCTGGTTTTCACCCACCCTGTAAACACAGGATAGGCCCACATTCGTTTTCGGTGTACGCTCCGTGGGTCGCTGTTTCACGCGAAAGCAGCCGTTGTTGAGACGGCCGCGGTTCGCTTCATGGTTCATTTCCACGTGTGCGCACGCCTTGTCCAACCCTTAACCCAAACCCCAGTCATGAAATCCTCCGCAATGCGCTCGTTTCTCACCGGCATGATGTTGGTTCTCGGCCTCACTGCCGCCACCGCCCAGACGGCCACGTCGGTCCCGCCCACAACTCCAGTCACTGCTCCAAATAGTGAGACGGTGGTGCTCTCACCGTTCGAGGTCTCCACCGACAAGGACAACGGCTACGCTGCCGCCGAGACGCTCTCCGGCACACGGCTCCGCACACCGCTGCGGGACGTGGGCGCCTCGCTCGCGGTGCTGTCACCCGAGTTCATCGCGGATCTCGGAGTAACGTCGTTCGATAAGGCGCTGATTTTCACCCCAAGCGTCGACACCTTTCAGGGAGACAACGAATCGAACCTGAACGGCACCGCGATGCGCTTCAATAATGGCCAGCAGTTCTCCCTGCGCGGATTCGTGGCCGGGCCCAGCGCGTCGCACGATTTCTTCCCCGCCCTCGAGCGCAACGACATCTACAACGTCGAGCAGATCACCCTGGCCCGCGGCCCCAACGCAATGCTGTTCGGACTCGGCGGCTCGGCCGGAGCCTCGGTTTCGACGATTAAGCGGGCCTACTTCTCCGCGCGGCGGCCGACCGTCGCGCTCCAAACCGACCGGTGGGGGTCTTGGCGCGCGGCGTTCGACGCCAATCTGCCGGTGGTCCCCAACAAGCTGGCGTTTCGCCTCAATGTCCTGAAGAGCGAAAAACATGAATTCCGCCGCTACGAAGGACTAAAACAGGGGCGGGTGACCCTGGGCGCCCGCTACCGCCCCTTTGGGAACTCCGAAATCGTCGTGAACCACGAGGAATACCGGACCGGCCTGAACCAGAGTCCGCTGCTCCTGCCTTTCGACACGGGCGCTCTGCGCTGGGTCGCGAGCGGCCGGCCGACGGTCGAGTTCGTCAGCGGCGGCACGGCCTGGACGACCGCGGGCCGCGCTTTTCTCGACCCAAGTGGCCGGCCGGTTTCCCGACCCGGCGGCGGACTCATCACCACCCGAAACGACTTCGATCCCACGCAGGCCCTCGGGCAACAAACCGCGCCGACGATGCGGTATGTCGTCGGGCTCAACCTCGCCAACCCCGTGATCAACTACCGCTGGGCGTCCTCCTTGGCGAACTCACTGCTGGCGGGAGCGAGCGCCGGCGGCAACTTCAACCTCAAGGATGCCGATCCGTGGAATCTGTTTGGACTGCCCCGTGACGCGAATCTGTTTCCCGGCACATGGGACAATCCCGCGCGGCGCAACTCCGGCCGCTGGACCAGCGTCTTCGTCGAACAGAAGCTGGCCCAGAGCCTGTATTTGGAACTGGCGGGCAACTTCGCGCGCGACCGCACGCTGCTCGCGACCGATTCCCTGAACATCATCAGCATCGACGTCGATCGCTACCTGCCGAACGGCCAGCTCAATCCCGGCTATCTGATTCCCTACAGCGAGTCGCAGGGAGGAGGACAGGATCGCTTGGGGCTGACCCAATCCAATTCGCTCCGGGCCACCCTTTCCTACGAGTATGACCTCAGCCGCCTCCACCGCTGGCTCGGCAACCAGTCGTTCAGCGCGCTCTACCAGTCCGACACGGCCGAGAACGAACTCGACAATCACCGCGTGGTCAACCGGGCGACCGCCGGCCTGGCCGGCTTCGCCGCCGACATGACGAACAACAATCACCAGATCTGGCAGCGCGCCTACTACGTCAACGGCCGCATCCCCGATCCCCTGCCGAGCATGTTCGATCTCTCGGGCAAGATCGACGAGATCAACTCCTACCGCACGCTCGTCGGAGCCACGACCATCGACAGCGTCCCCGCCAACTTTGCGCGCCGGCGCTTCCTCCAGGCGGTGAAGACGCGCAACGAGACCGATTCATTCTCCCTGGCGTGGATCGGCCGCTTCTTCCAGAACCGGCTCGTCACGACCGCGGGATTCCGCCGCGACGCGTGGGAACTCTACGGCATCCCGGCCGCCCGGAGCACGATAGATCCGGAGATCGCGGGATCGGCCACCCAGCAACTGCGGCAGTACTTCGATCCGGCGAGCCAGATCGCCATCAACGCCGCGCCCACCAAGACGACCACCTCGAGAAACAAGACTTTCGGCGGCGTCTTTCGCGCCGCCACCTGGCTTGATCTGACCGCCAGCCGCTCGAGCAACTTTACGCCAAACACGAGCGCCGTCAGCACGAACTACCTGAATCAGACCATACCCGACCGGCGGGGCGAGACGAAGGACTACGGCCTGCGCGCCTACGCCTTTGACGGCAAGCTGACGATTTCGCTGAACAGATTCGAAACCGTGGCGGAGAACGAGACGCGCAACGCCGCCGGCTTCACCAACGGCGTGCGCAGCATTCTGACCCGCCTCCGCGACAATTATGCAACCCTTGGGGACTCGCATTTCCGCAACTTCCCGGCAGTGGGCACACTCCGCGTCGAGAACACGCAGGGCCTCGACTCGACGTGGAACTACGTGGCCGACGGCTATGAACTCGCCGCCACCTTCAATCCCGACCCGCGGTGGCGGTTCTATGTCAGCGGCAGCTCGAACAAGAACGTGCTTGGGCAGCACGTGTCCGACCTGGGCGTCTACTTGAACCAGACGAGCGCATTCGAGGGTCTGCCCGCCTACGCGCGCTTCGTCACCGAGCTGCGTAAGGTGGCTGCGGGCCAGGCCACCAACGCCTTCGACCTCGATCCCAACAGCGCCGCGGATCGGGCCAAGGCGGCGACGGATGCCACTTTCATTGAGACCCAGGCCGCCGCCGTGAAGCAGGCCTGGGAGGACGACCAGGCGCTGACCGGGCGGACGACGAACCGCAACGGCAAATACTCCGCCAACGGAATGGTCACCCATACGTTCGAGCGCGAGGGTTGGCTCAAGGGCGTGGCCGTCGGCAGCAACTTCCGCTGGCGGAGCGCGAGCACCATCGGTTACGAACGCAAATTGAACGCCGCCGGCCGCCCGCTGGCCGTGATCGACGTTTCCCGGCCAATCAAGGGCGAGGAATACTGGGAGTTTGGGCTGATGGTCTCCCGGCAATTCCGGTTCGCGCACGGCCGCAGCCTCAGGCTGCAACTCAATATCGAGAATCCGCTCGACTGGGACGATTCGCGGGTCGTGGCTGCGGACTACGATTCGCAGGGTTATTACGGCACCACCGATGCCATCATCCCGATCCGCTATGAGCTGCGCCGCCCCCGCAATTTCACCCTCACCGCCACCTATGCGTTCTGATTGTTCCGCGGGCACCGGACGCAGAGCTTTCCTGCGCCGCGGCGCCGCGGCGTCCGCATTCGTCCTCTTGGATGCCCGCGCGTTGCTCGGCGACACGACAGATCGGGTGCCGCAGTCCGTCCATGAGCTGTGGGCCGACTTCGACCCGCGCAAGGATCCGCTCGAGGTCGAAGCCATCCGCGAATGGCAGGAGGAGGGCGGAGTTTTCCGGCACGTGCGGTTCCTGGTGGGCACGTTCAAGGGCCGCTCCGCGCGCATGACCGCCATTTACGGGTATCCGGAAAGACCGAACGCCAAGCTTCCCGGAGTGATGCACATCCACGGGGGCGGGCAGCGGGCGTTCCTGCACGAGGTCAAGTTTCTCGTCGCCCGCGGCTATGCCGCGCTGTCGGTGAACTGGGGCGGCTCCGCCGGGCAAGCACCGTTCAACTCCGTCGAAGGCGCGCAGCCCGGCGATCCGAACACGGACTGGGGCGCGGTGGATCCGTCGCAACTCAACGTGCCGGGCTACCATTCGCTCCAGCCGGGCCCGAAACAGTTTTTCGAAGACCGTGAGCACCCGAAAAACAACAACTGGTATCTGCTTACGTTCGGCTGCCGCCGCGGGCTGACATTCCTGGAGCGGCAGGCGGAGGTCGATCCGCAGCGACTCGGCGTGCACGGGTTGTCGATGGGCGGCAATCTCACGATGTATATAGCGGGCTGCGACGATCGTGTGAAGGTCGCGGTGCCGGCCGTGGGCGGGCAGGGCTGGCGCTGGCAGCCGCATGAGTTCATCGGCGGCGGCGCGCAGCAGGAACGGATCAAGGGCGACGTCGATCTCTTCCGTCGCACGCTGAGCTTCGAGAGCTACGCTCCGCTCATCCGCTGCCCGGTGCTGCACCGCAGCGGCACCAACGATTTCCACGGGTGGATGGACGACGTCTATCGCACCAACGCCCTCATCCCGCAGCAGCCCACGCGCTACTGCTGGTCACCGCACTTGAATCACCGGCTCACGCCCGAGGTTGCGGTGGGCATGCCGCTTTGGCTCGACCATTACCTCAAGGGCGGACCCGCCGTGCCGGAAACGCCGCCCAGCGAACTCACACTCCAGACGAGCGATCGCATCCCTTCCTTGCGCGTCACGCCGCAGCCGGCGTGGCCCGTCGCGCGCTGCGATATCTATTACAGCATCGATCCCGACCCGCGCGCCCGCTTCTGGCGCAGCGCCGAGGGGGTGCGCGCAGGCGATGTCTTCACGGCGAAGCTGCCGCTGCACACGCTCGACGCGCCGCTCTTTGCCTTCGCGAACGTCTATCACACGCTGCCGCAACCCGTCTCGATGGTTCAGCTCCCGGGCTACCGTGAACCGGTGCGCGAGGTTTGTCTCAGCAGCCTCCTGCACCGCGTGACCCCGAAAGAGCTGCACGATGCAAACGTGGCCGCCACGGCCGAACCCGGCCCCTTGATCGACGATTTCGCCCGCGGCCTGCGCGACTGGTATCAACTCAACGCCGGCAACGCTGCGCATCTCCAGACGTGGACGCGCAAGCTCACCGACCCTTTCTGGCGCGGTCGCGATGGGGCAAAGCTGCAGCTCACGCTCAAGCTGCCGAAGACCAACCGCCTCAGCTTCGTCGTCCAGCAAAACGAATGGCGCAGCTACCGCGGAAAGAAAGCGACCTTTGTCTGCGGGCGCGAAATCCCCGGTGCGGGCACCGGGCAATCCATCACGCTCAGCCTCGCGGACTTCGTTTCGACCGACGGCCCGCTGCAATCGTGGAGCGAGGTGGACCAGTTCGGGATCTGTGCGCATTTCACCGAGCGGGGCGCCGCGGCTAAACCGCCGCCCACATGGAACGGCCCCGCACCGCTATTCACTCGCCTGGAATGGACCTGGATTTCTCACCGCGAATGAGCCTGCTGGTTTGCTTCATGGTCGCGTGTTTGACCGCGTCTGCCAAGGCGGCTGCACCGGTAGTTGGGCCCAACATAGTCTTCATCTTCGCCGACGATTGGGGGTGGAGCGATCCCCCGCGCCACGGAACCATCAACTCAGAATCATGAAGAAGCGATTCACCCTTGCCGTGATGGTCGCCCTTGCGGTGCGGATCATCGGTGCTGAGCAGGAGACGCTTCGACCGCTCACCGACGGCAAGGCTCCGCGCACCGTCGAAGTGCTGTGGGCCGAGTTTGATCCGCGGCGCGAGCCGCTCGACGTCGAGACGCTAAAAGCCTGGGAAGAAGACGGTGTCGTGATGCAGGTCGTCCGTTATCGGATCGGCATCTTCAAGGGGCAGAAAGCCATGATGGCCGCCGTATATGGCTTTCCCAAAGGCCAGTCCAAACTTCCGGGCCTGGTCCAGATTCATGGCGGCGGACAATACGCCGACTACCGGGCCGTCTTCACCAACGCCAAGCGCGGTTACGCGACGATCTCGATCGCGTGGGCCGGCCGGATCAGCGCGCCGGGCTACACCGTCAACAAGGACGGCGTCGCACTGTTCTGGCAGGGGAAGACTTCCGATCCAGCCTACAAGCTGACGACCGACTGGGGCGCCCTCGACGCCTACCACGCCCCGTGCCGCAACGAGAAAAACAACTTTCAGTCCGTCGCGGCGGCGCCGTGGACCCTGGACGCCGTAGAGTCGCCCCGGAACAATCCGTGGTTCCTCTGTGTGCTCGGCGCCCGGCGCGCCCTGACGTTTCTGGAGGCGCAAACCGAAGTGGATCCGCAACGGCTCGGCGTCTACGGCCACTCGATGGGCGGCAAGCTGACCGTCATGACCACGGCCGCGGACTCTCGCGTCAAAGCGGCAGCGCCCTCCTGCGGCGGACTCAGCGATCGGCCGCAGGAGAATCCGCTCTATCGCGCAACGATCAACGACGACGTGAGCTTGAAGCGCATCGCATGCCCGATTGTTTTCCTCAGCCCCGCGAATGATTTTCACGGTCGCATCGACGACCTCCAAACCGCGCTGCAGGAAATCCGCAGCGCCGAGTGGCGCGTGACGTGTTCGGCGCACCACAACCATCAGGACACGGCGGAATATCAGGTCGTCGGTCTGCTCTGGTTCGACCAACACCTGCGCGGCGAATTCACGTTTCCGCAGACGCCCACGGCAACGTTGGACCTGAAAACAGCGGACGCCGTGCCGGCCTTCACCGTCACTCCCGATACCTCGCGCCCAGTCGCGACGGTGGATGTTTACTACACCCAGCAAGGCCAGATGGACGGCAAGCCGAACGACCGCGAAAACACGATTGCCCGCTTCTGGCATCACGCCCGGGCGACGCGGGCGGGCGGGACGTGGCGGGCGAGCTTGCCGCTGGCGACGACAGGCAAGCCGCTTTGGGTCTACGCAACGGCGCACTATCCCCTGGAAAGACCCGTCACCGGAGCCGGCTATTACTATGGCGTCTACACGGCCAAGGAGTTGGCGCTCTCCTCGCGCATGCTGGTTGCCACACCGGATCAACTGCAGGCTGCGGGGATCAAGGCGACGGCGAAGCCATCCCTGCTGATCGAGGACTTCGCGGACGGCTGGGAGAAGGCCTGGTTTACCTACGAATCGACCGACCACTGGGCGCGCCGCACCCACAAGATCTACGATGATCGGTGGCAGGCTCCGCCCGCGGCGAAACTCGCGCTCGATATCCGCTCCTCGCAGCCGAACAAATTGGTGGTCGGCATCGACGGTTACGCCGCCGAGGTCGCCCTGTCGGGCGGCGCGGCGTGGCAGAGCATCAGCCTTGCCCCCTCCGACTTCCGTAACGCCGCGGGCGCTTCGCTCGACGGATGGAAGGGCATCAAGGAATTGCGCCTCGCCGCCAAAGATCGACTCACGGTCCGGGAGGGCGGCCAGGACCGGCGGCTGGAAGTCGGGGCGGAATGGCACGGGCTGAAGCCGGAATTTCGCAATCTGCGCTGGGAGGCCGGCGCGCCGTAATCCTAATTCACGCATGCGACGCATTCTCCAGCTTCCGCATCGACCCGGCCACCACGTACCATGAATACGGCCACTTCCCGTTCGATCGCATCGCGGTTGGCGCTCGCTCTGTTCGCGACTCTGTCTGGCGCCGAAAACCTGCGGGTGGCGACAACTCGAGCCCCGGCACCCGCGGCGGCGCTCTCCATGACCCAGATGTGGGGCGACGCCCCGGCGGGGTCCGGCATCACGTCGTCCGACCGCGTCGCCCTCTTCCGCGACGGCAACTACGGCATGTTCATCCACTGGGGCATCTATTCCCACCTCGGCGGCCAGTGGCGCGGCCAGACGTTCTACGGCATCGGCGAATGGATCAAGCGACAGATGAAAATCTCCGAGGCCGACTACATGGCGCTCGCCAGGGACTTCAATCCGGCCGCCTTCGATGCCCGCGAAATCGTCCGCTTCGCCAAGGCCGCCGGCATGAAGTGGATCATCATCACCTCGAAGCACCACGACGGCTTTGCGATGTTCAAGTCGGCGCACCCGTTCAACATCGTCGACGCCTCGCCGTTTGGCCGCGACCCGATGAAGGAACTCGCCGCCGCCTGTCGGGAGGGCGGATTGGGTTTCGGTTTCTACTATTCGCACAACCAGGACTGGACCGCGCCGGGCGGCAACAACGGGCCGAAGCAGAACGCCGACGGCTCGCCCGCCTCCTTCGAACAGTATTTCCGCGAGAAATGTTTACCGCAGGTGAAGGAAATCTGCACGCAGTATGGGCCGCTGAACTTCGTCTGGTTCGACACGCCCGGCAACATGCCGAAGGACCACGTCGTGCAACTCGCCGATCTCGTCCGCCAGACGCAGCCCGGCGCGCTGCTTTGCAGCCGCGTCGGTCACGGCCTCGGGGACTACGTGAGCAAGGGCGACATGGAAGTCCCGCCGCGCAACCTCGAGGGTCTCTGGGAAACCTGCGACACCACCAACGATTCGTGGGCCTATGCGTGGTATGATCAGAATTGGAAGGACACGCGGGAGATCCTCCACCGCCTCGTCTCCACCGTCGGCCGCGGCGGCACCTATTTGCTCAACGTCGGGCCCGACGGGCAGGGCCGCATCCCCGCGCAGGCGACGAAGTATCTCCTCCAAGCGGGCGAATGGATCAAACGCTATCCGCAAGTCGTCTACTCCGCCGGGGCCTCGCCGTGGGACCACGCGCAACCGTGGGGCGACGTTACGACAAAGGGCAATACTCTCAACCTTGTCGTCTTCGACTGGCCGGCGCACGGCCGGCTTTTCCTCCCGGGACTCCAGACTGACATCGTCTCCGCCGGCGTGGTCTCCGCCGGAAAACTCTTGTCCGTCGCGTGGAAAAAGCACGGCACGTGGACTGAACTCCAACTCCCCTCCGCACCGCCGGATCATCCCGCGTCTGTTGTCGCGGTCAAATTGCGGGCCGCACCCAAAGTCGACCAGACCCTCGGCCTCCATCCCAACACGCCGACCAACTTTCTCCTCGAATTTGCCGAAGTGAAGGACGCCACGAAAAAGGAAATCCGCTGGATGGAAAAGTTCGGCGAATGGAAAGCCGCCAACCAAGTTAGCGAGTGGAATCCCGGCGGCCAGGCGACCTGGACCGTGGATGTCGCCGAGGCGGGCGACTATCGTCTCGAGCTAAACTACAAAGGCGAAGGCCGGCTCGTCTGGCGCATCGAGACGGACGAGGGCGTCAAACTCCAAAACCAGCAAAACTCGTCCCCTGTTTATCACACCTATCCGTTCGGCCTGCTTATGTTCAAAACACCGGGCAAACACACCGTCGCCGTCTCGCTCGTGGACGGTCCCCGCGACAAGGCCAGCCTGTCGGCGGTTCGAATCAGCCCCGTAGAATGATGCCACACTGCCCGGCGGCAGCGCGTCCGGCGAGCCGGTGGCCGGCCCGGCTCCGCGGCGTATTCGCACTTTCCGTTTCGGTCATCCGCACAACTCCTGGGCGGTTTGGACCGAGCCGCGCGTGGAACGATGACCGCGTCACACGGCGCAGGTGGCTTCATGGGTAAACCGGAGATCACCGGCACGATTCCAATTCAGACCGGCAAAACCCAGCGCTCCCCCGCCCGGAGCACGGCGCAGTGCTGGCCGATCCGTGCGCATTCGGCGGCGAAGGGCGCCGGCGGCGCGGTGTTGAACTCGAACATCTCGTAGTGGCACGGCACGACCCAGCGCGCCCCGATGGCGTACGCGAGCCGGGCCGCCTCGACGCCATTGAGATTGCCCGCGACCCGGCGCTCCGGCGCGCGGCCGTTGATCGGCAAAATCGCGAGATCGACTGCCAAGGGCCGCAGCCGTTCTTCCAAGCCGGGAAAGAGAACCGTGTCGCCGCTGTGGTAGATTCGAAAGGGCCCCACCGACACCACGAAACCTGCGAACTCCGGCGACCGTTCCTCATGTGCCGCCGGCACCGCTTCGAAACCATACGCACCCACGGTCGCGCGTTCCCCGTCGGCCAACGGCACGAGCCGCGCCCCTGCCGCCGCGCCCAGCCGCTGCGTCGCGACGCCGACATTCGCCGCCGGCAGCACCAGCTTCGTGTCCGCAGCCGCGGCGAAGATGGCACCGAGCGTCTCGGGGTCGAAGTGGTCCGTGTGGGTGTGCGACGACGTGACCACACGCACGAAATCGAGCCGGGTCGGATCGGTGACCCGCGCCGTCATGCGCACGTGCGGCTTGTCCGTGCCGGCGTATTTGCGCGTCAGCGCATCGCTGAGATACGGATCGAACAGCAGGCACTCGCCCTCGTGGCAGAGCAGAAATCCACTCTGGCCCAGCCACCACACGAACAACCGCCCCGACGCCGCGTCGGCCCGCGCCGACGCGACATCGGCAAGGAAAGCGTCGTCCTGGAGTACGGGTTGAATCATGGCGGGTGTCTGGCAGCGCGACGCAGTCCGTAACACCTGAATTGGCTCGAGGTGGAACGCGACCTCCGGGCGCGTTTTTCCGGCGAACGTGGCCAGACGGCGCCCGGCCGCCTTCGCCAAGGCTTCGGCGCGCCACTTGACCACAGCCACGTCGTAGCCCGAAGGGCGAAGACGGGAGGTCGCCGTCCACCTCGTGCCGTCCGCCGGTTCACCGTCAAACCAAACGTTGGCTGCATGGCGTCACCTCACAACCCCAGTTCCTTTTTCACCATGCGGATGCCCGCGACCATGTTCTTCAGCTTCGGCTGCGCGGCCCAGCGCGCCGTCTGGCTGAGCCCGCAATCGGGTGCGAAGAC
>JACQWL010000309.1 GCA_016209255.1 Verrucomicrobiota bacterium
CGTGCTGTTGAAGAAAAATCTGCTCCGCTCGCTCATCTTGTAATCCAGCCTCAGGTTTCCGCCCCAGCGCGTGCGCAGATTGGTGAAATCGTTTAGCGCGAAGGAATAGATGTAGGCCGGATCGGTGGCCTTCCGCTCGTACTGACGGGTCACGGAACTGATCGACGACAACTGCTGGTGCTTTCCGTAATTTAGAGTCACCCCGAGCTTCCCCCAAAAGACTTCCGAATAAGCGATGGAGTAATCCTGGTGAATCTTCTGGTCGCGCTTGTCCGCCGGCCGGTTGGTTGCTCCCCAAGCCCCACTCAACCGCCGTCCCGCCGCGCGGTCGAAGGCGGTCGCACTCACAAAATTCACCGCCCCGCCGATCGAGTCGCCGTCCATGTCCGGCGTCGGCGACTTGACCACCTCCATCCGCTCGATCCCCTCGGAGACCATGGTCTGCATTTGAAAATCCCGACTGGTGCCCGCCGACCCCGCATTCGCCATGCGGTTGCCGTCCACGGTGACCGTGTTCAGCGCCGCAGCCATTCCGCGGATGGAAACAAAGCGAGTCTCGCCGCCCGTATCCAAACCCATCACCCCCGGAAGCCGCTTCAACAATTCCCCGGGATTGCCGTTGAGCACGCCCAAGGCGTCGGCCGCCACCACGCTTTTGACGTTGGGCGCCTGCCGCTGCAGTGTGATCGCCAGGGCCTTGCCCTCGCGTTCACCCGAAACGACGAACGCCCCCAGCTTGTAGATGGCCGCCGTCAGCCCGACGTCCTGCCGTGCCGTCGCTCCAGGTTGGATCGAAACCGGGATGTTCTGCGTATCCAGTCCGGTATATGAAACCGTCAGCGTATAATTCCCCGTCGGCGCCTGCAGTTGGTACGTGCCGTCGCGCTCGGTTCTCGCCGAATAGATCGTGCCCTCCAGCGCCACATCGGCGCCTTCGAGTCCCGTCGTCGTGGCCGCGTTGATCACGCGACCGGTGATGTTTCCATTCTGCCGAACCATTGCGTCGGCGGCGCTCGTGTCCGCGGCGTTCACTGCGTGGATCGGCGCCAATGTCAGGACGAGCCAGCCAGTCAACGGGGTAATCAGAGTTCTTCGCTTCATGGGTTTCTGGGGTTTTCCGGAGCTTCCGGGGTTGGGGCTTTTTTTCTTGGGGTTGGACTGAAGACGAGTGCCCGCCAGTTCGGACGGGCAGTCGCCGCAAACAGGGATCAAAAATAACTCGAGAGGGCGGGCGGGTTTACTCGGTCGCGGATCGAGCATTACTCTCACGATGCGACCAGATAAACCTCCGGCCGCCCCGGTGTCAACGGGCGGGTTTTCAGGACGACTCCGGCGCGTCCGGTTGCGCGAAGTCATCCGCGGAGAAGCCATGGGCGGTGCCGTTCGTCCAGCCCACCGGCTCGCCGTCGGCCTGGAGGTTGTTGGCCCAGTCTCTGCGCTCGAACCGCTGCGTCACGGCGCCACGTCGAACCAGAAGGGCACGAACATCTCACCGCTGCCCGACGGGTGCACCTGGGCCCAGATGACATAGCGGCCGGGCTTTGGAATCGTAATCTTGAAGTTCAGGACCGGGCGGGTTGCGCCGGTGCGCGCGTCGAGGTCGGTCCGCGCCGGATGCAGGTGGGCAAATCCGCTGCGCGCCGCGTCGAACGCCACGAGGTGCGCAAGCGCATCCATTACTGGCTCGAGCGCGATCGGCGCACCGTCGACGCGCTCAACGCTGAATTGAAAATCCGCCGGCTCCCGCGCGCGCACCGGCGACTTCACCGCCCTGAGTTCGAAACGCAAACCGCCCCGCTCGACCGTCCCGGAGCCGCGGGTCTCGGGCGCGACCGCCGCCCCACGTCCCGCTCCCGGAAGATCTGCCGCCGCATAGAGCCCGCGCATCGTGGCCGCAGGCGTGAAATCGGCAAACACGCGATAGCCGCCGCCGAGCTGCGGCGTGAACGCAAACTCCCAGTCGCCCCGCCGCGCTCCGGGCTCCGGATGCACGTGCTGGTAATCCTGCAGCGACGCATCGACCAGCAGCAGATGGAGCCTCCGGGTGTGCGCGTAGACGAGATCCTCCGGGCCGATTGGCTTGCCGCTCCGCGTCGCCAGGGTCACGCGCAACTGCGCCCGCCGTCCGGCCACGAGCGCACTTTCGCCGCCGGACACCGTCATCGCGACCGGCGACGGCACCGCCACCACGGGGATGAACTGCGGATTCGCCGGATCGCAGAATTCGATCGCGTTCTTCGCTCCGGCGCGAAAATCCATGTGGCTCAGGCTCGTGCCGGTTGGCAGCAGCCGGAATCCGGCGAAAATCGCCACCGCCCCGGCCGTAATCCACCCCAACTGCCGCCATTGGGCGGTGCTCAGGAAGGGAGCGGTTTTCGACGCGGTGTTCATCGGCGCATCCGGACCACAAAATCCTTCGGCTCCCACGCGCTGCCATCGGCCCGGTGGCTGATTTTCCCGTTCTCGTCGACCAGCAGCGTCGTGAGCGTGTGCTTCAGCAATTCGCCCTCGAACTCCGCGATGACGCCAAACTGCGTGAGCAAATCCTTGATCGCACTCTCCGGGCCGGTGAGGAACGAGAAGTTCGCCGTGTCAATCCCGCGCACGTCGGCATATTCCTTGAGCACGCCGGGCGTGTCGTAGGCCGGGTCGAGCGTGATGGAAACCAGTTCGAGGTTCGGCACGGCCGCCGCACGTGCGCGCTTCTGCACCGCGATCATTTTCGCGGTCGCCGCCGGGCACATCGTCACCACCGGGCAGCGGGTGAAAATGAAATTGATCATGATCTGCCGGCCGCGAAACCGCGCGCTTTGCACGACGCGACCGCTCTGATCGTAAAGCGCGAAGTCCGGCACGGTCTCGCCAATCTCGCGATACGCGCTCTTGCCGCGGTTGTGGGTGTCCTGCCGGAGCTGAAGCGCGCCGGCCGCGACCGCATCGGCCGCCGCCTTGTCGTCCGGCCAGATCTTCTCCAGCCGATAATAGTCGCCGGTCGTCGCAACCATTTCGGCCCGGATTCGGCGCCCCGCCCTGGCCACCGCCGCATCCGCGTCCGACACGGAAAAATCCATCGTCATCGCCGGCATGTAACCCTTGATCTCGTCGTGCCGCACGCGGACCGTCTTGGCCGCGGCGTCCACTGAGATGACTTCGCCGGTCAACACATAGCGTTCGCGCTTGGGCGCCGGTGCGGTCGCGCCCGGCGTCGCGTTCGCCGTCGCGCCCGTAGGATCGGAACGCGAACAGGCGGTCGCGATCGCGAGCACGGCCAGGCCAGTGAAGAGCCTGAAGGCACCGCGGAGTCTCGTCCAATCCGGTATTCTCAGGTCGTAACAATTCAGCTGGCTGGAGGTGGAACGCGATCCGCCGGAGGCGGACAAGCCCCTGTGCGTCCTCCGGCGCATCCGGGCGCGTTTGTCCGGCAGACGCGGCCAGACGGCGCCCGGCCGCCTTCGCCAATCCGCCGAAGGCGGACAAGGGCTTGCTCGTCCTCCGGCGAGCTTCGGCGCGCCACGAAACATCAGTCGCGTCGAAGCCCGCAGGGCGAAGACGGGAGGTCGCCGTCCACCTCCTGGCATTCGTCGGTTCGCAGTCAAAATGGAGGTTGGCGGCAGGGATACAGCCCTGCCAGCGGACAGCCGGCCGGCGCCGGAGCCTGCGCTCCCCCGAGTTACAAAGCACTCCTTCGATTGCATCGCACTACGGATTCGCCGGCGGAAAAAATTGTCAAAGGGTTTGCAGCCGGCAGCATCGCGCCTTCTGCTGATCGTTCGCCCTGCTCATGGACCTCGCTGCCACCTCCCGCCGCACTGCCGCCTACAAGCCCGCGCTCGCGATTTTCGCCGCGCTTGGCAGCGCGTGGGTCTTCGTCCTGGTGACGCTCGGGGCCTTCACGACGAGCATCGGCGCCGGGATGGCGTTTCCCGACTGGCCGCTCTCGAACGGTTCGGTCAATCCCGAGGGATGGCTCGATAACCTTTCCATGTTTGCCGAGCATTCGCACCGGCTGAGCGCCACGATGATGGGCCTGATCACGATCGGCCTCGCCGGGTGGCTGTGGCGCACGGAAGCGCGCGCCTGGCTGCGCCAGCTCAGCCTGTGGGCGCTCGTCATCGTCATCGTGCAGGGCGTCATCGGCGGCACCCGGGTCGTGTTCGATCCGCTCCACGTCCCCGGCTTTGAAATGTCGTTGGGCCAGATGCTGCGCATCCCCCACGGTGTGCTCGCGCAAGTCTACGTCTGCCTGCTCGTCGCGGTCGCGGTCGGCTGCTCGAAATCGTGGATCGAGCGCCCTGCCCCCTTCAATGCGTTCGTCCGCCAGGCCGCCCTCGCGTGCTGCCTCCTGCTCCTGATTCAACTTATCATCGCCGTGATCATGCGCCACAATGGCGCCGGGCTTGCCATCCGCACGTTTCCCTACTCGACCCCGGAGGGCCACTGGCTGCCAGCCGCCTGGGATTTCCGCGTTGCGATTCACTTCGCCCATCGCGCCATGGCCGCCGTGCTCGCCGTGGCCCTGACGGGTTTCGCCTTCGTCATCCGGCGTCATCGCGACTCCACCCGCGGGATGCGCGCCGCCGCCTCGGCGCTTCTCTCCCTGCTCGTGCTCCAGATTCTGCTCGGCATGGAAATCATCGCGACCTTCCGGCGCGCTGACGTGACGACCGGCCACGTGGTCGTCGGCGCGTTGACGTTCACCGTGACGTTCTGGCTGACGTGGCGGGTCCATCGGGACGCCATCGAGGGCCCATCCCACCCATGAGTGAGGTTCTCCCGGCACCGGCAAGATTTGGCGACTACCTGGAGCTGACCAAGCCGCGGCTGAGCCTGCTGTCGGTGCTGACGGCCCTGGTCGGTTATCTGGCCGCCCGCCCGCCGTCCCAGCCACAGAAGCTCGCCTTCCTCGTCCTTGGCACGTCGCTCGCCGCGGGCGGGGTCGCCGCGCTCAACCAATGGCTGGAGCACGAAACCGACGCGCAGATGAAACGCACGGCGGACCGGCCCATCCCCACGGGGAAGGTGGCGACGGGGTCTGCGTTCGTGCTCGGGTGGCTCATGTGCATCGCCTCGCTGTTCCTGCTGTTCGCAAAAGTCGACGTGCTCGCGGCGCTGTTCACGCTCCTCACGATCGTTGCCTACCTCGGATGGTATACCCCGGCGAAGAAATGGTCGGTGTGGAGCACCGAGATCGGCGCGATCGCCGGCGCATTTCCGCCGCTCATCGGCTGGACCGCTGGCGAGGGCCGCGTGTCGGCCCTCGGCTGGATTCTCTTTGCCGTGCTCTATTTCTGGCAAATCCCGCACTTCATGGCCGTGGCCTGGACGTATCGGCGCGACTATGCCGCGGTGCATTTTCCCATGCTGCCGGTGCGCGATGAAGCGGGAGGCCGCGTCGCCGCGTGGTCGCTGGTCAACGCCGTCGCCCTCGTGATCGTAAGCCTGCTGCCTGTCGCCCTCGGTCTCGCCACCAAAGCCTATGGTCTGGCGGCCGCGGCTTGCGGCGGCTGGTTTTTGTGCCGGGCGATCGTGTTCCTGAAACCCGCCGGCCGCGATCTCGCCGCCCGCAAACTTTTTTTCGGCTCGATCATTTATCTGCCGCTCGTTCTCGGCGCCCTTGTCGCCGACCGGCTCCTCGCCCCATGACCATCCAGGATATCCCCGCGATCAACGCCACGCTCAATGCCGTTGCCACCGTGCTGCTCACCGTCGGCTTCGTGTTCATCAAAATCGGCCGCAAGGAGGCCCACCGCGCCACGATGCTCAGCGCGCTCGCGGTGTCCGCGCTGTTTCTCATCGGCTACGTTTCGCACAAATACCTGATCGGCGGCGTCCACACGCCCTTCGGTGGCGCCGGCTTCATCCGCCGATTCTATTACACGATGCTCACGTCGCACATCATTCTCGCGGCCGGAATCGCCTATCTCGTGCCGCAAACTTTCTACTTCGCGATCACCGGCAACTTCGTGCGCCACCGCGCCTGGGCGAGATGGACGTTCCCCATCTGGTACTACGTCAGCGTCACCGGTGTGCTGATCTATTTCTTCGTCTACCAGTGGTGGCCCGTGGCAGTGCCTTAGCCGGAACGATTCAGTCGAACGTATTTTTCCCTCGTAACGACGAGAACTGAAAGGTGGACGGCGACCTCCGGGCGCCGTTGAAGCCGCGTCCGAGGGAAAAACGCGCCCGGAGGTCGCGTTCCACCTCGTGCCAACTGAATCGTTACGGCTTAGACA
>JACQWL010000323.1 GCA_016209255.1 Verrucomicrobiota bacterium
AGCGCAGATTAGCGGTTCCCTTCCGCTTGGTCCGGGTAATCCGCACACAAGATTGGCAAAAAAAAGATGCATGCAGCACAACAACATGTTCACGGATAGTATTACAGAGGCACAAAGAACAATCCGTCTAGAATTGGGTCTCTTTGTGTCTTCGTGTCTCTGTGGTTCAACTGCATTGGTTGGTTCACAAGCGACTACGGCCAAAATGTTGGTCTCGGCGCTCGAATAGTCAGACCCTGCCACGACGGCGCGCCGCCGGACTGTCCTTTGGGGTTTTCCTAGCGTTTGGCGTTTTGGGATTCTCAGTCCATGAATCCCGCGGCCGACTTGATCGCGACCACTCCGAGATTCTTCGCCGCGTGCCCGGCAAAACACGGCAGCAGCGATTGCCGGGGGTTCCAGGGCGCGAGCCGCGCGACGTAAAGCCAGAGCGACGTGGCAAACACGACGGCGGTGCTGAACCAGCCTTTCGCGCCGGGCGTCAGCGCGAACCCCGCATCGTCCCAGCGCCACAGGAACGGATGCAGGGCCGCGAATCCGAGCGATGCTCCGACCGCCGCCGCCCACATCGTTGCGCGCCGACGGCTGCCGTCGGCCGGGCCATCGAGCACGAGCCAGCCGCGGAAAATCACTTCCTCGATGATCGGCGCGGCGGTGACCGAGTACAGCCCGAACAACCATGTCATCCTCGACTGCTGCGCGGCCAGCCCGAGCGCATGTTCGCCGATCGTTTCCGCGGCCAGCAGCCCGAGCGCGCCGGCCATCGCGATGATCACCGCCCGGCGGGGCGCGTCGGTCGCGCCGGGCAGGGCGTTTGGATTTGGCCGCCGAGCCCGCGCGGCCCGCAGGTCGGCACGCCAGAGGTGGCCGACGTAAAGTCCGGCCGCGGTGAACAGGGCGAGGAGCAGAGGATGATTCATCCCTGGACTATTGAGTCGTCATTTCCAAATTTCCACCTAGCTTTCAGCCAGCCGTGAGCAGTGCCGCGACCACCCAGCCTTTCCGCCCCGAGCATGCCGAACGGCCCGCGCGGGGGACGGACACCCGTGCGAATCCGCACGCCTTTGCCGGTGTGTTTGCCTTGCTCGCGCCGCACCTGGTGGAGCTCGATCGCTATTTGCACGATCAACTCGCCGCCTTCGAGCCGGAGATTCGGACCATGGCGGATTACTGCATCGACACCTCCGGCAAGCGCATCCGCCCGGCGCTTGTTTTCCTGAGCGGATGGCGTGGCGCCGGCGAACCCCGGGCGGACTTGTTGCGCGTCGCCGCCGTCGTCGAGCTCGTACATCTGGCGACGCTGGTGCATGACGACATCATGGATGAGGCCGATGTCCGCCGCAACCGGCGCACCGCCTCGCGGGAATACGGGCCGACCGCCGCCGTGCTGCTGGGCGACGCGCTGTTCGCGCATGCCCTGCATCTCGCGACGCAATTCCCGACGACGGAAATTTGTGCCGCCGTGTCCGAGTCGACGCGCCGGGTCTGTGCCGGCGAAATCGTTCAGACGCTGCGCCGTGGCTCGATCAACATCACGCGCGCCGACTACCAGCGGATCGTCGATCTGAAAACCGCCGAGCTGTTTCGCGTCTCCTGTTTCCTGGGCACGCGGCTCGCCGGTTTTGACGCCGGCTATGTCGAGGCCGCGAGCCGTTTCGGCCGGCATCTCGGGATTGCGTACCAGATTTACGACGATCTCGTCGATTTTTTTGGCGAGGAATCGCGCATCGGCAAGACCCTCGGTACGGATCTTGCGAGTGGCAAGCTGACCCTGCCGCTCCTCGCGCTGTCCGAGCGGCTGCCACCCCCCGAGGCGGCCGCACTGGCGGCCGAAGTCACCGGCCAGCGCCCGCCGCAACTCGCGCTGCGCCTGCGGCAGATGCGGGAGTACAACGTGTTCGCGGCGGTCTCTGAATCGGTGCACGCCGAACTCACCGCGTCCCGGGCCGCGCTGAGCGAGTGGCCCAACGAGGCGCCGACGCCCCTGTTGCTCGGCCTGTGCGATGGCCTCGAGGCGCAGCTGGCGGGGCTGAAGGGGGTCGAGTGAGATTTTCGTTTTGCGCCAAATTCGAGTTGCACCGGTCATCCGGTTGGGATTGTTTTTGGGTGTGATCGAAGCGACCAAAGTTCTCGGCAAGACGCTCGTCGCGTCGCCCGAGCGCCGCCAGGAGGCGGACGTGGATTGCGAGATCGTGAGCCGGGTGCAGGCGGGCGACGTCGCGGCCTTCGATCACTTGATCCTGAAGTATCGCGAGCGCGTCTACGGAATCATCTACAATCTGACCTCGAATCGTGAGGACGCCGCCGATCTGACGCAGGATTCCTTCATCAAGGCATTCCAGTCGATCCAACGCTTCGGCGGCCAGTCTTCGTTTTTCACGTGGCTTTACCGGATCGCGATCAACTCCACGCTCAGCCATCTCCGGAAGTCCCGCCTGCGGTCGTTCTTCAGCCTCGATCGGATCAATTCCGACGAACCGGTGGCAAAGGAAATCGTTGCGGCGCTTACGGATAAGACGGGCGCAGACCGCGATACGTACGTCCGCGAGCTTCAGGAAAAATTGAACGACGCGATGCAAAAGCTGTCTATCAAGCATCGTACCGTGGTTACTTTATTCGAAATTGACGGCCTCACTCATCAGGAAATCGCCGAGGTCATGGCGTGTTCAGTGGGTACCGTGCGGTCGCGCCTGCACTATGCCAAGCAGCTGCTGCAAAGCGAATTGCAGCCCTATATGCGCCGATGAAGCCCATGAGCAAACGCCCGGTCACCGTTGAGGATATTCTCCGTTTGAAGCGCGCCGAGCGCCCGGGGCCGGAATTTTGGACGCAGTTCGATCGCGAATTGCGGGCCAAACAGCTCGCGGCGCTGGTGGAGAAGCGCCCATGGTGGCGCAGCCTGTCGCACGCGTTTTCCGGTGTCTCGCGCTACCGGCTTCCTCTCGGGGCCACTGCCATTCTCGCGGTCACTTTCCTCGCCGTTCGCGAATCCCAGCCGAGCGCCACTGCTCCCTCCGTTGCGGCCGCGCCGGAACTGGTGGCGTCAGGGGCGGGTGCCGCGGCCGCGGTCATGGGTCGCCCGGAAAGCGTGGCGACACCGTCCCTGGCTCCGGAGGCGACATCGTCTTTGGTCCGGACCGAAGCGACCGCGCCCGATGCCGCTGATCAATCGCCGCGTGCCGAAGCGACCTCGTCCGCCGCCGCCTTCCGTCACGTCTTGCTGCTCAGCGCGGCGTCCCATGCCGGGAGCGTGGCTGCGGCCGATGTCGTGTCTTCGACCCGGTACCTTGACGCGAAATTCGCCGGCGCCTCGGCCTCCGAGGCGATGATCGCCCGCAACCTGCTCGGCGCGGTGCGGGGCTTCGAGACCCGTGCGCTGCCGGCGCGCCCGGCAGTCGAGCCGCTGCAGCAGATGATGACGCCGCGCGATGCCCGCCGCACGAAGATGCTTACCGCGATGGTGTCGATGTCCGCCGAAGCACCCGCCCCGACCGGCGAGCGCGTCGCCAGAAATCTTCCCGACGATCGCCTTTACGATCAGATTCAGCGCTTCAGTGGCCGTGGCGATCGTCTCTCGGTGAGGTTCTAAGGTCCGCCCGCGCCCCGCGGATTTTCCGACCCCGCCTTCGCGCGGGGTCTTTTGTTCCGGGTGGTGGCGCAAGACCTGACGACGCCGTGGATAACGACCGGGAGCAGGAATAAAAAAGATCCGCCATGCCTTTCCACCAAGCCACCCTCACGATCCACCCCCGTGGCCAGGGTTTGCAGGAAATCACCGATGCGGTGGCGCGCGAGATCGGGCGCAGCGGTCTGGCCCGCGGAGTTGCGGTCGTGTTCTGCCAGCATACGAGCTGTTCGCTTGTGATCATGGAGAACGCCGATCCATCCGCCCAACGCGACCTCGAGGCGTGGCTGAACCGGCTGGTGCCGGAGTCCGATCCGCACTTTGAGCACACGACCGAGGGGCCCGACGACATGCCGAGCCACATCAAGATGGCACTCACCCGTACGAGCGAATGCATACCCTTTGCCGACGGCCGCATGCTCCTTGGCACGTGGCAGGGAATCTTCCTGTGGGAGCATCGACGCAGGGCGCATACGCGCCAGCTGGTCGTGACCGTCGTCGGCGAGTAGGGCCGCCGCGTGCGGCGGGCCGTCTTCGCGCCTCGCCTCGCTCGCCCCGGCGCTGCGCAAGCGCAGGCCCTACGACTTCGCGGGCAGGCAGGCCCCGCAGGCATCCACGAAGAAATCGTTGCCCTTGTCGTCCACGAGGATGAAGGCGGGAAAATCCTCCACCTCGATCTTCCACACCGCTTCCATTCCGAGCTCGGGATACTCGAGCACCTCGACTTTGCGAATGTTCTCCTTGGCGAGGATTGCCGCCGGTCCGCCGATGCTGCCGAGATAAAAGCCGCCGTGCTTCCGGCAGGCGTTCGTCACCTGCGGGCTGCGATTGCCCTTGGCGAGCATCACCATCGAGCCGCCGTGGGACTGGAAGAGGTCGACGTAGCTGTCCATCCGGCCGGCGGTCGTCGGGCCGAACGACCCCGAGGCATAACCCTTCGGCGTCTTCGCCGGGCCCGCGTAATACACCGGGTGATCCTTCAAGTATTGCGGCAGGCCCTGGCCGGCGTCGAGCCGCTCCTTGAGCTTCGCATGGGCGATATCGCGCGCGACGATCAGCGGGCCGCTGAGCGACACGCGGGTCGTCACCGGATATTTCGACAGCTCGGCGAGGATGGCCTTCATCGGTTGGCTGAGATCGATGCGGACGATGTGCTCGTCCTTCAGGGTGCGCAACGCGGCGGGAATGAAACGGCCCGGCGCCGGATCCATTTTTTCGAGGAACACCCCGTCCTTCGTGATCTTCGCCTTGATGTTGCGGTCGGCGCTGCACGAGACCCCCATCGCGACGGGGCAGCTCGCCCCGTGGCGGGGCAGGCGCACGACGCGCACGTCGAGGGCGAAATACTTTCCGCCAAACTGCGCGCCGATGCCGGTCGAGCGCGCGATCTGGAGCACCTTCTCCTCCAGCGCGAAATCGCGGAACGCCCGGCCGTGCTCGTTCCCCGTGGCGGGCAGCGCGTCGAGGTATTTGGCGGACGCGAGCTTCAGCGTCTTCATGCACGCCTCGGCGCTCGTGCCACCGACCACGAAGACGAGGTGATAGGGTGGGCACGCCGCGGTGCCGAGGAGCGGGAGCTTGTCGGCCACAAACTTCTCGAAGCTTTTCGGATTGAGCAGCGCTTTCGTCTCCTGAAAGAGAAACATCTTGTTCGCGGAGCCGCCGCCCTTGGCCACGAACAGGAACTCATATTTCGCCCCTTCGGTCGCAAAGATGTCGATCTGTGCGGGCAGGTTGGTGCCGGTGTTGACCTCGTGCCACATGTCGGTCGGCGCGGTTTGCGAATAGCGCAGGTTTTCCTTCGTGAAACACTCGTAGACGCCCTGCGAGATCCACTCGGCGTCGTTCGCGCCGGTCCACACCTGCTGGCCCTTTTTCGCGACGATCGCCGCGGTGCCGGTGTCCTGGCACATCGGCAGTATGCCCTGCGCCGCAATCTCCGCATTCTTGAGCAG
>JACQWL010000324.1 GCA_016209255.1 Verrucomicrobiota bacterium
CTCCCAACAGTCACCACAGCCAACGCGCGGATCGGGCCTGCGATTCTGGACGGCGCGTTTCCGTTCGACCGGGCCTTTTCATCCCGAAAAACGGCTGGTGCGCTCGTCCGCGCGCGGCTGACCTCTGCGCTGGGCGAAAACAACAATGCTTTGTCCCATCCTCTTAAGACTGCTTGCCGTCGCAACGATGTGCGCACAGGCGGCGTGTAGTCGCAGCGACCCTCGGTTCGTGCCGATTTTGAGTTCCGCGCCAGGAGGGTATGACCGATGGCGAATGGACGCGAGCGACTCAATTGGAACCGAGGAGTGGCGCGAATTTGATGGTATGCTTCAGGATCTCCGAATGCAGATTATGGCGAATCGAGAGGCGACGGGTCGCGAAGCGATCGAATCCGCACTGAGAGCCAAAATCCACGGGGCTACGTTCCGGGACGTCCTCATCATTGGACTGCGGTCCAGACTCGTTCGGCTCGCTGACGAACGGGAGAGCGTGCGCCGGTTCATGAATGCGAATGCGCGCAACACAGGAATCCTCGGCAATGACGGGCCTTTCGCAGAATATGAACGCGCTCGCGCAAACCAGGAAAAGAAATTGCTGGCGATTGATGAAGAAATCCGCGTCACGAAACGCCGGCTGAAGGATTTTGGCCATTATTGATTCGATATGAACCCTCCAGGCTTGCTGCGGGAAATCTCAAACTCTGAGAGTTGTGTGACGCAGCAGCCGTCACACGACTCCGGTTGAACAAGCGCTTGAATGACGGACGGGGGTGAACGCCCCCCTATGCGTTTTGTATTTGGACTGGAGACTACATGCCGGCCGAACTGCGCCCCATCGAACGGCCGAAACCGGGCAAGCAGGGGTCATGTTTTGGGGTTTGGGGTTGACGCCTTGGAGGCGAGGCTAAACGCTGCGCGCCATGCCGCGCAGCTTGCGTCTCGAGTTCGAGGGCGGAATTTGCCACGTGATCAATCCGTCTGAGGCGCACAAGTCGCGGTGTTTACCGCAGCGCGATCTTCGCCCGCGAGAAGACCAAGGCGGCCTTCCAGCAGTGCACGGGAGAGGTCGGTGTGCGCACGGGCCGGAAGGTGCACGCGTGGAGCCGTCGCCCGCATGCAAAGCTGGCGCGAAAACCCCTGCTCACCCCAAACCCCAAAACATGACCGCTGCTTGGCCCGGTCCAGATGCCGGTGGTCGGACTTCCGTACCGTCTTGCCTTGGATTACGGCCATGCGCACTTTGGCCGCACACTTTCCTGCCGCGTGAGTTCACCGAACCAACCGAAGCTGCCCGCCGAAATCGTGGTCGAACGTGATGGTCCCGTCGCGACCATCACCTTGAACCGGCCGGCCAAGCTGAACGCGCTGACCAAGCCGATGTGGCAGGGACTGGGTGATGCCGTGGCGGCGCTCAGCGCCGACGACGACATGCGCTGCATCGTCGTGCGTGGTGCGGGGGCCAAATCGTTTTCCCCGGGCAATGACATCGGCGAATTTGCCACGGAGCGCGCCAACAGCGCCCAGGCGCGGGCCTATGGCCGCGTGATGCATGGCACGCTGGGAGAATTGCGGAAGTGCCGGCATCCCATCGTGGCCCTGATCCAGGGCATCTGCGTGGGCGGGGGATTGGAGATCGCGGCGTTGTGCGACCTGCGGATTTGCGGCGAGTCGAGCCGCTTCGGAGCGCCGATTAACAAGCTCGGGCTCGTGATGGCGCACCCGGAAATTTCGGCGCTGCTTGATTTGGTGGGCAAGGCGACGGCGCTGGAGATCCTCCTCGAAGGCCGGATTTGCGATGCGCCCGAGGCCCTGCGCAATGGAATCGTGACGCGCGTCGTGCCTGACGCCCAGGTCGTGGACGAGGCCTATGCGACGGCGCGGAGAATCGCCGCTGCGGCGCCCCTGGTCGCGCGCTGGCACAAGCGGTTCATCCGCCGGCTGGCGAAGCCGGCGCCGCTCACTGACGCCGAGATCGCCGAGGGCTTTGCGTGCTTCGATACCGAGGATTTCAGGATTGGCTACGAGTCCTTCCTGAAGAAGATCGAACCGAATTTCGTGGGGCGCTAGGCGCCCGTCGGACTTTCCATGAACATTTGTCGTTCGGTCGGAGATTCTGGGGCGACGACGGGGGCCCGCCCCGGCCGGCTCCTGGAACAGCGCCCCGCGCTGCAAATTCCAGCGGCCATCGCCGATTGTCCGCCGCGTCGCGGCGGATTTAGGAATTTGTCGAACGGGACCGTTTGTTTCGCGGCGAACCGCTCGAGTTATTTCCGCCCCCTCATGCCAAATCCGACAAATTTCTAGCATGGCAGGACCGCTTACCGGGATGCGGGTCGTCGAGCTCGCGCACATCATGTCCGGCCCCATCTGCGGGATGATGCTGGCCGACATGGGCGCGGACGTCATCAAGGTCGAGAAGAGCCCCGACGGCGATGACAGCCGCCGGTTCGCGCCGATTCTGCGGTGCGGCGAGTCGGCCTCGTTTCTCACCGTCAACCGGAACAAACGGGGTGTGGCCCTGAACCTGAAGACCCCGGGCGGCCGCGAGGTGCTGTCCCGGCTGCTGGCGAGGGCCGACGTCCTGACGGAGAATTTCCGCCGCGGCACGATGGAGAAGCTCGGCTTTGGCTACGAGAACCTGAAGAAGGCCAACCCCGGGCTGATCTATTGTTCGATCTCGGGTTTCGGGCGGACGGGACCACTCGAGGACAAGGGTGGCTTCGATCTCATCGCCCAGGGCCTGTGCGGGCTGATGAGTGCGACCGGGCACGAGGGCCAGGAGCCGATCAAGACCGGCACGCCCGTCACCGACATCAACGCCGGCATCCTCGCGGCGCTTGGCATCGCGGCGGCCTATGCGGCGAAATTGCGGACTGGGGAGGGCCAGTGGGTGGACACCTCGCTGTTCGAGGCCGGGCTGCACCAGATGCACTGGCACGCGGCCAACTATTTTGCCGACGGCACGGTGCTGCCGAAGATGGGTTCGGCGAATCCGACCAGTGCGCCCTACCAGGCCTTTCGCTCGCGGGACGGCTGGATCAACATCGGCGCGGCGAACCAGAGCAACTACGAGCGGTTGCTGGAGGTGCTCGACGCGCCGGAAATTGCGAACGATCTCCGTTTTCAGACCAACGCCGGGCGGATGAAGCATCGCGACGAGCTCGTGCGGCTGATGACGGCGCGGCTGAGCCAGCGCACGACGACGGAATGGTTGGAGGCGTTCGATGCCGTCGGGTTGCCCGTGGGCCCGGTGCTCGATGTGTCCCAGGCGGTCATACACCCCCAGACGCAGGCGAGGGGAATGATTGTGGAGACCGAGCACCCGCAGGCTGGTCGGTTCAAGAACCTGGGTCTGCCCATTCACTTCTCTGGTGGTCGTGACTCCTCCGGCCGCCCTGCACCGCTCCTCGGACAGCACACGGCTGAAATTCTCCGGGAGTTCGGCTACGGGGAAATAGAAATCAGCGACCTGAACGCGGCGGGTGCGGTGATCGTGCGGGCGTGAGGCGACCATGGCTGGCCGACCTTCGACCCGCCGTCCGGATAATCGACGGTGCAAACATCCTTGGGAAAAACCCCGAGGCATTCGATCCGAGGGCAGGTTCCTACCTCCAGCCAACCAAGCCGAAGCAAGCTTCGGGGAATCGGACCAAAGCGTTCGTCTGGGGCCGCAGAGGGGCCGCAGGCGGTCAAGGGGCCGCAGGGGGTCATGCCGCGGATCGTGAGATCGTGCGCAGAATACATTCGAGTTTGGGCGGATGGTTCGGCGCTGACATGAAACTTGGGACGCCATCTGCGTTCCGCCATAATCTGACTCGTTTTCATCGCCCGCCGGCAGGACAAAACTGCCGGTGGAAAACCCTGAACTCCCGATCCGCGGCCTGACCCCTGCTATATGACCCCTGCCATAGCGTTTCTCAGCCCGGCACAACGGCCCCGCTCCACGCGATGCAGGCGGCGGATGAGCTTAACTGGCAGACCCCGTCCGATCGACCATGTCAGCGTTGTCCAGAAAGTGAACTGCACCCCCGACACCCCGCAGACGTGCGCCGCGTTGACAGCGCGCGAGCTGGAGGTTTGTCTCTTCGAATCGAGGGTCTATGAAACTTGGACGACGAAGTTTGCTAAAGTCGCTGGGGCTTGCAGGCCTGGCAGGTTCCTGGCTGCCCTGGAGGCGGGCGGAAGCCGCCGGCTCCAAACGCAACATATATCAGGACCTTGGCATCAGGCCAGTGTTGAACTTCCGGGGAACGGTGACGGCGATCGGGGCGTCAAAAGAATGGCCCGAACTGCACGAGGCCATGAGCGAAGCAGCCCGGCACTTTGTCGTTCTTGACGAGCTGCAGGACAAGATCGGAGAAAGGCTGGCCAGGTTGCTCGGGAGTGAAGACGCGATGGTGACAACCGGTGCCGCCGGAGCGATTACACTCGGAACTTGCGCAAGCCTGACGGGTTCGGACGGGGAGAAGATTCGTCGCCTGCCGGATCTCAGAGGAATGAAGACTGAGGTGGTCATCCAGAAGGTTCATCGCAATGATTACGACCACGCCGTGCGCAATACGGGAGTGAAGCTCATCGAGGTTGAAAGCAAGGAGCAGATGCTCAACGCGGTGGGACCACAAACCGCGATGATGTTCTACCTCGGGGGTTCGACCGGAGACTGGGCTTGGGAGACGCCCGTCCCATTGGACGAGTGCCTGGGCATTGCGCGCAAGGCGGGTTTCCCGGTGATGGTCGACGCGGCTAACATGCTGCCGCCTTGGGACAACCTTCGGAAGCTGGCGGCGCTGGGAACAGACCTCATCTGTATCAGCGGTGGCAAGCATCTGCGCGGCCCCCAGTGTTCCGGAATTCTGGCGGGAAGAAAAGACCTGATTCACGCGGCGAGACTGAACTCGAACCCGCACTCCAATTCTCTGGGCCGTCCGCTCAAGGTCGGACGCGAGGAAATGGTCGGCGTTTATCTGGCCGCCGAGAAGTACGCCCGGCTGGACTTCGCCGCGCTCGAACGGCAGTCATTCGAGCAAGCCGAGTTTTTGAGCCGCGAATTGAGGAAGATTCCGGGAATGGAGGTGAGTTACGAACCCCACGACCGGACGCGGCGCGTCCACCGGGTTGTCGCCCGCTGGAATGAAGCTGCCCGGCGATTGACCGCGAAAGAGTGCGAGAGGCGATTGATGGAAGGCGAGCCACGCATTGCCGCCCTGACGCACAAAGCCGGAGGCCTGCTGTTTACCGTCTTTATGAATGAGCCGGGAGACGAAAAGCATCTTGCCAGGAGGATGAGGGAGATTTTTGAGGCTCGTGGATAGGCGAAAATTCCGAAGTCCCACCCCCGTGCAGATCACCCAACTCGCCTTCGCGTGGCTGCTGGCCGCTTCGGCGGCGGCGCAGCCTTACGATCTGATTTTGAAGGGCGGCCACGTCATCGATCCGAAAAACAAAATCGACGGTCCGATGGATGTCGCCATCGCGGCTGGCAAAATCGCGGCCGTCCAGCCGGCGATCGATGCCGCCCAAGCCAGGCAGGTCCTCGATGTGAAGGGCCTGCATGTGACACCCGGGCTCGTGGATCTCCACGTGCACCTGTTCGCGACCACCGGGCTGCGCAACGCCGTGGCCGGCGACAACAGCGTCCTCCCCGACGGCTTCAGCTTTCGCAGCGGGACGACCACCATGGTCGATGCGGGCAGCGCCGGCTGGCGGAATTTCGAAAGTTTTCGCCACAGCGTCATCGACCGGGCCCAGACGAAGGTGTTCGCGTTGATCAACATCACCGGGCTTGGAATGTCCACTGACGTTCCCGAACAGGTGCCAGCTGATTTTCAGCCCGATCAAGTGGCACTGGTGGCGGCAAAGCATCGGGACATCGTCGTCGGCGTGAAAACGGCCCACTTTAGAAAGCCGGAATGGATATCGGTGGATCGGGCGGTTGAGGCCGGGCGGCTGGCGAACATTCCGGTCATGGTCGATTTCGGCTCCTTCCTCGTGGAGCGCCCCTATTGGAAGCTGGTGACCGAGCGCTTGCGGCCGGGCGACATCAGCACCCATTGTTTCCGTGGTGGCGTGCCCTGGGTGGATGAGAACTACCGGCTCTATGACTACTTGCTTCAGGCCCGGGCGCGCGGCGTGAAATTCGACGTCGGCCATGGCGGCGGCAGCTTCATTTTTCGAAATGCCGTGCCGGCCATTCAACAGGGGTTCTACCCCGACGCGATTTCAACGGATCTGCACGCCGGCAGCATGAATGGCACGATGATGGACTTGCCCACAACCATGTCGAAATTCCTGGTCATGGGCATGCCGCTGCCGGAAGTTATCCTGCGCACCACGTGGAACCCGGCGCGGATCATCAATCACCCGGAAGTCGGTCACCTTACGATCGGAGCGGTGGCGGACGTCGCCGTCCTCCGGGTGGCGAAAGGCGATTTCGCTTACCGCGATGCCATGAACGGCCGATTGCGCGGCACCCAACGAATTTTTTGCGAACTCACGCTGCGGGAAGGCCGGATCGTCTGGGACCTGAATGCCCGATCCGGCACGGACTACACCGAGCTCGGGCGCAAATACGGCCTGAAACCTGGGATCGATGTCGAAGTGCCGCCCAAAAATTGAGAGGAGAAATAATCAATGAATAGAAGATATTTTCTCTGGCGGGGTGGGTTGATGGCGACCGCACCATTTCTGGCGGCCGGGCAGCGGGGCGGAGCGGCGCAGCCCGCGGTTGGCGCAGGCAGGCGCGCGAGTGGCTCAAGCCGCGAGGATGGAACGGGAAGAGGTGGACGCGATTCGCCGCGTGGTATGCAACCCTTGGATGGCGGGAGAATCGGCAACACGCCGGCAATGAAGATCACCGACATCAAGACCTTCCTGGTCGGGGCGGGCGGCCGCAACTGGGTCTATGTGAAGATCCTGACCGACCAGGGAATTTATGGGGTTGGCGAGGCTTATTCTGCTGGTCCGGATGAAGCGACGGTCAAGGTCATCGAGGATTTCAAGTTATGGCTCGTCGGGCAGGATCCCCGGAATGTACAGTATCTCTTTGACGTGATGTACAACACCACCCGTTTTCCCGGCGGGATTATTACGAACTCCGCCCTCAGCGGCATCGAGCACGCCCTTTGGGACATCGCGGGCAAATCCGCTGGCGTTCCGGTATGGGCGCTGCTGGGCGGCCGAATCCGAAACAAAATCCGCGTGTACCAGAGCATCGGCGGCGCGAGCCCGCAGGAAGCGGCCGAAAGCGCGAAACGGCTCGTCGAGACCTACGGCTACACCGCGTTGAAGATGGGCATCTCTGCGGCCGGAGATATGCCGTACAACCAGGCAACCCGCCTCTCCGCCGAGCGGGTCCGCGCGGTGCGTGAAGCGGTTGGTCCCGATGTCGACATCGGCGTGGACGTTCATGCGAAGTTTTTTGAAGTGGCGCGAGCCATCCGATTGGCGCACGCGATTGAGCCCTACAACCCCATGTGGATGGAGGAGGCGATTCGCCCCGAAAATTTTGACGCGATGAAGAAGCTCTCCGATCACGTCAACATCCCGCTGGCCAGCGGCGAGGCCAATTATATGATTCATGAGTTCAAGCAGCTCATCGATCGCCAGGCCCTGGACTTCGTGCAGCCGGATATCTGTTGTTGCGGCGGGGTGCTGACGATGAAGAAGATTGCAGCCATGGCGGAAGCGCAATATATCATGGTGGCCCCGCACAACCCGATGAGTCCTCTGGCCACCGTGATAAATGCACACTTCGCGGCGTCGACGCCGAACTTCCACATTCTCGAGTACATCGCTCCCGTGTCGGGCCCCCGCAAGAATGTCCTGAAAGAACCATTGATGGTCAAAAAGGACGGATACGTGGATATTCCCAACAAGCCCGGCTGGGGGGTGGAACTCAACGAAGAGGCGTTCAAGAGCATGCCACCGGCTCCGTGGAGGCGTGGTACCTCCTTCCGCGCGGACGGCTCCCCGTACTTCCAGTAACGACGCTCGCGTAGACGTATCCTTGCAGTCGAAACCGCATCATGAATGAACGGACGGACACCAATTAGTGTAGGGCTCGCGCTTGTCGCCAAGCCGAATGCTTCCGTCGAAAAGCGGCGCGTCGGCGAGCGACGGCCGTACACTTTGTTGAATTGTTACGGCTTTGCCCGCATTTTTCACACTCTCAGCGTTTTTTTCGGCCGTCCAAGAGCGCACAGGCGGGGTGGAATCGTGAGTGTGCGGGAAATGCGGGCTACAAGCAAAACCGCAGCGGTTTACCCGCCTCCGGCGGCGCCAAAGGCGACCAGGGTTTTGCCAATACCCTGGACGCTCCAAACGGCTGCGACCGCGGCTACGATTTTCGAACACGGTGTGGCTGCGCATGAGAGC
>JACQWL010000311.1 GCA_016209255.1 Verrucomicrobiota bacterium
CACCTCGGGCGCGGCCGGCTTGTCGGCGAGCCGGGCGTCGACGGGGGCGGGGGCGGCGGGAGCGGGGGCGGCAGCCGGGACCGCGGGTTGGGGAGCCGGGGGCGGCGCGGGCTGTTGCGCCGGCACGAGGACGGCGGACGAGGCGGCCAGCAGCGCGAAAACAGCGATCGACAGGAGCGTGCGAGTTCTCATTTTATCTTACGGGTTTGATTGGCCGGGTGATTTCCTCGCCGCGAAAGCGCAGCGTGAACGTGGTGCGGTCAATGGCGACGAGTTCGAGCTCGTAGTCCTGGTTATTGTAGGTGACGCCAAACTTGGTGCCGACCTCGAAACGGTTCTTGCCGATAATGAGCAGGGACTTGCCGCCAACGACGAACATGCCGCCGGGCACGAGCTTGCTCGCGAGCACCTCGAGCGTCTCGCGATCGCCGGCGGGGCCGGCCGGCTGGACGGGCGCCGCGACTCCACCCGCGGCCCGGGGCGCGCCCGGTCGCGGAGCCGCCGCTTGGGTGGCCTTGACCTCTTCGGGATCGGGGAGGGAGAAATCCGGGGGGTTGAACGCGTGGGGCAAATCCGCCGGCACCGGGGCAGGCGTCGGTGGGCGCGTCAACCGCCGGGCGGTCTCGACCGTTTGTTGCCGCCGCGCCGGCGACATCAGATCGGACGTCGACTTCGCCGCCGAGAAAACCTCGGGCAGGCCCAAGACCAGCATTGCCGCCGCGGCGGGGAGGAGAAAACGTGTTTTCATGGCAAGCCGATCAGTTCGAGGTTGAGGGCCAGCGTCATGGGTCCGCCGCGGTTGGCGGGGGCGATGCCGCAGGTGGCGCCGATGACGCGGCAGTAGTGCGCGCCGCTCTCGAGGCGGTGCAGAAACTCGAAAAGTTGCGGCAGCGTGCCCTGCACCGACACGTTAAAGGGAACCGGCGTGAAGACGGTCTTCGCGCCCTTGACGGGTTGCAGCGGCGCCTGGCGAAAATCGACCAGCTTCGTGCCGGTTTCGCTCTCGAGTTTGAAAAAGTACTGGTTGTTGATCCCGAGCTGGCCGGCGCGAATGATGCGCGCATCGATTTCCTTGTTCGCCGCCACCAGCGCTTCCAACTGCTCTTTGAGCTGCGCCGAATTCTTGATGTTGGTGGCAAAGCGCTCGGCATCGGCGGAGCGCTGCGCGAGATCCGCCTCGGCCTCCGGGATTTCGCCCCCGCGGAAATAAATGCCCGCAACGAGCGCGAGACTCAGCAGCCCGCACCCGACGCCGATCGGGTGTTTTTTGACCAGGACCTTCAGGTCATCGCCGCTCATTTTTTCGCCCCTTTCAGCCGCAGGCTTAATTCGACCGCCAGCCGGCCCGTGGCCGGATTGGGGGCGATGCTCGTCATTTCCGCCTGCTCGAACCGCTCCGCCAGGAGCTTGTCCGCCTTCAGCTGCTCCAGATAGGCGGTGGCATAGCCGGCTCCGGCGTCACGCGTGCCGCGCACCGAGAGCCGGAGCACGAGCCCGGTCTCGCGCAGATCGAGACTGTCGACCGCAATATTGACCGGCAGCGTCCGCCCAAGGTGGAAGATCAACCCGGACACGATCGGCTTCGAGTTCACAAACGTGTCGACCTCGGCGATCTTCGCCTCCTCCGCCTGGAACTTCTTGGACAGCGCGATCGCTTGGTCGCTGGCGGACTTGTCCCGCGCAATCTGGCGGCCGGCGTCGGCGATCTGCCCGCGGAGCACATGGAGCTTCCACTCCTGGAAGCCGAAATAAATCGCCAGCGAGATCGCGACGGAGATCGCGGCGCCATTGACGAAGAAGGCGGTGCGCACGACCTTGATGTCCGGCAACTTTTCATAGTTGCGGAAATTCGGGTGCCACAGCGGCACCTGGGGCGCGGCGGACGCGTCACTTTTTTTCTTCAACAGGGGCGGCATGGACAGCGTGATAATGAGCCATCAGGCCCAGGAGCCCGAACCAGCGGATTTCCTGGACATTCTTCGCGACGGCATCGGACAGGGTGATTTGGCGGGACTGCAGCCACGGCACGGGGTCGAGCTTGAGGCTCGTCACCCCGAGCGAGCCCGAGATGGCGGCGTCGAGCCACGCCAGTTTTGGGGAGAGCTGCGTGCACAACACCTGGCCGACCGACTGCCCGGTTTGCACTTCGTAGAAACCGATCGAGGACTGCAGCTCCTTGAGCAGTTTCTTGGTCAGCAGTGCGCCCATGCCGGTGAAATCGAAGGTGTTTGAATAGAAAAGTTTTCGCGCCGACTCCTCGTCCTTCAGGCCGAGCTCCTTTTGCACGATCGGCACCATCGCATCGAGCCCCTGCGGGATCGGCCGCGAGGCCTCCACCCCGCCCGGTGTCACGATGAACGAATGCGTCGCCTCCGCGCCGATTTCAAGCACGAGCGTCGGCGTCTTCGACTTCGCGTGGGTCAGGTAATCGGCCACTCCACCCAGCGTCGCCAGCGAACCCAGCTCGAGTCGCTCCGGATAAATTCCGGCCTCGAGCAACGCCGACTGGGTGGCGTTGATTTCGTCGGTCGGCAGGCCGCAGAACAGCACATCCTTCTGCACCGCTTTCGCGACATCGAAATCGGACCCGTCGTTCGAGTTCAAAATGGAGATGGTGTATTTTTCCTGCTCGATCCGAAATTGCTGGGTGCAAAGCTCCGCGAAATAGCCCGGCTCCTTGACGCGTTTGAGCTCGAGGGAATGCCGCCGCAACAACCGTTTGCCGGGGTAAATCCCCACGTGGGCATGCAGATAGCCACTGGGGCTCTTCTTCGGCTGGACCTGCCTGATGGCCGCCTCGAGGGCCGGGCCGTCGTTCGGCGGACACTCGCACATCTCCTCAACCGCGAAAGGGGCGCCCGCCGCGGACGTGCGCGCCATCATCACCGCATGATCGTTGAACTCGACAAAGTAGCCTTTGCTTTTTTGGGAGAAAAACATGCGTTAGACTGGATGCTGATTGGCTCGCTGAGGGTTATGGAGGACAGGCGGTCAGGGTATTCTCGCTAGGAAAACCGACCTGCAATTTGTAAAAAATAGCATTGGGTAGCGGGCCGAGACGGTCCCAAAGGTAGGCGGTTGTTACAAGATCAAACATTACGTTTTCCCCTACGTGGTTCCCCATTTACGGTTTCTTGAGGACCGGTGAAACCGGCCCGGTGAACCGCACGCGACCGCCCGGATCCCGGAAATTGGTATCCGGACGGTAACCTCCCGGCTCAATCCGCAAGCCGGCAAACTCCTGGCCGGTGGAAAAAGAGGAAAACACCCCGCCCAGGTGGGGGCTCCACCCGACAAACTCCTCCCAACGAAAAACCCGCCGCGGAAGGCGGCGGGCTTCGGACCGGAAGGGATCTCCCCGCCGTGCGCGTTGACGCGCAACTTACTTCTGCCACGTGCGTTTCTTGTGGCGATTTGCCTTCAAGCGCTTCCGGCGCTTGTGCTTGTTCATTTTCAGACGACGTTTCTTTTTCAGGTTGCCCATGGTGGAGGAAAATTGGCGAAGGGTCACCGTGCGGTGCGACTCCTCCCCTGTAAAGCCGAATTTCGAGCTGGCAGCCTGTCTGGGTCGGCACTCTCGAACGCGAAAAAAATCCTCGCAAAAACTTCCCGGCTTCATCCGCAAGTCCGACAGGCTGCCAGCACCTCGCGCCACTTTCCGGCCGCACTCGAAAAAACGAACGCCTTCACCGCCGCGCCGGGAAAAAATTCCGCCGCGCAACGCGCATACGCCACCAGCTGCGGCGTGTATTCCTCCACCAATCGCACCAGCAGCGCGTCATCGCCCTCGTCCGCGTGCCGGCGGTTCGTTTTCCAGTCGATGATCCACAGCTCCTTCGCCGCTGCATCGTGCAGCACAAGATCGACGACCCCGTCGATCCACGCCCCGGCGTGCAACGGCGCAAAAATTCCCAGTTCGGCCAGGCGCGTCCAGCGCGGGGCGCGCAGTTCCGCCCAGGCGTCACTCGCCCGCAACCGCGCCCACTCCAGTTCACCCCGCGGGCGGAACCCCGGCGCCTCCGCCGCCGCCAAGGCCTTTTTTCCATGCGCGACGACGGCCGCGTCGTCTCCGCCCCAGGGAAGAAACTCCATCGTCTCGTGCCACCACAGGCCGTAGTCGATGGCCTCGTCGCTGTTGCGCGCGGGCAACGGCGCATCGACGGCCGACTCGTGGCGCGCCATCCGCGCGAGGTCGCGATGGTGCGCGAGCTGGTGCGGCAGCAAACGCGCCGGCAACGGCGGCATCGCTTCCGCGGTGGCCTCCGGCCCGGTGGCCGGGCTGACCGCTTCCACCTCCTCGGCCGCCCCGACGACCTCCATCGGCGGCAACCCGTCCAGACCGGGCAACGCCGGCAAATCCGCCGCCCACAATTCCGCGAAACTCGGCTTCTCCCGCTGGCGCCCGCCGAAACCGTCCGCCCACGGCACGACGAGGACGCGCCGCGCCCGGGTCAGCGTCACGTACAGCAGCCGCGTGAGCTCGCGCACGCGCTCGCGGTCGCGGGCTTCGCGCGTGTCGGCCGGCAGGCTCGCCGCGTCGAAAAACACCCGGGGCCCGGCCGCCGCATCGCGCACCAGTTTCAGCCCGCGATCCGGCGCCTGCCCGATGCCGCGCCACAGCCCGAGCACGATCACGACCGGCCATTCCAGCCCTTTCGCGGAATGCGACGTCAGCAGGTTGATCGCGCCGGCGCTCGGCTTGCCGGTGGGCCGTCCGTCATCGCTGCCGCGTCGCAACTCGTCGAGCCACGCACGCGGGCTCCCGCCGGCGAGGCCAAGTTCCGCCGCCTCCGCGAGCAGCCGCGCGAGTTCCGCCGCCATGCCACCGCTGGGATCGAGACGCCACGTTTTGTCGGCGAGGGCGCACGTGTCCGCCAGTTCGCGCGCGAACGCGTCGAGCGTCTCGCCGGGATCGTTCGCCCGCAGGACAAACGGCCGCACCGCCGCCAGCGCGCCCCTGAGGGGCTCCGGGTGCACGCCCGGCTCCTCCCACGCGAGCCGGCCATGGGCGCGCAGCTCCGCCGCGATCAACCCGTCGCTCACCGCAAAAATTTCCCGCAACACGCCGGCCCACTCGAACATGTCCTCCGGATCCGCCACGACGGCGAGCAAGCCGGTGAGCCACGCGTAGGCGGGATTGTCGCCCCCGCGCGTGCGCCGCGTCTGCAGCGCGACTTCGAGCCCCGCGCGCTCGAACGCCTTGTGCGCCACCAGCAGCCACTCGTTGCGCGGCGCGAGCACGGCGATTTCGCCCCAGCTCCGCGCCCCCACCCCGGCCGGCCCGTGGAGGTGCAGCCATGCCGCCACCTGCCGGGCCTCGTTCTCCAGCCACGCGCCCACGCCCTCCGGCGGCGGGGCCGGGACGGCCAGCGCCAGGCGCCGCACGTCGCCCGCCACGTTTTCCGGACCCGGTTCCAGCGGCACATACGGCACCTGCAGAAAGGGCGGCGGCGCCGCCCCCTCGGCCGGCGGCAGCCCGAAATTGTGCGGCCGGTCCGGACCGAACGCCGCCGGCAGCGTGCTATTGAGTACCGCGATCAACGCGTGCGGTGCGCGAAACGTCACTTGAAACTCCAGCAATTCACCGCCGTCGCCGCGCCGAAAAGCGTCCGCATGCTGCGAAAAATTTCCGATGTCGGCGCGGCTGCTGTAAATCGCCTGCTGCCCGTCGCCCACCATGCAGAAATGCCCCGGCCGCGGGCCGGGACCGCCCGCGGCCGGCCACGTCCCGCGCTTCGCCCCCGGCGGTCGGGCGAGCTCGATCAACACGGCGAACTGCTGCGGGTCGGTGTCCTGCGCCTCGTCGAGGATGATCCGCCAGCCTTCCGCCCGGATGCGATTCAGCAGCGCCTCGTCCCCCAGCACCGCCATCGCCGCGTCAATCTGATCCGGATACGTCTGCACTCCGCGCGCGAACCGCCACGCGCGATAACGCTCCGCCAGTTCGCCGGCGAGCGCCGCCGCCGCCGCGGCGAGCCAGCGCGTGAGCGGCGCCATCCACTCCCGCGCGCCCGCGACCACCGCCTGCGCGGAGCCCGCCGGTTCGTAGAGCGGCAGGAAGCCCGCGCCGCGCGCCCACCCCTCCTGCCACGCCCGCGCCCGCGCCTGGCTGAGCAGGATGTTTTTCGCGCCCGCCCCCTTCGCGACGAGGGCGAGCAGCTCCTCGCCCGCCGCCACCGCGGGCGCCGGCAGGGGGCCCGCCGGCCGCCGCCGGCGCAGGGCCGCGGCCGTGGCCGCGTCGAGTTCCCGCGCCAGTGGAAAAATCTCCTCCAACGCCACGTGGCGCAGGAACGCCGTCAGCTCCGCCGCGGCGAGCGCGTCGAACTGCATCGGATCCTGCTCGAGAAACTCCTCCCACAGCGCCTCGTCGTTCTCCGTGATGACGGTCGGGTTGAGATTGATCCCGACCGTCTGCCCGTAGGTCTGCGCCAGCTTCAGGCAGAAGCTGTGGATCGTGCCGAAGAACGCGCGCTCCAGGCGGTCGAGCGGCGCCAGCTCGCGTGTCCCGGATTCGGATACGCGCCGGAGCAGCACCTGCCGCGCGCGCTGCCCGATCTGCGCCGCCGCTTTTTTCGTGTACGTGACGACCGCCGTCTTGCGCAGCCGGTCCGCCCCGTCCGGCGCGAGCGCGATCGCCGCCAGCCGCTCCGAGATCGCCGTCGTCTTGCCCGAGCCCGCATTGGCGCTCACCGCGAAGTTGCCGTCCCACTCCGTGCGGAAACGCTCGCGCGCCGGACGATCGATCAGCGGCTCATTCATCGGCGGCCGCCTGCCTGCCGGGGCCTGTCTGCGTGCGGACACGCACAGGCAGGCGGCGCAGGCAGGCCTCCCCGCCGGCGCCGAACGTGAGGGCAAATTTTTGGTCGAGCACCGCCGCCGGCACCGGCGCGCAGGCCAGGGGCCAGGTGAAGCCGTCCGGCGCGTAGTCGGAGCGGTCGCGGGTGAGCGCGCCGTAAACGCCGCGGTCCAGCGCCGCGGCGAGCCAGCCGAGTTTCGCCAGCGCCACGTCCAGCTCGGCGAACGTGAGCGCGGCCACCGCGCCCGGCTCCGGTTTGATCATCCACACGCGGCCGCCCGCCGCCCCGAGCGAACGCGCGGCCGCGAGGTACACGCCGAGTTGCAGCGAGGCGCCGCTGCGCGCCATCCGCGCGGCCGAAAATCCGGCGTCGCCGCCGGTCTTGAAATCGACGATGTCGACGTGCGCGCCGCGCCACTCCGGCCGATCCAGCCGCACGAGATCGAGCCGGCCGACGACGGGCAGCCGGCGCGTGCCGAGCACGAGATGCGCCTCGGCCGGCAGCCACGCCTCGGTCGCCACAAACCGGCCGCCCTCGATCGCCAGGACATTCTCGAGCAGCGCGGTGCAGAGCTGCGCGAGTTCGGCGTGAAACGAATCCCAGTACCGATCCGCCGGCCACTCGCGGCGCGCGTCCGCCAGCGCCGCCGCCAGCCGCGCGGCCGCCTCCGCCCGCGCCGGCATTTCGCCGAACCCGCGCCCCGGACCTTCGGCCGGCTGCAGCGCGGCGGCGAGCACGTCGTGCGCGCGCTGCCCGAGCGTTTTGCGCCGCGCCCGCGCCAGCGGCTCCCAGGCAGTGCGGCGCAGGCCCAGCACGGCCTCGAACCACAGCTCCGCCGGGTCGCGCACGCCGCGCTCGATCAATTTGGCCGGCAGCCGGGCCGGCGTGATGCGCGCCGGATCGCCGGCACAGAAAAATTCATCGAACGGCCGGTGCGCGTCGCGCCGCCCCGTCCAGACCGCATGCCACGCCTCGAGCGCGTCCGCGTCGGCCGGCGCGCGGGGCGCCACCGCGATCGCCGCGCGCTCGAAGGCCGCCTCGAGATCGCCGTCCGCGCCCGCGAGATTCTGCGCCCAGATCACCCGCTCGACCCAGCTGTTCGGCGCCAGCTTCAGCTCGGGCTCTTCCTCGGCGAAAAGCGCCGCCGAAAAAATCACCTGCCCGCGGGTGTCGCGCGCCACCGCGGCGCAGCCGGCGCGCTCCAGCCCCGCGCGATCGTCGGCGGTGAACAGGCCGGGCGCGCCCAGCCGCGCCTCGCTCAACCCGCGGCGCTGCTCGTCGGTGAGCCAGCAGCCCGGCTCGCGGCGCTCGGGCCAGACGCCGGCATTGCTCTCGACAAACAAAACGTGCGACCACGCGAGCCCCTCCGCGCGCCGCCGCGTCGTGAGCGTCACCCGCGCAAATCCACCGCGGCCTGTCTGCCGTGCTGGCACAGGCAGGCCCGGCGCCTCCTCCACGCGATCCTTGCCGGGCAGGAACGACGCCAGTGTGGCGGTCACGACGGCGAGCGGAAACGGCTCCGGATCGCGCGCCGCGAAGGCATCGAGGGCGCCCCACCCTTCCGGCGCCGCGAGCCCGAGGCGGTCGCAGACGGCGCGAAAAATTTTCAGCGCCGCCGCCAGGGGCAGCTCGTCCGGCCAGGCGGGCAGCAGGATTTTCGCCACGCGCGCGAGTTCGGGCGCGCGGTCCGCCCAGGCCGCGACCTGCGCCGCCACAGTGTGCACCTGGCACGCGTCAAAACTTCGCTCACACGCCCGGCGCGCGTCGGCCAGCGGGAGCGTCGCCGCGCCGGTCGCCCGCAGCAACGGCCATAACGCGAGCAGTTCCTCCAGCCGCGCGCCGCGGGTGTAGAACGCGAGGAGCGCGTGCTGCGCCTGCACGTCGATGGGGGGCGGCCCGGCGGTCTCGAGCAAATCGCAGAACGGCACGCCGCGCCCGGCCAGCAGTCGCGCGAGCTGGAGGTGCGCGGCATCGGCGCGCGGAAAGATGACGGCGATGTTCTCCGCGCCCCGCCGGAGCAGCGCGGCGATTTCGCCGGCGACGAGTTGCATCTCGTCGCCGCGCGTGCGGCCCACCAGCAGCCGGGCCAGCGGCGGGCGCGCGCCCTCACCCGCTGTTTCGCCAGTGTGCGGTGAGAGCCCCGCGCCTCCCTCGCCCGACCAGAGCGCGCCGACCGGCTCGCAGCTTTCCGCCGGTTCCGGCGCATCGATCGGCAGGGCGTCGGCGCCGAGCAGCCGGCTCCACAACTCAACCCAGCGTTCGTCGAGCCCGGCGCGACCGCGGAATTCGGGCTCGGGCAGGACAACGGTGACGTCGGAGCAGCGGCGGACGAACGCCGCCACGTTGAAGAATTCGCCCCACGTCTCGGGGCCGAGGCCGTACACCAGCACGCGGCCGCCGAGCGCCGGCGCGTCGGGCGCGAGCGGTTCGGCGCCGGCGCGCTTCGCCTCGACCGCGGCGAGGGTGTAGCCGCGCGCCGCGACCCACGCCGCCAGTTCGACAAACACGTCGCGCAGGGGCGGCAGGGGAAAATCCCCGGCCGCAAATCCCGCCTGCAGCAACTCGTCGAAGTCATCGAGCGCGCGCCCAGGATCGCTCTGCAGGCTTTTCCAGAAGCCCCACGCCGGATCCTCCGGCCGCAGCGGGGCCAGCCCCTCGGCCGGGCCCGGCACCAGCCCCTCGACTGGGCTCGGAACAAGCCGGCGTGCCACCAGCGTGCGCAGCCCGAGCAGGAGCAGTTCGCGTCCCATCGCCGTCACCGGCGCCCGGGCCAGCGCCAGCCATTTTTTCCGCGCGAGACCCGGCGTGAGGAATTCGACCCCGAGCAACGGCACGCGCTCCTCGAGGCAGCGCTGCTTCAGGCCGTGCGCCTGCCCGCGCGTGGCCACGATGACAAAGGCGCGCTCGAGCCGGCCGCGCCGCGCCTCGAGCCACGGTCGGACCGTGGCGCGCCACGCCGTGTCGGCGTGCCGCGCGAGAAGGAGCTCAACGGTGTTGACCACGAAGCATACGGATGGACCAACTGCGGCGGGCACCGCAACCAAAGTCACGCGCCGGTTTCAAACCGGTGGCCCACGGAACACGCGGCAGACACGGACAAAGAAAACAAAAGCCCCGCGCGCACGGGGCAAGCGGGGCGGAAGAAAGGACGCGCGTGGCCCAGACGCGCCGCGGCTTCAGGATTTCTCTGGCTTGGCAAACACGTGCTTCGACGCGTGGGATTTCGCACGGGAGGCGGCGTTCTTGTGGACGACCCCCGACTTCACGGCCTTGTCCATCGCGGACACGTATTCCGCGGCCGCAATCTTGGTGCCGGCGGCATCCTTCGCCGCGATCAGCCCGTCGAGCCGCTTCCGCAACGTCTTCAGGCGGGTCGTCGTGCCACGGTTGCGGTCGGTGAGGCGCACAGTTTTGCGCGCGGCTTTCAGAGCGGATTTGGTGTTGGCCATGGTCGATCGATGTATTGAGCGGGTCAAAAACTCAAACGCCGCCGGGCGAGTCAAGGGTTTTGTCGGCGGGCGTTTGTCGAGCAGCGAGGAACGTTTCGCGAAACACCCGGTAATCCTGCGGACCTGCATACCATCCAACCTGACAAACTCCCCAGCCGTTTCGCTTGGCATGACGGCACGGCTCCACTAGGAATCGTTTATCCAAGATTCCACAGTTCAAGCTCACCAGAGAATTGAAAATTGAAAATTGAAAATCTGATATCTGGAATTTCCGCTGGCGCCATGCGGCGATTAAAGCCATGAACCACGAGGAACTCTCAGAGCGACTTTGGCGGTTCGCGGCGCGCATCGGTAACGTTGTCGATGCGTTGCCAGACACCCGGCTCGGGCGGCATGTCGCTGGACAGGGTCGGAAGAATGACAAAGGCGGCGACGACGCCAGCCGCAATTAGCGATTCCTGATTTTCAATTTTCAATTTTCACTCGTAACAACTCGGTTGGCCTCCCGTCCCAGGAGCCTCCTGAGCAGTAAGCTGCGTTTTTTTGATTCACCTCCCCGGCATGACGAAAACCGCGCCCGCACCCATCCGCCTTGTTCTGATCGATGACAGCGAATTGGTCCGGCGCGGAATCAAGACCGTGTTCGCCCTGCCGTCGGACCCGCCAATCCGCGTTGTGGGCGAGGCCGGCAGCGTGGCCGCCGGTGTGGCGGAGTGCCGGCGCCACATGCCCGACGTCGTGCTGCTCGACATCCGCCTTCCCGATGGCTCCGGGTTCGAGGCCTGCCGCAAGATCCTGAAAGACGTGCCGGACACCCGCATCGTCATTCTCACCGCGCACTCGAACGACGACTTCGTCTACGAAGCGGTGACGTCAGGCGCGCGCGGCTATCTCGTGAAGGAAATCGATTCCGCGGCGCTCGTGCGGGCGGTGCAGGACGTCGCGGCCGGTCGCTCGATTCTCGACCCCGAGGCGACGACCCGCGTCCTGCGCTTGCTGCGGGGCGGCGGGCCGGAGCAGGCGGCCGATCTTTCCCTGCTTTCGCGCCAGGAGCGGCGCGTGCTGACCCTGGTCGCCGATGGCCTCACGAACAAGCAGATCGGCGGGCAGCTCGGCCTCAGTGAGAACACGGTGAAGAACTATCTCGTCAACGTGTTCGAGAAACTGCATGTCAAGCGCCGCGCCCAAGCTGCCGCGGTCTATGTCCACCGGGCCAAGCCGCCAAAACCGTAGGCCGCTGGTAAGCCCGAACCGGCCTATCGGGGATAGGCCTGAAATTCGTGTCTGTCCGCCTCTAACCTGCATTTCGCCGAACCGCTACAGTAGCTCTCTCCCATGCGCCCCACCGCAACCTGCCGCTCCAACCTGGAGCAAAGCCACCCGCCGCGCTCCGCCGCGGTTCGGCCGGGCCACCGGGCCCGACGCGGCTTCACCATCATGGAGGTCGCCATGGCCACATTTGTGATGGCTTTCGGCATCGCCTCCTCGATCATCGCGATGCAGGCCGGGTTCAAGCAAATCGACCTCGCCCGCGGCACCACCATTGCCGCCCAGATCATCCAGAGCGAAATGGAGCGGCTGCGGATGATGAGCTGGACAAACATTGCCGCCCTGATGGACACGAGCCCCCAGACTTTCGACGGGTCGACCTACTTCAGCGCCAATCCGGAGATTGCCGGGAAGTATACCATCACCCGCACGGTCGCCAACAACGCCGCCACGTCCGAAATCAAGGATCTCACGGTCGAGGTGCGCTGGCAGACCTTCGACGGTCGCTGGCACACCCGCAGTTTCACCGCGATCTACGCCAAGAACGGACTTTATGACTACTTCTACACCGTCGCCCATCCGTAAGCCGGCCTCCGCCCGCCGCGCGCGCGGAGCGTTCACCCTCGTCGAAGTCATGGTCGGCGCGACCTTGTCCAGCTTCGTTCTCGCCGCCGTCCTGTCCACCTTCCTGTTCATGGGGCGGAGCGGCGCGAATTTCTCGAATTACAGCGACATGGAATCCCAGGCGCGCAAAGCGCTCGAGATCTTTGCCGAGGATGTCCGCCAGGCCAGCGCCATCTCCTGGACCAGCAGCACCTACGTGACCCTGACGGTCAATTCCGCCTCCATCGTGTTTAACTACGACAGCTCCACCAGCTGTTTTTACCGGCGCACTTCCAGTAGCACCCAGACATTAATCACAGGTATCACCGCCGGCACCTTTGCGTTCAAGGCCTACAATGTCGCCGGCACCGAATTGCCGCTGGCCACCGCGGCCAATCTCACCGCGGCAGGCTCGAGCACCAAGCAGCTCCAGATATCCCTCGAGGCGGCGCGCACGACCCGGACGGTGGCGACGGCCACCAATCTCGTGCTCTCCGCCCGCTACATCCTGCGCAACAAAATCGTCACCGCCTGACGCCTCGATTCACAATGAAAACGCTCACCTCCTCACCCCGCGGCCTTAGCCGTAACGATGCAGTAGAGTGTAGGGCCGTCGCTCGCCGACCCACCGATTTTCGACTGAAGCATGCGGCATGGCGACCCGGCCTTCGCCCGAGGCTACGGCGGGCAGGCCAAGCGCCAGCCCTACACCAATTGGTTTCCGACCGTTCATTCGTAGAACGTGGTTCGACTGAATGGATACGGCTTAGCCGCCCGTCCCGAGGCCTGCCCCGAGCAGCGTCGAAGGGTTCGCTCCTGATTGTCGCGATGATCCTCTGTGCCGTCATCGGCGTCTCGATCGTCAGCTATCTGGGCCTCGGTCGGACGACGATGGAAATCTCAAATCGCGCGCTCTACAATAACGGCGCGATGAATCTCGCCGAGAACGGTCTCGAGCAGGCGGTCTATGCCGTCAACAAGGCCGTTGCCGATCCCAGTTACAACTGGAGCTCGCATGGCTGGACTACTTCGGGCGACGAGGCCAGGCAGCGATGGACCGGCTACAGTTTTGGTCAGGGTGCCACCGGCGAAGTCCGAGCCTATGTCGAGGAGTACACGGGCGGCGTCGCGCCCAAGATTGTCAGCCGCTCCATCGTCACGCTCGGCGGGAGCAGTGCTGGCACACTCGAGAAGTGGATCGAAGTGCGCCTGCGCAAGACCTCGAGGTTCGCCAACGGCTTGGTCGCCCGGGATTCCATCTCGTTCAGCGGCACCAACGCCTCCGTCGACAGTTGGAACTCCGACCCGGACAGAGATCCCGCCACCGCCGCGATCCCGTACAGCGCCGCCGTGAGAAACGACAATGGCACGGTCGGCAGCATCTCTGTGTCGGTCAATGCGGTCGCGGTCAACAACGCCGATATCTGGGGCTACGCCTCCACCGGCGGCGCCCTGCCCTCGGTCGGCTCCAACGGCACGGTCGGCCCCTTTGGCACCGCCACCGGCACGATGGACATGAGCCATGTCTCGACCGATTTTTCCGCCAGCTTCGATGCCGTGACGTTCCCCACCGCCACCTATAGCAACTACGGCGGCGCCATCACCACGACGATCAGTCTGCCGCGCGGCGGCATCGATACCATGGCGGCCGACGGTTATTACTATATCGAAGCCGACTCGGTAAACTTCACGAACGAGACCCTGACGATTACCGCGAAGGTTATTCTGAAGCTCACCAACGCACTGACGGCGATCGACATTGGCGGCGGCAGCGGCGCGCTGAACATCAATACCGGCGCCGAGCTTCAGGTGTACGGGGCGGGCGATATCAAAATCGCCGGGCAGGGACTTTTGAACGGGGGTACGACCGCTGCGACCGCCAACCAGCCGGCCAAATGCCAGTTTTACGGCACCAAGACATCCGGCACGCAGGATATTCAGATCGCCGGCAACGGTGTGCTCAGCGCCCTCGTTTATGCCCCCCAAGGATCGGTGAAAATCAACGGCAACGGCGATGTTTGCGGCTCGGTCGTCGCCAACAGCATCACCTGCACCGGCAATGCCGCGTTCCATTACGACGAATCCCTCGCGAATTTCGGCGGCAACAATCCCTACCGCGTGTCGCGCTGGACAGAACTGACCACGGCCGCCGACCGCGCCCGCTTTTCGAGCAAACTAAGCTGGTAAGCGCCACCCTTTATTATGGAATCCACAATCCGATCCAGGTGTTGTTCACTCGCGCGCAACGACCAGGTCTCCCCCCACACCGCCAGCAACCTGAGGATCGCGGTTGGCGGCTGTCTCAGCTACGTATAATCACTTGCAAAAGGCGACTGGCAAAACTCCTTGATTGGCACAAACTCCACGAACGTGCCCGTATCGTGACACCACCGACCCAGCCCGGCCGGTGGAAATGCGACGGGTGCCCCCGGTAAATTTCTTCTTCGCAGCGATGCATCTCCAATTCAACGGATTCGCGCGCGCCCCCTCCTCCCGGCGCGGTTTCACCATTGTGGAAGTGATGATGGCCGCGTGCGTGATGGCGTTCGCGATCACGACGTCGATCACGACGATGCAACGCGCCTTCCTCGCGATCGACGGCTCCCGCAACATCACCCTCGCCGGCCAGATCATGGTGAGCGAGATGGAGCGCACCCGCATGCTCGCCTGGACCGAAACCTCCCCCACCGTGGGGGTGGGGAGTTTCGCCCTCTCCCCCACGGTCGAAACCCTGTCGCTCCCCGCCGGTTTTTCCGCGTTCAGCAGCCGCTTCACGCTCACGCGCGAGGTGTTTGAAGACCCTGACAACGCGAACATCCGCATCATCAAACTCACCATCAGCTGGCGCGGCTACGACGGCCGCGCCCTATCGCGCTCCTGCACCACGCACTATGCCCGCTACGGCATTCATGACTATCTCTTCAACACCACCTGATCGCCTCCGTCGACGGGCGTTCACGCTCGTCGAGGTCATGATCGGCGCATCCCTCGGGTCGATCGTACTCGCCGGGGTGCTGTCCACCTTCCTCATGCTCTCGCGCAGCGGCATGAGCGCGGTCAACTACACCACGATGGACACGGAAGCCCGCCGCGCGCTCGAGGAGTTCGGCCAGGACGTCCGCATGGCCAGCAACGTCACCTGGAATTCCTCCTCTTCCATCACGCTGACCGTCCCAAACAATTATACGACGGCCAATCCTGTCAATCAAGTCACCTACGCGTGGGACAACACGACCTCCACCAGCGCCAGTTACCGCTGCTTTTATCGTGTGCCCGGCACCGCCGCCGACCCGAAGACGGTCCTCGTCCGCAACGTCACCACCTTTCTCTATACCCGCTACAACCGGACCAACGCCAGCGCGACCACCGACGCCTCCACCAAGCGAATCCAAATTTCCATGACCGTCACGACCACGGCGCAAACCGTCGTGGCCGCGACCGATCAGCTGGTCGCCGCCTCTTTCATCCTGCGCAACAAACCCGCCAATTGAAATGAACTTCCCACGCCTTTCGCACCTTTCTCCGCCAGCCCCTCCCTCGGCCCGAACGGCATCGCACCGCCCCGGGCGAATGCCCCGGTGCGGGCTGCCTCGGGCCTCGAAGCAGGGCCTGCCCCGAGCAGCGTCGAGGGGCTCCGTTCTGATTGTCGCCATGCTGCTCGCCGGCGTCATCGGCATCTCGCTCGCCAGTTACTTGAAGCTTTCCATCACCTCGCTCCGCGCCGCCAACCGCTCCTTTTACGCCAACAGCAGCGTCGACTACGCCGAGATCGGCATCGAGCGGGCGATGGCCTGTTTCTACAGCGTCTCCGGGGGCACCGCTGCCGCGAATGCGTGGACCGGCTGGGGCCTCGATACCACCACCAAGGTGGCTACCCGAACCTTTTTATCCTCCAGCAGCTCGACCACCTACCCCAACCCCGGGCCGAACATCACCGCCGCAATCCGCGTCTATGTTCGGGGTTATGATTTCACGGGCACACCGATCATTGTCTCCAAGGCTTCCATCACGCCCAGCACGCCCACCGACGGTCCCGCGATCAACAAATTCGTCAAGGTCACGCTCCGTCCGCGTTCGCTCTTCGCCAACGGGCTCGTCTCGCGAAACACCATCAGCTGGACCGGAAACCCCTCCGCCGATAGTTGGAACTCCGACCCCGACAACGACACCACCACCGCTGCGGTCGCCTACTCCACCGCCGCCGGCGTGCGCGCCGCCAACTGCACGATCGGGTGCGTCGCCACCGCAAACGGCGCCATCGACCTCGCTACTGGCAAGGTTTATGGCTCGGTCGCATCGGGCGGCGGCACGGTCTCCGGTGGCTCGGTCATCAGCAACAGCCTCACCGGCACGGGCATCGACCCCAATTGCGTGTCCACGGATTTCTCCGCCTCCTTCCCCACCGTTGCCACGCCCACGCCGACCACAGTCAACACCGCCACCGACGTCTCCGGCACCATGACGTACCCGAGCCTTCCCGCCGGCGGCACGGCCATGAACGCCAGCGACAACACATACTACTACAATTTTGGGCTCGGCACCAACATCGACATCAATGGTGGCGGCAAGAACATCCAGATCACCGCCGGCAATAAAGTGGTCTTCATCATGAACAACCATTCCGGAGTCCCGGCGATCGACATCGGCGGCAACGCCTACTTGACGGTCAACGCCGGCGCCTCCCTGACCATCTACACCAACGGCAATCTCACGATGGCCGGCAACGGCGTCGTCAACTCCAACGTCCAGCCGAGCTCCTGCCTCATCTACGGCACCCGAACCACCGCCGGGCAGACCATTACCGTCAGCGGCAACGGCCAGCTCAAAGCCGCCGTTTACGCGCCCAACGCCACTGTCACGGCCAACGGCGGCGGCTCGAGCGGCCAAATCCAGGGTTCGATCGTCGCCAACTCGATTGTCATGCACGGCGGCGCGGATTTCCATTACGACGAAGCTCTGAGAAACCTCAGCGCCGGCGCCGGCGTCGGCGTCACCGAGTGGCGCGAGCTCCAAACCGCCACCGAACGCAACCAGTACTCCACGGAACTCGACTTCTGACGTTCCACCCCGCGGTCTCAAATCGCACGGAAATCCGGGCGGTTCGGCCCTACAACGTGCGTTCCTTGTCGGGCCGCCACTCGCCGGCGCGCCGCGGAGTCCGTACGGATTTCGTCACGGATTTCGCGGCACGGCCACGAGGGCCGGCCCTACATGGGTGGCAGCAGCCGTATCCATGCAGTAGAACCCCGTTTAC
>JACQWL010000335.1 GCA_016209255.1 Verrucomicrobiota bacterium
GCCGATCACCCCGGAGGTGGCGGCCAGCGAGGCGACGAACCCGCCCTTGTAGCCGCGCGCCTTCATCTCCGGTGCCATCAGCGAGCCGATCGCCGAGGTCGCCGCGACCGAGGAACCGGTGACGTTGGCAAAAATCATGTTTGCCAGCACGGTCGCGTGCCCCAGCCCGCCGCGCAGGTGGCCGACCAGCGTCTCGGCAAACTCGACGAGGCGCCGGCTCATCCCGCCGCGCACCATCAGCTCGCCGGCGAGGATGAAATACGGCAGCGCCAGCAGGCTGAACGAGTCGACCGCCGCGAACATTTTTCGCGGAAACTCCACCGGCGCGAGTTCCGGCAGCGCCAGGATGCCGCCCAGCGCGGCCGCCCCGATCGCCACCACGATCGGCACGCCCAGAAAAATCAGCGCGAGAAGCGCGACCAGGATCGCGATCAACATGGCGGCTCCTTTGCGAGGATCCGGGGCGACTCGCCGGCGGCGCGGCGCAGCAGGTTGTGCAGCGCGGCGAGCATGAGGTAGGCGCCGCCCACGACGATGCACGCATACACGATGTCCATGCGCACCCCCATGCCGGCGCTGCTCTGGCGGCTGACGCTCTTGATGAACGTCATCCCCGCCGCCGACTTGTAGGCGGCGGTGAAGAAAACCATCGCCGTTCCGAGCGCCAGCCACAGCAGATCGACGAACCAGCCCATCGCCCGCTGCGCGGCGCGCGGCAGTCGTTCGAGGAGGAGGTTCATGCCGATGTGCGCCCCGCGCCGGTAGCCCGCCACCAGCGCGACAAACACCATCCAGATCAGGCCGTAGCGCTGCAGCTCCTCGCTCCAGCTCAGCGACGCGTTGAAACCATACCGGCAGAGCACCTGCAGCCCGCCCACCAGCACGATGACGGCGAACAACAGCACAATCAGCGCCTCGCCTGCCCGGTCGGTGTGGTGCAACACCCAGCCGAGGCCGGCGGTGGCGCGGGCAAGCGGTCCGGATGGTTTCGATTCCGGTGGCGTCATTGCTGCGCCGCGCGGCGGATTTTTTCCAGGAGGTCCGTCGCCCCGCGCTCGGCCGCGAGCTGATCCTGCACGGTGATCGCGGCCTGCCGCCACCCGCTCGTGTCGATTTCGTGCATCGTCATGCCGCGCTCGCGCAGGGTTTTCAGCCCCTCGGTTTCACGCGTCGGGGCGAGGGCGCGCTCCTTCTCCTGCGCCACCCGGCCCGCCTGACGGAGCCTGGCCTGGTCGTCGGGGCTCAGCCGGGCCCACTGGGCCTGCGAATAACAAATCACCAGGGTGGGCAGCAGGTGGCGCGTGATGGTCATGTGTTTCGCGATCTCGTAAAACTTCTCCGCCACGACAATCGCGGGACCCTGTTCAAAGCCGTCGATCACCCCGGTCTGCAGGCCGGTGTAGATTTCACCGTAGGCCATCGGCGTGGGATTCGTGCCCAGCATGCGCAGGGTGGCGAGATAGACCGGCGTGGGAATCGTGCGGATTTTCAGGCCCTTCAGGTCCGCCGGACGCTTCACGGGTTTGCTCGTGGTGATCATGTTGCGGTAGCCCCAGCCGTCGATCCAGGCGAGGACGATCAGGCCCTGCTTCTCCAGGCCGGCCGCGAGATCCCGGCCAACCTCCCCGTCGAGCACGCGATGCACGTGGTCGTAGTCCTTCCAGAGATAGGGCAGATCGAGCACGCCGATGCGTTGATCGAAATTGTTCAGGATCGCGGTGCCGCTGACGGTGATGGCGGCGCCGGAGCCGAGCTGCATGCCCTCGTACACCTCGCGCTCGCTGCCCAGCGTGCCTTGCGGGAAAATCCTCACCGTGAGCCGGTCGGTGAGCGCAGCCACGGCCTCGGCAAACGTGACCGCACTGTAGTGCAACTCGCCGGTCAGGTCAGGCGCGTGGGCGTGCGCGAAACGGATTTCGGTGGGGCCGGGCTTTGCCGCCGAGCCCGCCGCGCGCTCGGGTGACCGGCCGCAGCCGCCGAGCGTGGCGGCGAGCAGGCCGGCGCCGATCCGGAAAAATGATTTTGCCATGGAGGAGCGTCGAGGAGGGACGAGGAGCGCGGCGCGGGCAACGCGGGGGCGAACCACGCCGCGCGGACGGTCGCCGCAAACGCTCGCGACCCTCCGCGGCGCGGTCAACCGCGTTTCGGCCCGGATCGCCGCGCGCCAGCCGAAGCGGCGGCGCCCTTTCCGGGAAATTCCCGGTTCGCTTCGAGTCCTTCGTTACGGCGCGGAAGTCTCCGGAAAAACCCACGGACTCGAAGCGTTCATGGATTTGCGGCTCAGAATCGTCCGCGGATCCCCATCGTCCAGACCGCGCCGTAGAGCTGGTTGACCCGGAGGATGCCCGGTTCGTTGACGTAGCCCCGGATGGGCGAGTTGGCGATGTTGCGGCCGCTGAGCGTCAGATCGTAGGTCGGGTTGAGTTTGTAGCCGCCGCTCACGTCGAACATCAGCCGCTCATACTGCCACTGCGTCTGGGTCGCGGCAAACGAGGTGGCGCGGGCGGAGGCCCAGGTCGCGCGCAACTGCAGGTTGAACTTGTGATTGCTGAAGCGGATGCCGCCGTTGGCCGCCTTCGGCACGACGCTGGCGACCCGGGTATCCGGCGCCGCACGCGAAATGGAACCGAAAACGCTGAAGCCGCGCGCGAAGCCCGGCAGGAAAACCAGCTGCTGGCTGTACTCGAACTCCACGCCCTTGATTTTGCGGATGCCATCCAGATTGGTGGGGCGCAGGAACGTATAACCGATATACTCCGGGTCGTCGTCATAACCGGCGGCCTCGGCCGAGATCTGTGTGTTCGAGGTGCCCATGTTTTTGACCTCGAGCTGATAGGCGGAGACACTCATGGTGCCGGCGGGCTCGATGAAATATTGGGCGCTCGCGAAATATTTGTTCGACGTCTCGGGCTTGAGATCGGGATTCGGCATTGTGACCGTCAGGTTCGTCGCGTTGATGGCGATGGCGCCCGCGAGGTTGTTGTAATCCGGCCGGCCGATCGACTGGCTGGCGGCCAGTTGCAGGTTCAGGTTTTTCGTCACGGCGTATTTCGCGCCGCCGCTGAAAAACAGGTTTTCGTAGCCGCCGTACTTGTTTCGCTTTTCGAAATTGCGGTACTGGTAGGTGGTGTAGGGAATCGTGTTGGCGGTGTAGCCGGCGGCCCGCACCAGCGCGTCGGGGATGAGGTCGAACGTGCGGCCGACCGTGCGGGTACGCTCCTCGCGCACGCCGAGATTCAGCCGCAGCCGCTGCCACCGGGTGTTGGCCTCGATGTAACGGGCGTCGACCTGCTCCTTCACCGCCCGGCCGCTGGTGTTGACGACGACAAAATTGCCAAATTCGTTTGCGACGAAGTACTCGGGGTGGGCCTGATAAAGTTCATACATCGCGGTGGCGTTGGCGATCGGGATGTTGAGCGCGGCAAGGTTGTCGCCCTGCTTCGGATCGAACAGCCCGGGCTCCCGGTGCGGGATCATGACCGTGCTCGGATCGAGCTGATTCCTGGCGGGGCCGACGTAGGTCCACGTCAGCGAGCCGGTCCGCGCCAGATCGTAGGTCGTGAGCCGGGTCTTCACGCCGGCCTGCACCGTGAGCGGCAACCCGAGATTGAAGGTCTGCTTTGCGTCAAGGTAACCGAGAAACACCTGGCTTTGTCCGCTCCGCTCCGCGGAGCCGACGTTGTTGGCGTTGGCATCGCCCCGATTGAAGTTCGCGAAGTCGGACCACGACGGGCCGGACCGCTGGGTCAACTGCCAGTCGGTCGAGGTGGCGCTGCTGCGCCGCGCGCTCCAGCTCATCCGGGTGATCCGGTTGTTGGTGGTGGCGAAATAGCCGGTGCGCCGATCCTCGTAGTGGGTGCGGCTCCGCGAATAGCCGCCGCTGGCGGTGACCACCAGGTCGTGGCGGCGATATTCGAGCTTCGGCGTGTAGGTGGCGGTGTCGTTGAATTTGTCGCTGTGGCCGATGGCCGCTTCGAGCCGGGTGTTGATGTTGGCCGTCGGGAGCGCGAGCAGGTTCGTCAGGGTCGACGAGGGATCGATCTGGGCGGTGGCGGCGCGGAACGTCAGCGTGCGGGCGTTGATCTGGTCGTAGAAATGCGAGAAGGCGGTGCGCAGCGAGAAAACCAGCCCCGGGGCGAACTTGTAGTCCAGGTTCAGCCCCATCGCGGCCCGGGTCGTGATCTTGGGATTGTCGCGAAACGTGAGCTGGTTGATGACCGGGCCGCGCGCGGCGATGGTGTTGTCGATCGTCTGGGTGAGGCCGGCCTGCTCGTTGTAGAGGCTGTTGGCGGAAAGACTGAGCTGGATGCCGAAACGCCCGGCGAACGAGTCCGCGTAGGTGAAGATGACGCCGGGACGGATTTTGCGGTGGACGCCATCGCCCGGGCTCGGGGTCCGGCGCAGGTTCAACTCGTAGGGACTGGCCGTCACGCTGGCCTGCGCCGTGATTTCACGGCCCTTGCGCTCGAAGGCGTTTTTGCTCCGCATGTTCATGGTGCCGGCCGGCGCGTCGGCGTCCATGCTCGCGGTCAGGGTCTTGTTCACCTCGATCGACTCGATGCTCGTGATCGAGGCCTGTTCGAATTCGAACTGCCGCGTGGTGCCGCCGAACGAGGCCGAGGCCGCGCTCGCCATCCGCATCCCGTCGATGCTCACCCCCGCATATTTCGGATCGAGGCCGCTGATGCGCACGGCGCGGGCGTCGGCGTCCGTATAGTCCATGACGATGCCGGGAAGATATTTCATGAACTCGCCGATGTTGCCGCCGGTGACGTCGCCGAAATTGTCCGACGCCACGACACTCTTCATGTTCAGCGCCGCGCGCTGCTCCATGATGGCCTTGGCATTGCCCTCGCGCTCGGACGAGACCTCGAACTTTTCGAGTTTGATCACGCTGTCGCCCGCGCCGGGTGTCGCCGGCGCGCCCGGCCGGAAAGTCGAGCCC
>JACQWL010000346.1 GCA_016209255.1 Verrucomicrobiota bacterium
CTTCTACGTCGTATGAAGGGCGTCGGCAAGCGACGCCCCTACAGCTCTACTGCATCGTCACGACTTAGAACCGACCGTTCAAACCGAACATGAATTGCGGGGTCAGATGGCTGTGGGTCAGGAGCCGGCGGGCATCGCCACGCTGCGTGGCCCTCTCGGCCTCATCCAGGACGTTGTTTACGTCGAGGTACAAACTGAGGTTTTTCCGAATGGGGAACACCGTCTTGATGTCGACCACCGAACGGGCCATCGTATAGGTTCGATTGGCCGGGTTGGCGTTGAAGCTGCCCAAGGTTTCGCCCTTGTGATTAAACTGCACGCGCAGGCTCATCCCACCCCGAATGTACGAGATGCCGAGATTGCCCGACTCCGGCGTGAAGCCCGGCACCTGGCCGGTTCTGGTGACCGTCGTGCCGCCGAAGTTGCCCTCGGTTTGCAGACGAGTGTAGTTTATGAATACGCCGAAACTCTTCCAAAAACCAGGAAGGAAGGTGAACTGCTGCTGGTAGGCCAGTTCCAGTCCCCTGACCTTGGCAAATCCTCCATTGGCTGAGGTAATGAGATTGTAGCCAACGTACTCCCCGTCATATCCGTTGTTTGCCCCCGCGGCAATGAACTGGCTGCTGTCGGTGAAGATGAAGCTGGAGATTTCCTTCAGAAATACTCCCGCCGTCAGCATCCCGGCCGGCTCAAAATAATATTCCAAGCTCACGTCAAAATTATTGGCGGTCTGCGGCTTCAGGCTGGGATTATTGATCACGACCCGCTGGGTCTCGTGGGTGACATCCAGTCGCGGCAGCAGACTGGAAATGGCGGGACGGCCAATGTTGGTCGCGTAGCCCAGCCGGGTTACCAGACGTTCGATGGGCCTGTACTTGAAATGCAAGCCCGGGAAAACGCCTTGGTTTTCGCCCCGGTTGGTGACGGTGGTGCCGTACTGGGCGTCAACCCGCCGGGCGGCCTCCGCGTCCGTGACTGGACCGACCCAAGCGGCCCGCCGCGCCCGCTCGACTGCGTTCAGGTCGTTCTTGGCTCCCGTGCCGGAGGTTTCGGTCTTTTCCACCCGGACACCACCCATGATGGAAACCTTGCCCAGATCAACGTTGCCCATCACGTACGCCGCCGTGACCTTTTCCGTGAAGGTGCGTTTGCCGAGCAGACTATTCGTACGGTCAAGCGTGACGTTTTCCTGCCACTGCTGCGGGTTTGCCGCCAGATGGGTGGACGGATTTGGGCCGAAATAGTCGTCCGTCGAGCCTTTCTTGTCCCGATACGCGCGGGCGGCATAAGGCAGGAGCGGATATTTGCCAAACACTTGATACGAGTAAACCGGATTCACAAATTGGGCCAGGTTGTCGTCGTTGAGCCCCGTGGCGGGGTTGACGCCCATGACGCGGTCGGGGCCGACGTAGGTCCATTGCTGCGGATCGTTGGTCAGGTTACGGGTTTGGTCACGGAACCGGGCCCCAACCTTGACGAAGGCCGGTACGACCGTGGCAAAGTCCTTTTTCAAATTAAAGGCCGCACCCAGAAACTTGTCCAAGCCGGTGCTGTTTGAAACGTTCATGACATTTTCGGTATAGCTGGCGATCTTCGTCATGTCCGGTCCGCTGATTTGGGCGATATCTGGGAAAGCGGGCCCATCCTTGCTCGCATGATTGACGCGCATGCCGATGTTGCGGGCCACCAAAGCCAAACCGCCATATTTCGGATAAATGTTCTCGGATCTCGAAACGTACACATCGTAGTCGATGTTGAGGCCCTTGAACTTGTGCACGCCCCCCGCCTGGTAGTGAAACGCCGCCGCGTCCTTGTTGTGCGATTCGGCCAAGGCTCGCACATTGCTATCGGGGACGCTGCGCCACTCCGTCTGGGCGGTCGTGAAACCCGGAATGATCCCACCCGTGCCGGTAAGAGCGCCACTGGCGTCCCGGGTGGCCACCACCTGGTTTGTCGACCACGTCGTCGACGTGTGGTTGGAGTGCTCAAAATGTTTGTTCATCACGAAATTCACGTAGAAGCGGGATTGATCCGACAGCTTGTAGTCGAGCTTGAGGTTGCCGCCCCAGCGCGTGCGAATATTGCGGAAATCCTGCATGTTGAAATTATAGGTGGCAACAGGATCGACGTCACCAATTACGTAGTTCTTTCCCGTCATGTCGCTGGTATTCGCGTGCTCCCGCATGCCATAGTTGAAGGTCACGCCCAGTTTCTCGCGAAAAACCTCCGAGTAGGACACCGTGTAATTTCGCCGCCCGCCGGGCTCATCCCGCCGGCTGTAGGGCCGCCAGATCGATCCCAGCGAATAGCTCAGGCGCCGCCCTGGGGACCGGTCAAAAGCGCTCTTGCTCACGAGGTTGACCGCTCCACCGATCGAATCGGCATCCATGTCGGGAGTGGGCGACTTGATCACCTCAATCCGCTCAACCGCATCCGAGCCGACTTGCTGGAACTGGAATTCGCGGGTTGCACCGTTTGAGGCGGCATCGGCCATGCGGTTTCCGTCCATCGTGACCGTGTTCAGGTTATTGCTCATGCCGCGAATCGAGACGTAGCGGATATCGCCACCCACCGAATCGCCCACGACGCCAGGCAGACGCGCCACCAGATCGGCCGGGTTGCCGGCCAGCGCGCCCAAGGCATCTGCGGAGACCACGTTCCTCACGCCCACCGATTGCCGCTGCAGGGTGATTGCCTGAGCGTTGCCCTCTCGTTCGCTGGAAACGATGAACCTATCCAACTTGTAGATGCCCGACGTCAGCGGAATGTGCTGCACGACCGTCCCCCCGGCCTGAACCGCGACCGGAAAGGTTTGCTCATCCAATCCGGTGAACGAAGCGTGTAGTGTATAGTTCCCCGGTGGAACCTCGAATCGATAGGTCCCTTCACGCGACGTGTCGGTCGAAAAAGCCGTGCCTTCCAACCGCACAGTCGCGCCCTCGAGGTTGTTGTTCGTCGCCACGTTGCTGACGCGGCCGGTGATGATCCCCGTTCCGCCCGTCTGCGACCAAGCGGCCGCCGACAACGCAACAGCAAGAACTAAGGTGAGCAAGGGAGGAACGACGCGACCTCCCGATCGATGGCAATATGGGTACATGGTTATTCTTGGTTTACGGCATGGGTGAACTGACGATAAAAAGGGATCTCTTTACGGGGCGGGGTTGTGGGCTTGTGTCCACTTGAATCGGCCAAATCTGGCCGCGCGCTGGCTTCGGGGCACAGAGCCCGCGGCAGCTGGGCCGCGGGCTCCGGTTGGGCGAAAACCAAAGGGACGCGGGTCAAAGCCGTGCGTTCATCCCGAAGTAGATCTGCCGCGTCATATAGCCGATCGTCTGCGGACGACCGCCATTGAATTCGGCCTGACGGTCCGAAACGCTCAGCGTATTTACCACATCCAGGTAAACGTCATAACGTTTCGAGAAATGGTAAACGGTTTTGATGTCAAGCACATTACGGGCCGTAAGATAAATCTGCCGGGACTCATTTGTGCTGAAGGAGCTCAGGTAGCGACCGCGCATGTTGTACTGGAAGCGCACGCTGACCTTGTTCTTGATGTAGGAAATGCCCAAATTGGCGACGAACGGATTGAAGCCGGCAATCTTGGCGGTGGGAGCGAGGGCGATGGCATTTCCAGCACCGTAGTTTCCCTCTGCCTTCATGTGCGTGCTATTGGCGAAAGCGCCCAAGCCGCTCCAGAAACCAGGCAGGAAGGTAAACTGCTGGCTGTAGCTAAGCTCGATCCCCTTGACCTTGGCGGCGCCGCCGTTCCGCTGCGTCGTCAATGTATATCCGGCGTATTCACCGCCGAATCCGTTGTCGATTCCGGCCGGAACGATTTGGCCACCCAACGTGTAAATGAAATTCCTCATCTCCTTCAGGAAGACTCCCGCCGAAACTACGCCGGACGGCTCGACGTAATACTCAGCCGTCGCGTCGAAGTTGTTCGCGAATTGCGGTTTGAGGCTCGGATTGCTGGTCGAAACCGTTTGATTGTCGATGTTCGCCGTCGTCCGGGGGATGAGCTGCCCGATGGCCGGCCGGCCAATGTTGGTGGCATAGCTCAGGCGGGTGACCAGCCGCGGGATCGGTTCGAATTTGAAATGCACGCCCGGAAAGACGGTGCGGTAATCGCCCTTGGCGATTTGGCGGCGGCCATATTCCTCGTTGGTGCGGCGGCGGATTTCAGCTTCGGTGACTACTCCTACCCACGCCGCCCGCCGCGCCGCTTCTTGCGGCGTAACGATCTGCAACGCACCCTCGCCCTTGGTCTTGGTGGTTTCAACCCGGACGCCGCCCGTGACAGACAGCTTTCCAAGGTTGACACTACCCATGAAGTAATAGCCGTTGATCTTCTCGTTGAAGCTCTGGTTGCCAGCCAGCTCGCCTGAGACGTCATTCGCGATTTGTTGCCGGAAGTCTTGGGGCCTTTGGGCGAGGATCTTCTCGACAATCAAAGCGTCTTTGCCCTCGTTCGGCTTCACCGGAAAGGGCAAATTGGTGGGATAGCCCCCGAGCGCCTTGTCGTCCGGCCAATCCGCCTTCGCCACGCCAAACTGCGCGAGATTATCGTCGTTTCGGCCGGTGAGCGGATTGAGGCCCATGACGCCGTCGGGTCCGACATAGGATGTGCGGTACGTCGTATTGCGCAACTCGCGCGTCTGATCCCGCAGGCGGAAGCCCGTCTTGATATACGCGGGCACAACGGTTGCGAAATGCTTTTTCAGGTTGACCGCGGCGCCCTCGTATTGGTCCCACCCGGCGCTGCGCGACTTCGTATAGACATTCGTGTTGTAGTTGTCCAGGTTGGTGACGTCCGGACCGCCGGTCTGCGTGATGGTCGGATTGTACGTGTCGGCCCGGCTCACCCTGAAACCGATGCCATCCATCCTCCAGCTCATCGTGGCGTTGTTGGCGTAATTCGACTTCGACTTCGACTGGTAGACATCGTAGTCGATTTCCAGATTGGTAAAGCGCTGCTTGGCGCCGATCTGGACCGTTTGGGTTTCACCTTCCTTGTACGCCTCGGTGGAGGCGAGGTTCAGGCTGCTGGCGGCGACGGGGCGCACCTCGGTGACCTGGTCGGTATAGCCTGGAGTGATCCCGCCGGTCCCGGTCAGGGCGCCGCTCGCATCCCGCGTGGCCACCGCCTGATTGGTTTGCCACGTCGCGGCAAAGGTATTGCCGCCAAAAAGGCCGTGCTCGAGGTGCTTGTTATAAGTGACGTTGGCGTAAAACCGGGTGCTGTCGCTCAATTTGTAGTCCAACTTAATCCCGCCGCCCTCGCGCGTGCGGTTGAAGGTCTGATCGCTCGGGCCCACGGAGTAAATATAGGCCGGACCCGCGAGTCCGCTGGCCAGTTGCTCGCGGCCGAATCCATTGGCGCTATATAACACCTCGTGGATGCGATAGCCGAGATTCAGCGAAACGGCGAACCTCCTGGCAAAGACCTCCGAGTAGTTGAATGAGTAGCTCGGAGTCGGCTTGGTGTCGTGCGCGTCGAACGGCCGCCAGATCACGCCGGCCGATCCGCTCATCCGGCGTTCCCCGGAGCTGTCAAACGCGCTCTTGGAAACCAGGTTGACGTTGCCGCCGATGGAGTCTCCGTCCATGTCCGGCGTGGGCGATTTGACCACTTCGATGCGCTCGACCGAGTCGGAGCCGACCGTCTGGAACTGGAACTCGCGGCTGGATCCGGCGGAAGCCGCGTCGGCGATCCGATTGCCGTCCTGACTGATCGTGCTCAGATTCTGATTCATGCCGCGGATGCGAATGTAGCGGAAGTCGCCGCCGACCGAGTCACCCTCTACGCCGGGCAGGCGGACCGCGAGGTCGGCGGGATTGCCGGCGAGGCCGCCGAAAGCGTCGGCCGAAACGATGCTCTTCACCCCGGTCGAAAGCCGTTGCAACGTGATCGCCTGGGCATTGCCTTCGCGCTCGCTCGAAACCACGAACTTGCTCATCGTGTAAATGTCCGACGTCAGGCCGACATCCTGGCGGCTGGAGCCTCCGGGCGAAACCTGGGCCGAAACCTCCAGAGTGTTCAATCCCGTGTAGGACACGGACAAGGTTACGCTTCCCGGCGCAATGTTATCGAAGCGGTACGTGCCGGTGACGTCCGTGACGGCTTCCCGGCCCGTGCCCATCAGCACCACCCGGGCGCCCTCCAAAGTTCGCGAGGTCGCGGAATTGGCGACGGTACCAATCAGGGTTCCGGTGCCGGATCGGGCGGGGGAGCTGCTGTCCGCCGCGTGAACCGCCAGTGGCGGTGTGACCAATGGGACAATCGCGAACAACATCGCGAGAAGAGGAGTTACAAGGCGGCCTCTGGACGACTGGGATGGTAGGTGCATGCTTAGTTTGTGGGTTTACTGATTTGCTGGTTGAGGAAAGATGTGGTCATGGCGGGAGTGCCGGCTGCGTTCAAGCCTTCATCTGGAGGCCCTTCTTCCTGAATATTGGCGCGGCGAGTCGGCGGCAGTTGCCGCCCAGCACCTTCATGCGATCCGCCTGGTTGAGATTCGAGTCAAAAACCTTGCTCAATTCCGTGGCGTAACTGCGGCTGGGTCCGTGGCCGCCCCAGACAATCCGGTCCGCCCCCAATTCGTTGACCGCATAATCGACCTGGCCGGAATGCGGGTCCGAACCGGAAAACTCGAAAGAGACGTTTTCGCACGATCGGATGGCCCGTGCGCCGAGTTCCCAGTCGCCGCCTGAATGTCCGCAGATCATCGGGACATCCGGAAAGCGCCTGGCCAGGATGGCCACATCCATTGGCGTGGATTCAGCCCCGCCGTTGCCGCCGCCGGGGAACCGGGGACTTCCGCCGACCTTGATCCAAGTGTGGATGTAGATCACGGCGTTCAGCTCACGGCACAAGCTGATGATGGCATCGTTGTTGGCGTGGCTGCACGTCACGCCCTCATAACCGCCGGCGTACTTGATGCCGATGCAGGGTCCCTGGCGGATCCATTGCTCCATCTTGCGGCAGCTATCCGCCGGGTGCGCCGGGTCGATTCGGATGATGCCGGAGATGCGGCTGGCATCCTTTTCCAGAATCTCCTTTTGCTGGTTTTCAATCGCCAGGAACGGGGCGGCCGATCCTTTGGCCCGGGCGCGGGATCCGGTCGCGATGTCCAGGGCAATCACGCGTTCAATGCCCATTCGCTCGACATAAAACATCGTCGCGTGGTGCCCGGCGATCCCTCCGTAGAAAAAACCGTGGTAGTGGGAATCCCAGATGCGATGATCGATCAACTCCTCCCGGGTCGGAATCCCATAGTTGCCGGGATTCAGCGAAAACGTGGTCGGATTCGAAGCCATCGGAATGCGGAATCAGGCGTTCGTGCTCACGGCGAGAAACCGGCGGGCGGGAATGGTGATGGCCGCGGCGGCCAGCAGCGAGCCTTTCAAGAAGCTGCGTCGTTCAATGGAGTTCAAATGGAATTGGGTTGGGGGCAAAAAACCTTTGCGCCGTCGGGGCAGGCGCAAGGGTAACTTCGAAATCAGAATGGGAACCCGTCAATCAAGCGCAATCGTCGTGCAGGGCAATTTTTTTTCGCGGCCGGGGCGGGCGCTTTTCGAGCCTCTGCGCATGGGAACGTGGTACCGCGTCCCATCCGGAAGTCCTCGTCGGGTGGCCCGGCTACACCGGGATGACGGTGTCAGCCTCCGGGATCAGAGTTCGAGGTTCATCCCCTTCTTGCGGAACATCGTCGCGGAAATCCGGCGGAGATTTCCGCCGAAGACTTTCATCCGATCGGCCCTTGAAATATCGGCATCCAGAACCTTGCCGATCTCGGTGGCATAGCTGCGGCTCGGGCCATGTCCGCCCCACACGAGCCGGTCCGCGCCGATTACCCGGATCCCATTTTCGACCATGCCGGAATGCGGATCCGATCCGGCATATTCCATCAGGACGTTCTCGCAGGGCCGGACCATGCGGGTGCCCAATTCCCAGTCGCCGCCCGTATGGCCGCACACAATCGGGACGTTGGGGAATCGTTTGGCCAGAATGGCCACCTGCATTGGGGTCGATTCGCCCTTGCCGTTGCCGCCGCCGGGCAACCGCGGCGAGCCGCCAACCTTGAGCCAGGTATGGATGTAAACGTGACACCCAATCTCGTCGGCAAGCCGCATGATCGGATCGTTATTGGGGTGATCGCAGGTCGGCCCAACATCGCTCCCGGCATACTTGATCGCGATGCAGGGGCCATTCCGAATCCACTTTTTCACTTTCTCGCAGGACTTTTCCGGAAAGGCGGGATGGACGGGTGTCCGGCCGGAAAGCTTGTGCTTGTCCCGCTCGAGGATTTTCAGGATTTCCGCTTCGAAAGGCGCTGCTTCGAAGGGCTTGTCCAACGTGCCCCCGACCTCCTGGGCGATTGACCGCTCAATGCCCATGCGCTCAACGTAGAAGTTGTTGTGCTCGTATTTCTCGTGGGGACGCGGAGAATCGGCGAAGCCATGAAAATGATTGTCCCATAATCTGTACGCCACCAGCTCGTCGCGCGTTGGCAGGGCGTAATCCGCCGGATTGATGAAGAATTCACGTGCATCCATGGGGTTTCTCGCTCCGGCTCCAGTTGTTGTTTCCAAATCCTAGCTGCGGGAAGGGGGCGAATGAAAATAGATCGAAGGGGACGGCGGAACGTGGCAATCTCAAAGTCTGCAATGAGAATGTCATGAAAAGAGCGGCGACCGTTGCTGACGCCGTGGCCATGGCGGAAGTCCACGTCGCTTCATGGCGCGCGGCCTACAAGGGCATTCTGCCCGACAATCTGCTGGATGGCCTTTCGATCGAAAGCCGGCGGCAGATGTGGCGCAGTTGCATGGAAGAAAAAAAATGCCGGTGCTTCGTCTGGCTGATTGACGGCGAAGTCGCCGCCTTCGCTGCGATTGGTCCGGCCCGCGACGACGACCTGAGGGACTCGAATGCCCTCGAGCTCTACGCGATCCATTTTCGACCCGGGTGGTGCGGCCTTGGGCTCGGGACAATATTCTGGCAGGAAATCGAAAAGGAAATCGAAGGGAATACAGTCGTGCTCTGGGTCCTGGAGCAGAATGCGAGGGCCCGGCGCTTTTATGGGAAAAACGGATTCACGCTCGAGGAAGACAAGAAAAAGTTGTTTGCCTGGCAGGGCATGGGTTTTCCGGAGGTTCGTTATCGGAAGCGGGTCCAACGCGCAGTCGCAACGAGCGCGGGCCGCCAGCTTTTCCGGTGAATCCTGGGTCAGGGCAACGCTCGACGGGGCTGGGTGCGGGAGGGGCAATTATCCAGTCGCCCATTCACTTCGAGCGATGAATCGGCGGTTTGGGCGCATAGGTCACACGCTTGAACAGGACGACGCTGCCTGGCTGGTCGAGGTTCACGGCGAGCGGCACGCCCTGGCCACCCACACCTGCGACCCCGTGCTCCTCACGGCGGACAGTCCGAAGAAGTTGCAGTTCAAATTCCGCCGCGCGCCCTGGCTGGTCGAGGCGTATCAGGAGATTTCTTATCCACTGGCCTTCGACCGGCAGGCTTCATGGCGGGGAATGCGCTGGAGGCCGGTGCATCGACTCCAGGATGCGCAATAGGGTCGAAACCATCTTGGGCGCGGCTTCCTTTTCCAGTCGATTGATGCCCAGCCAGGTTTCGTAGCCGCCGAGTTCATGCTGGGCGGGTGTCGGCATGTAGCCATACCAACCGTTGGCGAGCGAGATGGTGAATGACTTGGCAAACGGAGTCCGCGCCTTGAGTTCCAATCCCATTTCCGCAAACGTCTCCACCGGGGTCGCGGCGATTCCCAGATTTCCTACGCGGAAAGCCTGAACCGGCACTTTCAGTTGCTGGGGCGCGTCCAACGCCTGCAGCACCCATTGCGCGACCGGTGCCTCGAGACTGTGCCACGGGGCAGTTCCCGGCGGCCGCGCCAGCACTTCTTTGGCATGAGCGATCATTTCCGGCGTTGGCTGCCGCGGCTGCAACGCGATTTCCTCGTAACGCGCGTCGAGCTTCACCCAGTCCTTGTAGGACACGGTTTGATAGACGCGATAGACCTCCGCCGCCACGATATTCGCGACCCTTTGCATTTTTGCATAGGGGGCATCCCGTGATGGCGGTTTTGGGAAATTGATATTGTTGACGTCGCCACTCGTGCCGTTGGACATGATCCCGACGAACGGGGGATCCTGCCGCGTCGCCGCCAGCAATTCGGCCATGCGCTCCGCAAACAGGCCGAAATAGTCCGCCGAAAAGGTCTGCGCCATCCCCGGGCCGACGTAGTGGAGCGAATAGTTGGCCAGCAGGGCGAGTGGCCGGCCATTCGTGGCTTGCACCGCCAGAAATGTGATTTCGGGATCCGTCGGCCCGGCCGGCTTGATCAGATCCGGGGAGCCCGGCGGCGGGTTCATCCGCACGGTGTCCACGCCGCCGAACGGGTTCCGCCGGTTTTTCTCGGATGTCACGTGCCAGCGGCGGTTGAACACCTGACCGGGTTCACTGCCCACGCCCCAGCCGATTCGGGCCGGTTCCAGGCGGTTGATCGCGTTCTGCACGCTGTCCGCCACCCTTTTTGCGACGAACTGTTGATAAGAAGTCAGCGGTTCCGACGAATGCGAGAACCCATCGAAATCGAGGACTTGAGTGATGGCCGGTCCTGCCATTCGCCAGAGCGAACCGCCCGTGTGCGAATGCGTCGCGGCGATCAAGACGTGTGAACGGGGCAGTCCCGTCTGGATGGACACCAATCGCTTGGCTTCGTCACAAAAGGACCGTGGCACGGTGACGGTGTCGCAAATCGCGATGGCAATTCGCGTGGTGCCATCGTCCAGGACCAGCGTTCGGACGGACAGGGGATCGTGCAGCCGGTTGGCCACCACCGGCGTGAAGCCGCCGGGGATGGGCGTGCCGAGTTCCGGAGAGATGTCCGAACGATCCGCACCGGCGCGCAGGACCGGCTGGCTGGCCGGCGCCGGGATCACGAACAGCCCGGCCAGGATGGCGAGTGGGATTCCCTGCGCGAGGCTTCGCCGCCGGGGCCCGGGCGTCAGGCGGTGGAGTTGGTTCGTGACGGGAGCACCGGGATCTTGGTGCTTGGGATATGGGAGCATGAGTGATTTCGCCCGAAAGCGCGCCCGCATCAACGGAGCGCTTACAGATAACGTTCGAGAAACGCGTAGGCCCGTACGCGCATCGGGTCGTGAAAATCGTGTCCGTCGAGATGGAGGACACTCTGGAATTTCTCCTCCGCCCCGTACAAGGCGTAAATCTTCCGCACATTTTGGGCGAGGTTTTCCCAGACGGCGCGCGTCAGCGGTTCGTCGGCCACACTGAAACCACAGTCGTTCAGCGCCGAAATGTTCAGGAACGGCCGCGGAGCGGCGAGGGCGAGCAGTTCATGCACATCGATCGGCGGCGGCTTGCCGGCATGCAGGAACGGCCGCATCGCCGGCTGGCCGGTCCACCAGGCCGTCCGGGCAATATTGAAGGGCCCTTTGTGTACGCGCGTCGGCCAGACGCCGCAGTTGGCCACGCCCACCTTCACGCGCCCGTCGACGGCGGTGAGATAGTTGGTCAGGCCCGCTCCTTGCGAGTGACCGATTGAGCCGATGCGGGTGGCGTCGATCTCGCTCATCGACTGCATGACGTCCAGGGCGCGCCGCAAATCGTGGAGATCCTTGCCGGTTCCTGACCAGTGCGGGTGGGCATCGATGAACGGTTGGTTGTCGAAAGATCTTCGGCCGGAGTAAATGCGTTCGCCGGCTCCGAGCAGATCCGGCGAGAAAGTTATATAGCCCTTTTGGGCGAGCTCCAGGCCGTAGGCCCGGCGCGCGGCGGTGGGCGTGAGTTTTCCGTCCGCCGACTCGCCACGGCCAACGGTCTGCTCTTTCCCGAATGCCGTGGTCGGGTGAATGGTCAGCAGGGCAGGGGCGGGCCGCCGGGCTCCGTTGGGAATGAGCATGAGCGAGGCGGTGCGTTCGCCGGGGTTGAGCAGATAGGTGACCCGGCGTTCGACGATGTCGCCGCGGAGGGTTTCCTTTTCCACGCGGATCTCGAGCGGGCAGTCGACCAGCGGCGGCGTCCCGAGAATCATGCGCCAAATGTCCTTCAAGGCCGCAGCCTTCACGGCCCACTCCCGCACCGACATTATCGGCTCGATGGCGGTGGGTGATCCGCCCTCGGTCATCGAGCGGGGCCCTTTGCGCATCACGCAGAGATCACCGAAGACGTCTTCGGGCAGATCGTCCGCGTCCGCAAAGAACGCGGGCACCGCAAACACCTTTTTGCGGGAGCCCGTCTTCTCCGCCCGGGTTGACGCGCGGGCGTCCGCAGCTTGAACCGCAGCGGAATTGTTCGTCAGGCCCAACCCGGTGGACGCGGCGAGCAATCCTTTCAAGAAATTTCGGCGGTGGGATTTCATGGGGGGAGGTTGGTGCAAATTTTGATCTGGAACGCTTTGGTTGCGGCGCTGAGGCCGCCTTGTGGATAACTCGTGCAATTTGGTTCAAAGGAGACGGCTCGAGCGTCAGGGTTCCACGACGACGTGCAGGTGCTGCACGGCGAGCCAGCCTTTCTCTGGATCCCGCCGCTCCACCCGCACCAAATAGTGACCCGGTTTTTGATAATGATGCGTGATCATGCCATAGCCATTGGCGGCGTGCTGGGCGGAGTCGATATTGGAAGGGACCGGCACTTTCGGCGTTCCATCGCCAAAGTCGAAAATGTCCGCGCCGGCCGGGGTTTCGAATCCGCGGGAGCGAAAGACGACGGGGTCGCCCGGCTTGATCCCGAAAGTGGGAGCATATGCCGCGTGCACGCGCACTCCGGATGCGGTGCCGTCCGGATTCGCTCCGGTATAGACTCTTACCGAGGCGAAGTCGTAGTCGATATTGCCGGCCGTGTCGGTCACTTTGATGATTTCGCTGTACTGGCCGGGCCGGTCGTAAATCCGGCGCACCGTCGGTCCCGTGGCGGTTGTCCCATCCATCAACGCCCACTCAAAACTGCGGATCTCGCGTTTGGCCCAGGTGCGCGAGGCATCCAGCGTCACCGTTTCGCCGACCCGCGCCGTTTGATGCGGGCGGGCCACGGCGATGATCGGCGGGTCGTACTGCTGGCGGTAGGCCTGCCAGAGAAACGCGTAGGAGTCTTCGATTCCCCATTGCCCCGATGGCTGCAGGCTCTCGACGCTGAAATGGAGGTGCGTCCATCCGCCGCTCGAACCCTCCTTGCCGATGTAGCCGAGCCGCTGCCCCTGCTTTACCCGCCCGCCAGCCCGCGGCGCGGGATCGAAGGCCATGAGATGGGAGTAACGGTAAAGCCAGCCGCGACTGTCCTGGACATAAATCACGTCGTAGCGCGGCTTCGCCGCCGGATGTGGACTCCCCGGGGCCGACTCCGTGCCGCGGTTGAGCACGACACCCTCCGTGGCGGCCACGACCTCGATCAAACCCTCCGCCCCGCCGATGTCCATGCCGGCGTGATAATACACCTGGCCGGCCGGCTTCGGCCGGCGCGATACTGGTTCGTTGGAGTACCACGTCATCGAAGCGAACCAGCGCTGCCGGGCGGGATACAGGAACGTCCCGGGCTCGATCCAGGGCGAATCCGCCGGCCAGAGCCGGATGCGCGCATCCTTGCGCAACCCCCACCAGTCGACATTGGTGTCCTTCATATACGCGCGCACGGCCGGCGCGTCCACCTGCACGCCGCCCACCATGGCTGGCAGCCGGTAGTTGCCACTCACCAGTTCGGCGCGCTTGCCGTTGACCTCGACGGTCACCGTCGCCCGGGCCAGCATCTGGGTCACCGACTCGCGCTGCTCTTCCACCTTGAGTAGTTTCACGAGTGCCGTGGAGCCGCCATGGAGCGTGACCTGCTGCGTTTCGCCAATATCGATATCAATCGTCCGGTGGATAATCTGGCCGAAAGAAGCCGGGGCCAGAAACAACGCCAGTGTCCCGAGACCAAAGGCCAGAAAATGGATGGTTTTCGTTTTCATGCTCGGATGGTGATCGTGGTGCAGTCGATGCGGCGCGCTTTCAAAGAAAGCGTTCGATCCATTCGTACGCGAGTTCGCGGATTTCAGGAGGAAAAGAGTGGCCGACGTCCGGGTGCTCCACCCGCACCGCCTCGGGCATGCCATACAACTGGTAGACTTGGAACGCGGCCGCGATGATCCGGTCGACACTCTGCCATTTGTAGTTCGAGTCGCCCACGGGCGCGTTCACGAACAGCGCCCGCGGTGCCAGCGCCCCGATCAACTCATGGAAATCAAACGGGATCTCCTCCCGCGGATAGTCCAGGATTCTCGGCATATAGAGTTCCTGACTCCAGCCCGTGCCCGGTTTCCAGTGGGTCGATCGGTAATCGAGAAACGAGTCGAAGCCGCAGCTGGCCGCGATCACCTTGATGCGTTCGTCGAAGACGGCGGTGTAGATCGAGTTGTGGCCGCCGAGCGAGGTGCCGATGACGCCGAATCCACTTCGTTTGACGTAAGGCAGCGACTCCAGCACGTCCAGCGCCCGGATATTGTCCCAGATGGCCTTCATCGTGCCGCTCTGATACCCGAGCCTGCGCAGGTCCGGCTTGTGTTCGAGTTTCACTCCGGATCGGCTGCCAAACCCAAGCAGCGGATACGGCGGGGCGATTGCGACCATGCCGCGTTCCGCGAGCTTTTCGCCGTCGTGGGTGTTTGTACTGGCGTTCGGCCCGGCGGGCGCGTCCGCCAGCTTGTAACCCGAAGTCCCCATCAGGCATAGCACACCCGGCCGGGGCACGGAGCCGCTCAGGGCCGACTTCGGGATGAAGACATGCGCGGGCACCCGGGAGCCGGGTTCCGCGGTGTACGTGATGAGCCGCCGCACATACGCGCCGAATTCCTTTTCCTCCTCGATCCTGAGTTCCAGCGCCACGCGCTTCGATGGTCCCGGCAGCGGGCCCATGACTGCTTGCGCCCCGGCCAGAATCTCGGCGCGACGCATCTGCCAGTTCCGCACCGAACGAACGGGGACGACTGCCCCTTCCTTGTTTCTAAACTCCAGCAGATTCTGGCGATCCAGCCGACCGCGATTCGCATTCGCTCCGGTGACAAGGCAGGCCAGCGAAACCGTAACCGCCGGCATCAAAACATACTTCCAGTTGATCGCGTTGCGATGGTTCATATATCCTCCAAGAATCCGCCGGTTTTGGGCCTGCTCAAGGTGCGATGAGCGATCGATTGCGGCTCCCGTAACACCTCACTGCAGGGCCCGGTCGAGCCAGGCGTAGGCCAGTTCCTTGACCGCCGGCGGGAAATCGTGCGCTGAATCAGGATGCTCCACCCGGATCAGTGCGGGCACTTCATAGAGCCGGTAAATCTGGGCGGCGGCCGCAACGACGCGGTCGACACTCTGCCATTTGAAATTGCTGTCCCCGACGGGCGCGTTGACGAAAAACGGACGTGGCGCCAGTGCGCCGATCAACTCGTGGAAATCAAACGGAATCTCGGCCCGGGGCGTGTCGAGCAACTTGGGCATGTAGAGTTCTTGCGTCCATCCCTGGCCCGGCCGCCAGGCGGAGGCGTCCCGGTAATCGAGGTAGGAGTCGAATCCGCAACTCGACACGATCACACTGATGCGTTCGTCGAACAATGCCGTATAGATCGCATTGTGCCCGCCGAGGGAGTGCCCGATGGCTCCGTATCCGCCCTGCTTCACGCCGGGGATTGCGGCCATGAGGTCGATCGCCCGGATGTTGTCCCAAATCGCTTTCATCGTCCCGCTTTGATAACCGAGCTTTTTCAATTCGGGCCGATAATTCCCCATGAACGGATAGTAGGGCGCGATGATCACGTAGCCCTTTTCGACCAAATCCTGGCCGTAGCCGCGATTTATCGCCGCCTGGGTTGTCCCGCCCAAGCCGACCACCACCTTGCTGCCAAGGTCCCGGTTGGTACCCATCAAGCAAAGCACGCCCGGCCGCGGCGCGCCCGCTGATCCATCGAGTACCGCCTTGGGTATCAGGAGATAGGCGGGCACGCGCGATTCCGGTTCCGCCAAGTATGTGATGGCGCGACGCACATAGGAACCGCAGTCGACTTCCTCGTCCACTTTCATGTCCAGCGGCACCCGCTTCGACCGCCCGGGCAACGGCCCCATGACCGCGTGCGCTCCGGCCAAGATTTCCGCGCGGCGTGCGAGCCAGTCGCGAACTGAACGCACTGGCGCTGGCGCGCCGCTGGCGTCGCGAAAAACCAGGAGATTATTCCGATCCAAGCGCTCCGCCAGAACGTCCAGCGTCGGAACGCCCAGAATTAGCGCGGTGAACATCACGCGGGCTGCTGATACTCGCTGACCCGAATAACCGGTAGTTGCATGCATAGTGGGTTGAGTTCGTCGCCGATCGACCTCCGCCGGGTGGAATCGCAATGCCCATCAAGTGGGAAGCGTTCTCATGTATCCGTTGGAGTGGCAATCGTGAGTGGACGGCAGTCCAAGCGACCGGGCGGGGCCTTCTTCCCATGTCCTTTGGTTATGCAACCGCAAGCGGTCATTTTCTTCGGCGGCGAGCTTGTCCGCGCCAAGAGCGCGCCAGCGGGCTGGCGCGTCTGCGCTTGCCGATCAAAACCGGCCCTGCACGCCAAGCCCGATGGTTGAGTAAAGCTGTCGGGTCGTCGCCACCCGGTCATTGTAACCGACGTACGTGTCGTTCACCGGAGATTTCGTGATGTTGTCCCAGTTGAGGTACAGGTTGGTCCGGCTGGTCAGCGAGTAGGTGACCTTTGCGCTGACAAAGGTCCGCGGCGCCTGGTAGGTGATCGAGGCGGCGTTGGTCGAAACGCTGACCAGGTACGTATCGACCCAGTTGGCCTGCGTGCTGAACTTGAATCGGTTCCTCTGGTAGCTGAGCGCCAGGTTGCCCGTCTTTGGCCGGAACCCCGCCACTTGGGTCGTGGCCACGGTTCCGCCGTAGTCACCCCTGGTCTGGAGCTGAGTGTAGTTGATGTTCACCCCCAGGCCGCTCCAGATCCCGGGGAGAAAGGTGAATTGCTGCTGGTAGTTCAGTTCGAAGCCACGATAGCGCGCGCGTCCGCCGTTCGCGGTGGTCGTAATCCGATAATTCTCATACAGGCCTTCGAAGCCATTGTTGGGTCCCGTCCCGACAAACTGGCTGCTGTCGGAGTAGATGAAGCCGCTCACTTCCTTGAGGAAGCCGCTGGCGGAGAACAACCCAATCGGGTTGTAATAATATTCGAGGTTGAGATCGAAATTGTTCGAATACTGCGGCTTCAGGCCGGTGTTCGCGATGCCGATCGTCTCCGCCATGTCGTTCACGCTCACGTTGGGAATCGCCGAACCGATGGGTGCCCGGCCGACGCTGGTCGAATAGCTGGCCCGTGCCACAAAGCCGGACTTCGGCGCATACTTGAAATGGAGTCCGGGAAACACATTGCGATATTGGCCCGAGGTGTTGACGCGATTCCCGTATTGGGCTTGGGCGCGACGCAAACCCTCCGCATCGGTGACCGGCCCCACCCAGGCGGCACGGCGGGCCGATTCCGCCGGCGTGACTCGATTCACCGGCCCCGAGCCCTGCGTCTTGGTCTCCTCTACGCGCAGCCCGCCAAGTATAATCAGCGACTCAATCTGCACGCTTCCCATGATGTAGCCGCTACTGATTTCCTCCCGGTAATCCTGCCGGCTCAGCAGCTTCTGGGCATACTTGTAGAAGTGATCTTCCGACCACAATTCGGGATGGTCTTCCTTGTGCTGGGCGACGTAAAGGATGTCGACGTAGGGACCCTGCCGGATGCCGCTGATTCGCTTGTTCACCCAGCCGTGCTTGTCGCGGAACTGGGCCAGCCCGCCGGTTCCCGTATAGGTGTAGCTGTGGTAGCTGTAGTCCTTGTCGCGCCGCTGCTGCTGGAATTGCAGCCCGGTCTTGATGAACGCCGGCACCGGCAGGTTGAAGTTCTTCCGGACATTGAGCCGGCCTTCCATGACGGTGGCGTTCGCCACCCGGTTGTTCTGCTGCATCGTCATGGTGGTGTAGTTGGCCAGATTGTAGATGTCCGGGCCGGCCGTCTGCGTCACAGTCGGCCAGTGCGAATCCTGCCGCCGATCGATGATGAAGCCGATATTCGACAGCCCGCCGACGGCGATCACGCCCTTCGGCTTGCTGTTTCCGTACTGCTGCTCGAAGGGAGCGTATTTCTGGTAGCCGCTCGACATGCCCGTCGTGGCATTGTAATCGATGGTCAATCCCTCCAGCCGATGAACCGCGGAAAGGAGAAAGCGATAGTTGTGGGAAACGTTGTCGTAGGATGGCTCCGACATGCTGGCGACCGTCGTGGGCAGCGGCAGCGCCTGCGTGTAGGTTTCGCTGTAGCCTGGCGCGTAGCTGCTGACGGCGTTGGCTGCCTGCAGATTGAACTGTCCATTCCCATTCACCTCCAAATACAGATTGTGCACCGCGTTGAACGTCACAACGGTCGAGTCACTCAACTTGTATTCGAGCTTCACGCTCTCGTTCTGGCGCGTGTGCGGTCCCAATATGGCAACGCCACGAACTGCGAACGTCCGAATAAAAGCCGGCCTCGTCGTCACCGCCTGATACGTCATCAACGCGTCCTCGGAGGAGCCGAAAGCCGTGTTGCGCGAAAACGACATCAGGATGCCGAGGTTCCGCTTCTTCCCCAGCAGATTGGAATAGCTGAAATTCACCGACGGCGTGATTTTCTCAATCGGTTCCTCGTAGCCCTTCTCGGCTCGCCCGCCGATGCGATCGATCGCGTGCACCGCGCCAATCGAGTAGGTGAAGATTCTCGGTGCATTTCGGCCAAAGGCGGTTCGCGTCACCAGGTTGATGCTCCCGCCAATCGAGTTGGCGGGCATGTCCGGAGTGGGCGCCTTGGTCACCTCGACGCTCTCCAGGAGCGAGATCGACGCCTGCAGAAAGTCGAAGAACCGGTTTGTCCCCGAAGAGTTGGTGTTGGCCATCTGAACTCCGTCCATTTGCACCGTATTCAGATTGGAGTCGATCCCGCGCACCATGACCTCGCGCACGCTGCCAGTGGAAAAATCCGCCGTCAAACCCGGCAGCCGCTGGAGAAAGCTGCCGACATTATCCTCCGTCTGGCTGCCAAAGGCGTCCGTTGCGACGACGTTCGTGACGTTGGGAGCAGCGCGCTGCCGCGTGATGGCGAGCGCGCTGCCCTCACGCTCACCCACCACCCGGAATTCCTCGAGTTTATAGATTGCAGCGGTCAGCTCGATATTGCGCACCACCGTCTGGCCCGGCTGAACCGACACGGGAATCTGCTCTGAATCCAGGCCGGTAAAACTCACCGCGAGCGTGAGCGTGTCCGCCGGCACGTCGCTGAATTGATACCGGCCTTCGCGATCGGTCGTCGTGATCCGGCTGGTCCCCGCCAGCTGCACCACGGCGCCTTCGAGGAAGTATTTCGTTGCACCGTTGCTCACCTGTCCGGTGATCTTCCCGCCGCTGGTCGCCTGCCCGAAAGCGAACAGATGCGTCAAACAAGCGACCAAGCAGATGCTGATCGCGCGAGACCAATTGAATGTCGTAGTTTTCATGGGATTATGGGGTTATCGGCCGAGGATGGCAGGAGTGAGTGATTCGCACGCCGCAGGAACACGGTTGGGAGCGCCATTTTGGATTCAAGTTCAATTTTTCGCGATCCCGGGTTTCGCCCCGGCGGATCAGGGGTGTGATCCGAAGCGATCGTAGTTGGAAACACGACGCCCCCGTCGCGTTGCCGCGGTGGGAATAACCGCGACGTTTTTCGTTCTTGTCGCATTCATGCCATTGGCGGCAGGGTGGGGAACCTTGAAAACGAGATTCTTAATCGGGCTTTGGATGATGAGCGGCCTTGTTGTGGCAGCGGAAGAGGCGGTTCAACGACCGGAAGTCACGCGCCCGCGACAAACGGCGGGAGACCGCGTCGCGCAACCAGACTGGGAGCAGCACGTGAGCGTGAGTGTCGGGCCGCACGATGCAGACATCATCGGCACCACAGACAAGGCGATCCAGGCGGCGGTGGACTACGTCACCCGGCTGGGCGGTGGCACGGTGCGGATCAAGGCCGGCACGTATCGCCTGCGAAATTCCGTTTTTCTCCAATCCGGCCTGCGCCTGATCGGTGAGGGACCGGCGACGGTTCTGGTCAAGGAGCCATCTTCGACCACGAAGCTGGCCGAGGACAGCGACTGGTATGATCAAGAAATCACCCTGGCGGATGCAAATGGCTTTGAGATTGGCGACGGCGTCTGCCTGCGGGCCAAGGATGCCAAGACCGGGCGGCAGACCATGCTGAAACGCACGCTTGTGGCGCGACGCGGGGCGCGCTTCAAACTCGACCGCGCCCTCCGCGAGAACTTCTGGCAGCTGAACGGCGCCACGGCCGCCACGCTGTTCCCGCTGCTCAGCGGCGAATTCATCGAACAGGTTGCGATCGAGGACCTGGTGCTGGATGGAAACCGCTCGAACAATGAAAACCTCGATGGCAACCACGGGGGCTGCATTTTTCTCCAGGACTGCAATCGCGTCACCATCCGCCGCGTCAATGCGCGCAACAACAACGGCGACGGCATCAGCTGGCAGATCTGCCATGACGTGCTGGTGGAGCATTGCGTCTCGGAAAACCATGCCGGTCTCGGTCTCCATCCTGGGTCCGGTTCGCAGCGCCCCATCATGCGCTTCAATACCATGCGCGGAAATGACATCGGGCTCTTCTTTTGCTGGGGCGTGAAATACGGCCTGGCGCTGGACAATCAGATCGAGGGCAATCGCGTCGGCATCTCCATCGGCCATCGTGACACGGACAATCTGGTCACGGGCAACACGGTGAGCGCCAGCCGGGCGCAGGGTGTGCTGTTCCGCGCCGAGCGCGGGCCGGATTTCGCCGGGCATCGCAATCGCATCGAGAACAATGTGCTGATCGACAACGGCAGCGAGAAAACCGCGGCCATCGAGATAAACGGCGGCACGCAGGATGTGAGGCTCGTCGGCAATCGCATGGAACAGAAAAGCCCGGCAGAACCGCGGGTCGGCATCCGGCTGGGACCCGACACGCAGGGGATCGTGGTGGAAGGAAACCGCCTGACCGGATTTGCGCAGGACATCGAACGCAGTGGCAAGAGGTGAGCCCCGGGCGTAAGGATTTAATTGGCTCGAGGTAGGAACGCGACCTCCGGGCGCGTTCTTCCAGCGGACACGGTCAGCCCGCGCCCGGAGGTCGCGGGCCCACCTGTTGGTGATCGTCGGTACACTTTCAACGTGGAGGTCGACTGCATGGATACGCCTCAGCCCGGCAGCTTGCCGTCTGGCAAAGCGTGGGCTGGCACAGCGATGCTCCCTGCCGCGACCTTTTCCAAGAAACGTGCGGCGATCCCCCCGCGACAATCATCGTTCCCTACCGCAAGGGAAGTGAGTTTGTCGTTGCCCGGCGATCCGGGTACGCTCCACGAGGCTGGGCAAGTGCACGAACTCCTCCGGGCTGTGCGATTGATTGACCGTAACGACTGCCCCGCGCGAACGTCTTGCCCAACGCCATGTCCGTCGCCCGCTGCAGAAAAAGGTCTGCGCGCGTGATTGACCTTCGCTCGTGAATGTGAGATGGTGGCATTCTCTTTTTCGTTTGCAATCTCATCGGTTGGTGCCGCGAATCCCTCCGCAGTGCCCGCCCAATCCGCCAAAAAACAATCCTGCCTCCCCTCATGAATAACTGGACCCGCAAAGAATTCCTTAAAGCTTCCCTCCTAACCGGTGGCGCTGCGATGCTCGCGCGCAGCCGCGTTTCCGCAGCCATTGCCGCCGGCGGCAGCGCCAATGGCGACATCCGTGTCGCGGTGGTGGGCATCAATGCGCAGGGAGCCGGCCACGTTAAGACGTACTACGACATGAAGGGTGCGCGTTTGGTCGCACTGTGCGACGTCGACAGCGATGTGCTGGCAAAGCGCGTCAAGGAAACCGAGGCGAAAGGCATCAAGGTCACCGCCTACAAGGACTATCGAAAGCTGCTCGAGGACAAGAATATCGATGCGGTGGTGTTGGCGTCGCCGAACCACCAGCACTCATTGCAGACGATTTGGGGCCTGCAGGCTGGCAAGGACGTCTACTGCGAGAAACCGCTGTCGCACAACGTTTGGGAGGGCCGGCAGGCGGTTGAGGCCGCCCGGAAATATTCGAAGAACATCGTGCAGGCCGGCACGCAGAATCGCTCCTCCGACGACATCAAGGAAGCGATCGCCTATATTCGGTCGGGCAAGCTGGGGAAGATTCGATGGGCCCGCGCCCTCTGCTACAAGCAGCGCGACAGCATCGGCAAGACAACCGGCCCGCAACCCGTTCCGGCGAGCATCGATTACGATTTGTGGACCGGCCCGGCTCCGCTCACTCCGCCGCGCCGAAACTCGCCGAAGAACGGAACGGTGCACTATGACTGGCACTGGTTCTGGAACTACGGTGGCGGCGACATTACCAACCAAGGCATCCACCAGATGGACGTTGCGCGCTGGATGCTCGGCGAGCCGGGGCTGCCGCCGACCGTGATGAGCTTCGGCGGTCGCTTTGGCTACCAAGACGATGCCGAGACGCCCAACACGCTCATTTCCGTCCTGGGCTACGAAAAAGCGCCTTTGATTTTCGAGGTTCGTGGTCTGCCGATGAAGGCGGGCATGAAAGCGATGGATCGTTATAAGGGTGCGGCCGTCGGGGTCGTCGTGCAATGCGAGAATGGCTACGTGCACGTGGCCGAAACCGGCACGGCGGTCATTTACGACAACGACAACAAGCCGATCCAGAAGCTCGCGAAGAACACCTTGGGCGAGCACCGCCCCAATTTCGTCAAGGCCGTGCGCGACCGGAAGGTGGTAAACGGCCTGGTCGAGGAATGCCATTACTCGTCGGCGCTCTGCCACCTCGCGAACGTGTCTTACTTGGTCGGAGCGGAGAAATCCAATGCGGCCCTCGCCGAGGCGATCAAGTCGGACAAGAACACGCAGGATTCCTTCGCCCGGATGCTCGATCATCTGAAGGCCAACGCAGTCGACACGGGGACAACCAAGACGGTCGTCGGGCCGCTTCTCAAGATCGACGCCGCGAACGAACGCTTCGTGGGTTCGGACAAGGTAATCGTCTCCGCGGCGAACAACAATCACCTGCTCAAGCGCACCGGCCGCGGTGCGTTCACGATTCCGGAAATCAAGAAACCCCTCGTGGCCGCGTCGTAAGCGGCTTCCCGGCCCTCTCATCGCCTGCCAAGCCCGGCGCGCCCGCGCCGGGCTTTTTCATTTTGGCGTGGAGCCCGTTGTCGCTACGCCAAAAGCCATGCAGTAGAACTCCGTTCACCCGTTAAGCCGAGCGAACTGATTGGTGAGTGTAGGGGCGTCGCTTGCCGACGCCCGTTTCTAGGTCGCATGGCGGGCGTCGGCAAGCGA
>JACQWL010000054.1 GCA_016209255.1 Verrucomicrobiota bacterium
ACCAACGGCTGCACGAAGTACATTGGCACCCTGCACGACATCACGGATTGGAAACAGCTACAAACGCAGCTCGTTGAAGCCATCGAGATGGAACAGCGCCGCATCGGCCACGACCTGCACGACGGGTTGTGCCAGCACCTGACGTTCATCGAATTCCGGCTGCACGCGCTGCGCGAGAAGCTGGCCGACGAGAGGAAGGCCGAGTCCGCCGAGCTGGCGAAACTCATCCGGCAGGCGATCGAACAGACCCGCACGCTGGCGCGCGGCCTGTCGCCAGTGGTGCTGGCCGCCGACGGCCTGATGCACGCCCTGCAAGAACTGGCCGCCCGCACCGAACAGACGCTCCACGTTTCCTGCACCTTTCGCTGCCCGGCCTCCGTGCTGATCCACAACAACATCGTGGCCACGCACCTCTACCGCATCGCCCAAGAGGCCGTCCACAATGCCATCCGGCATGGGCAACCGAAGCGCATCGAGATCGAGTTGCGCCAGGCCGAGGGCCGCGCCCTTGTCGGCGTGAGGGACGACGGCATCGGTTTCACCCCGCCGCCGTCCGGACACCGGGGGATGGGTCTGCGCATCATGCATTATCGCGCCGCGCTGGTCAGCGGTACGCTCGCGGTGCAGCGGGAGGCCGCCGGAGGCACGTCGGTGGTTTGCTCGCTCGTGACCGATGGCGGTCCGGCGGCCGGCTAAACCGCCGCGCTCTCTGCTGTTTTTCTGCAATCGGCGCCAACGTAGACCTGCTGCGGCCGGGCGATTTTCTGCTCGGGATCCTTCAACATCTCGTCCCATTGCGCCAACCAGCCGATCGTGCGCGGAATGGCGAAGAGCACCGGGAACATCTCGACCGGGAATCGCATCGCCTGATAAATAATCCCGGAGTAGAAATCCACGTTGGGATAAAGCTTGTGCTTGATGAAATAGTCGTCGGCCAGCGCGATACGCTCCAGTTCGAGGGCGATGTCGAGGAGCGGATTGCGGCCGGTGACTCCGAACACCTCATCCGCCACCTGCTTTATGATCCGGGCCCGGGGATCGTAGTTCTTGTAGACGCGATGGCCGAATCCCATCAGGCGGACCTCCTTCGCTTTCACGCGCTTGATATAGTCGGAGACTTTGTCCTTCGAGCCAATCTCATGGAGCATGCGCAGCACCTGCTCGTTGGCCCCGCCGTGCAGCGGACCGTAGAGTGCGGCCGCCGCCGCCGCCAGGGCCACGTAGGGATCGGCGTGCGAGCTGCCGACGCTGCGCATCGCGTTGGTGCTGCAATTCTGTTCGTGGTCGGCGTGCAGCACGAAGAGCACGTCGAGGGCCCGTTCGAAGACCGGGTCGGGCTTGTATCCCACCTCGGTGCGCTTGAACATCATGCGGATAAAATTCCCCGTGTAACTGAGGTCCTCATCCGGGTAAACGTAGGGCAGCCCCATGCTGTGGCGGTAGGCGTAAGCGGCGATGGTCGGCATCTTGCCCACGAGCCGGTAGGTCTGCAGCCGGCGCGCCACGGGATCGTGGAGGTTTTTCGCGTCCGGGTAAAACGTCGACAGCGCAGCCACCGTGCTCACGAGCATGCCCATCGGGTGCGCGTCGTGGTGAAAACCATCCATGAGCTTCTTCGTATTTTCGTGGAGAAGCGCGTGGCTCTTGATTTGACGGTGCCACTCCTGCAATTGCGCCGGCGCGGGCAGCTCGCCGTGCAGAATCAAAAACGCCGTCTCGAGAAACGTGCAGCGTCCGGCCAGCTCCTCGATGGGAAACCCCCGGTAGCGCAAAATGCCGCGGTCGCCATCGATGAACGTGATCGCACTCTTGCAGCAGGCTGTGTTCGTGAATCCCGGATCGTAGCTCATCAGTCCAAAATCGTCCTCCGAAACTTTGATCTGACGCAGCGCCTGGGCGTTGATTGCGGCGCCGTACCTTGGGTAGGTGCCGGTGAAGATGGGCACGACATATTGCGCGCCCGTCCGATTATCGGTGATGCTCAGGGTGTTCTTGTCCATGGTGAGGTTTCTTTGGTTGTTCAACCGACGTGTACGCGCCGTCCGGCGGATGCGACTGGTGCCGCGATGAGGATAGGCCGCGCGCCCGGGCTTGGCGCCGGCAACGATGGCGCCGGCCCACGTCGGCCGGGCAGGCCACAATCTGAACGCGAAGCGTCCATTGCCATGGAGCTACTGTGCAATCAAACCGGCGCGCCTGCTACGCAGCCGTTGACCGTTCGTGCGCAGTTATTGTCCGGGGTCGCGGCGGCTTTTTCGCCCCGCACGTGAACCGTTGTGGGTTGCAGCGCCAGAAAAATGTGCGGGTGGCGTCCCGACGGTCAGCGGGCCGCGCCGCGTCATTTCGCTTTCGACGCCGCGGGCGCGTTCCGGCGCACCGTGGGATACCTGATCCCGAGCTGCTCGAGATACGTGTCGTAGCGCGACGGGTCGTAGTAGAATTTTCGCATCGGCTCGCGATACTCCGCCATGATCTTGGTGTTCAGCCAGGTCGCCGGTTTATCTTCCGGGGATATCAGCGGCTGATATTTCTGATCTCTTGTCTGCACCGTGCGGAAATAATCCCACGCCTTGTCCACCAGCGCCGGCTGCGTCAGGATGTCCACGATTGTCATCGCCAGAACTTTCGCGCCCGCCGTCGTGCCTTTGTGCGCAATCGGCGTGGCCATGGCAATGGCGTTTGCCCAGTTGTGACCGGGCAGGTTCGGGATGTTGGCCGGGTATCGCAAAACCACCGTCGGGACATTCCAGGACACGTCGCCGATGTCGTCCGACCCGCCGGTGCGGGTCTCATCCGTGGCCGGCCCCTGGAGATTTTTCACCTGCACCGGGAGTCCGGTGACGGGTGCTTTCAATTCGCCCTGCAGCGCCTTCGCGAGCGTCTGATCGGCTTCGGTCCATGGCGGCAACCCGACCTGCTTGATGTTGGCGTGCACCGCCTCGGCGACCGGTTTGTTGAAGTGCCCGGGCCAGGCGGAGCCGAGCACGCGCGAGGTGACGCTCGTGTCGCTCATCATCGCGGCGGCCTTCGCCATCGTGTCCCCGGTTTCGCGCAGGCTCCGGATCCGATCGAATTCGAGCTCGCGGAAAAAATACCAGACGCTCGCGAACGCCGGCACGACATTTGGCTGATCGCCGCCGTTGGTGATGACGTAGTGCGATCGCTGCTGCAAGCGCAGGTGCTCGCGGCGGTAGTTCCAGCCGACGTTCATGAGCTCGACCGCGTCAAGCGCGCTGCGGCCGCGCCAGGGCGAGGTGGCGGAATGCGCGGTCTCGCCCCGGAACCGATACTCGACCGACACGAGGCCCGTGCCGGTACCCGTGCCCCACGCGACTTCGAGGTTGTTGCCCACGTGCGTGAACAGCACGACGTCGACCTCCTTGAAATACCCCGCGCGCACGAGGTGCGCCTTGGCGCCCAACTGCTCTTCCGCGACGCCCGGCCAGAGCTTGAGCGTCCCGCGAAGACCCGCCCGCTGCATCAGCCGTTTGACGGCAAGTGCACTCGTGATGTTGAGCGGCTGGCCGGAGTTATGGCCTTCGCCATGGCCGGGCGCACCTTCGATCATCGGCGAGCGATAGGCGACGCCGGGTTGCTGGGACGCCTGCGGAATGCAGTCGATGTCGGAGCCGAGGGCGATGACCGGCTTGCCCGAGCCCCACGTCGCCATCCAGGCGGTGGGCATTCCGGCGATCCCGCGCTCGACCGTGAAGCCCTCCTTTTCGAGGATGCCGGTGAGGTATTTGGACGTCTCGACCTCGTGAAACCCGAGTTCGCCGAAGCTGAACACCATGTCGATCATGACCTGGGTTTGCTTTTTCATCGCCTCGACGTCGCCGCCCACTTGCGCCTTGAAGTCCGTGACGGCGGTCGATTGCGCGAGCGCGGTGCCCGCGAAAACGAGGGAGACGATGGCGAGCCGGATACGGCGAACGGAGGTGCGCATGGCAGTTTTATTTTCTCTGGAGTTGAAACGGCTCCTGCCGTTCGGGCTGGGGCGCGGGAAGGTTGTTGGCCGCGCGCGAAAGCGAAGGCAAGACGGCAAAAGAATCCCGCCCGCTGAAGATTCACTTTCCGGGCTGCCACTTTCGAACGCCCTTCCGTTTCGTGATGAAGGACGACGATCTGGATTGACTGCGGTTTGCACGGTGAGAAAACGAACGGGCGTCCCCACTGCCCCCTGCCCCTGAAAATCCAGGTTCCCATCAATAATCCGAGACACCGCCCATCGCTCATCCCCGCGCAGGAGCCCCCATGTCAGCACGTCGGCTGCTGATCGCGTTGCTCCTGTTGGCGATGGCGCTGCCGGCCGGTGCGGCGGAAAAGCCGGTGCTCCGTGCCGGGGCCGCGGCCGTCGATATCACCCCCACCGTGCTGCCGGCGCCCCTCGGCAACGGTTGGACGAAGCGGCTGGTCGGGCGGGTGAACGACCCGCTCTGGGCCCGGGCGCTCGTGCTCGATGACGGGGTGACAATGCTGGCGATGGTGGTGGTGGACTCGACGCTGATCGCGCGGGAAATCTACGACGACGCCAAGCGCGCCGCGGAAAAAGCGACGGGTATCCCCAGGGCGAACATGCTGATGTCCGCGACGCACAACCACTCGGCGCCGGCGGCGATGGAGCTCGCGCTCAACCAGCCCGATGAGCATTACCCGAATCTGCTGCGCGAGAAACTGGCGGAAGCAGTGATCGCGGCGCACCGGCGGCTGGAGCCGGCGAAGGTCGGCGTGGCCGCGCTCGACGAGCCGAGCGAGGTGTTTTGCCGGCGGTGGAAGGTGCGCGCAGGCAAGGTGCCCCCCGATCCGTTTGGCCGCACGACCGACCGGGTAAAGATGAACCCCGGCCCGCTGGGGACCGACCTGCTGGAGCCGGCGGGGCCGATCGATCCGCAGCTCAGCATCGTGGCGGCGCAGGCGCTGGACGGCCGGCCCATTGCGCTGTTCGCCACCTACTCCCTGCACTACGTGGGCGGAGTGCCGGCCAACAGCTTCTCCGCCGATTACTTCGCCGAGTTCGCCAACCAGGTGAAGCAGCGGCTGAAGGGGAACGATCGCTTCACGGCGGCGATGGCCAACGGGACGAGTGGCGACATCAACAACCACGATTACCGAAAAGCGCCCGTGAAGGGCGAGAAGCAGCCGGCGCCGATGCAGCGATGCCGCGAGGTGGCGTCAAAACTGGCCGACCGTGCGGCGCAGGCGTACGGCAGCATGAAGCTGGGCACGGATGTGAAGCTGGCGGTGGTCGAGCGCACGCTGACCGTGAAGAACCGCCTGCCCGGCGCGGAGGATGTGGCGTGGGCAACCCGGATGCTCGGGCCACTCAACCAGGCCACGGTCAACCAGGTCGCGACTATCCCCGGCGTTTATGCGTATGAGACGCTGAAGATGGCCGAGCCGACCTTCCCGAAGACAGCGGAGTTGAAGCTGCAGGCGATACGGATCGGCGACGCGGCGATCGCGACCGTGCCCAACGAGGCGTTCGCCCAGATCGGACTGAACATCCGCGCCGCCAGTCCGTTCAAACCGACCTTCACCGTGGGGCTGGCGAACGGATATCACGGCTACCTGCCGACGCCGGAGCAGCACGCCTTGGGCGGGTACGAAACGTGGCGCTGCCGCTGGTCGCCGCTGGAGATCGAGGCGTCGACAAAGATCGAGGCTGCGCTGGCAGAGATGCTGCGGACGCTGCAAAATCCCTCCCGCTGAAATCCAGTTTCCCTGGAGCAGTCGACTCGCATCGCCGGCTCCTCCCGCGCCGCCCTCTCAATCCAGACCACCACAGAAAACCGTTTTCAAAAAAACCTCCGAATACCATGAAGCAAAGAAACCCCCTTGGGTTGTTGAGTGCCTGGCTTGCTCTTGCGCTGACGCCGGGCCACGCCGCTCAAGCGGCCGGCGCGCCCGTCAATGCTTCCTTCCCGCAGAGCGGGACTATTTCCGGGCGCGTCCAAAACGTCGTGACCGGGAAGTATCTGACCAACGCGCGCGTTTCGGTCAAAGGCACGAATCTCACGGTCTTGACGGACGAATTCGGCGCCTACCGTCTGGTGAATGTGCTCAGCGGGCCAATTGTGCTCGAGGTATTTTATACCGACCTGGACCGCCAGGAGATACCGTTGAATGTTCCGCCCGGTGGCGGCATCGAGCAACACATAGATCTGACGAGCAAGGCCCGCTATGGTCAGAATCTCGAGGCCGTGAAGCTCGATCCTTTCGTGGTATCGTCCCATCGGGAAACGGATGGCCAGGCGCTTGCCCTCAACGAACAAAGGTTCGCTCCCAATATCAAAAATGTAATCGCGACCGACACATTCGGGGACATTCTGGGAAGCAATGTCGGTGAGTTTCTCAAGTTTCTGCCGGGTCTTACCGCGGAGTATAGCGCTTCCGGGGCGATCGACTCGGTTTCGCTTCGCGGGATCGGTGGCGACAAGACCGCTTTCACGACCGACGGCGCACCCATGGTCACGGCCATTCCGGGTGGCGATCGCACGTTTTACGTGTTCGCCATGGCCCTCACGTCCACGTCCCGGGTCGAGGTGACAAAGGTCCCCACGCCATCGACTCCGGCCGACTCGCTGGCCGGATCCGTCAATATGGTCAGTCGCAGCGCCTTCGAGGCCAGCCGGGCGCAGTTTGTCGGCGGCATCAACCTGGTGATGAACAGCGAAAACTTCACCTTGAAGACGACGCCGCATACGAACGGCGACAAGAACACCCGCAAGATACGCCCCGGTTTCGATTTCAATTACACCCTGCCGATCAACCGGCAATTCGGCATCGTGCTCACCGGGATGCAGAGCGACCGCTTCAGCGAGCAACACCTCTCCACCACGACTTATAACGCCGCCGGAACCGCCACGGGCGCTTCGTTCAGCAAGCCCTTTCTGCAGACGTATTCGCTCGCGGACGGCCCGCACAGTCTAAGGCGTACTGATTTCAGCGCCAAGGCCGATTGGCGGGTGACGCCCAACGCGGTCCTTTCCTTCGGTGCCCAGTACAATCGATATGGGATCTATATCGGAACGAACAGCTGGACCATGAATGCCGGCACCATCGGGACCCCAACGCCGGTGGCCGGGGTGCCGCTGTCGTTTGGGGACGGCTTTACCACCGGAGCCACCGGCCGTGGCGCCGTCACCATTTCGGGAGGCGCCCAGACGATCTACGGCGGCACCGACTCGGCCAACCTCAACTACCGGTTCGACGACGGCCGGTGGAAGATTACGACGGGAATCAATTACTCGACCACGTCGCGGGAGCGGCCGGAAACCGACTACTTTTCCAGCATCAGTTCGTCCTTGATCAATCCGTCCCGCGTATCGTTCACCGGCATCATTCCCGATCGGCCGGGCGGCATCCAGGCGTTCGGCAATGATAATCGGGAGATCGATATCTATAATCCGTCCAACTATCAGTTCGGCACGGCGACGGAGGCCCCGTATGATACGACTTCCATTATCAAGTCAGCCAATCTCAACGTGCGCCGGCGGTTTTCGTTCCTCCCCTTTCCCACCGCATTGCAAGGCGGAGGTTACCGGAGCGTGCTCACGGTCGATTCCCGCCAAAACAGCCGGGGTTGGACGTATGCCGGTCCGGACGGGATAACCACGACCCCGGACACTCCCGTTCCGTATCTGATGCAGATATACCGAGGTCAGGATTCGCATTTCGGATTCAAGAACGTTCCGTTCACTTCGACCGACCGGGCCTACGCCGCATTCAAGTCGAGTCCAGGATGGTTTGTGCAGACACCTGCCCAGGCGGTGGCCCAGGAAAATTACCGTCGCACCAACTCCAAATTCATTCAGGAGACCGTTTCCGCGTTGTATCTGCAGGCCGAGGCCAGTCTGTTCCAGAACCGTCTGAACGTGTTGACCGGAGTCCGGTTCGAGCAGACGACGGACGACGGGGAGGGTTCACTCCTGGATGCGGACGCGGTGTTCGTGCGCAATGCCGACGGCAGCTTTGCGCGTACGCCCGCCGGGGCGCGGATCCGCCGCGCCGACGCCGGGACGGTTGGGTCGATCGAGGAACTGCGGCTGACGCGTCAGGAGCGCGCCTTCCGGGGCATGCGGACCTACGATGGCTACTATCCGAGCGTGCACTTCACCTATGCGATCAAGGAGAACTTTCTGGCGAGACTCGCCTATGCAAGATCGTATGGGCGACCCAACTTTGTCGATGTCATCCCCAACGCGACCATCAGCCAGCGCGACTTGACCCAAGAGCAAATGGACGATCCCACCGTCATCCGCGGCACGATCACTGTGGCCAACACCGCGCTACGTCCGTGGACGGCCGATAACTACGATTTGTCGCTCGAATATTATACGGAGCAGGGCGGGCTTTTCAGCGCCGGCGTGTTCAAGAAAGAAATCAAGAATTTCTTCGGCTCGGCCGTCCGGCTGGCCACCGCGGCGGATCTCGAGGAGGTCGGCCTCGATTCCAGATATGTTGGGTGGAATCTGAGCACTAAGTTCAACGCCGGGAATGCCCGGATCACGGGTGCGGAGTTCAACGCGAGGCATTCACTGCGCCCGCTCGGTGCGTGGGGCAGCTACTTCACGGTTTTCGCCAATGCGTCCAAGCTCAGGCTGGAAGGCAATCGGCAGGCGGATTTCACCAGCTTTATTCCGCTGTCCGGCAACTGGGGATTCTCGTTCAGCCGGCGGCAGCTGGTCTTTATGGCTAAGTGGAATCATCGAGGACTGGACCGGCGCGCGGCCCAGGCGGCCGCGGGTCCGGACGCCTACCAATACATCAAGGCGCGCACATTTCTGGATATGAACGCCGCCTATCAGCTGACGAAGAAATGGTCGGTCTCGGCGAGTGTCGGGAATATATTCAATGTCCCCCAGACCCTCCTGCTCTATGGGCCGGCGACTCCGGGCTATGCCCGGCAATTCCGAAACACCAATTCAGGGGTGACGTTTGGCGTCGGGATTCGGGCCGCGTTCTGACCGGAAAACGCCACCCGCTCAATCCAAACCCCCACAGCAAGCCGTCACCGAACAAGCTCCGAACACCATGAAACGAAGAAACCCCTTGCGCCGGTGAGTCCCTGGCACCCCAACCCTACGCGGCCGGTCAGAAAAAGAGGCAGGTCCACGCATTGGCCATTTGCGGCGTTTCGCGCTCCTGTGTGGCGGTGTGTCTTCGTCCTGCTGCTCGGCGTCGCCAATGTTCAGGCGGCTGGCACGCAAATGCGCGCCGGCGCCGCCATCGGCGACATCACGCCGAAGAAGTTCCCCGTCCCCATGAGCGGCTCGATGACGCCCCGCTGGGCGACGCAAGCGCATGACCCGCTCTCAGCCCGGTGCATGGTGCTGGACGACGGTGCGACGCGCATCGCCTTCTGCGTGATCGATTCGTGCGCCGTGACGCGCGAGATCATGGACGCCGCAAAGGCGCAGGCCAGCAGGCTCACCGGCATCCCCGCCGAGCGCATCTGCATGTCGGCCACCCACACGCACACCGGCGTGTCAGTCGGCATCGGCTTCCAGACGCCCTCGGCCGACGACGAGTATATCCAGTACATGATCAAGCAGATCGCCGGGGGCATCAAGCAAGCGGCCGATCGCCTGGAGCCCGCGCAGGTCGGCTGGGCCTGCGCCGCTGAGCCGCGGCACGTCGGCAATCGCCGCTGGCTGCTCAAGCCCGGCGCCACCTACGCCAACCCGTTCGGCTCGGAGAACGACCGCGCCCGCATGAACCCGCGCGCCGGGGGCGAGGACCTCGACAAGCCCGCGGGCCCCACCGATCCGCAAGTTTGGATCCTCGCCGCCCGCGCACCCGGCGGAAAACCCATCGCGGTGCTGGCGAACTACTCGCTGCACTACGTCGGTGGCATGCCCGCCAACGGGCTGTCGGCCGACTACTTCGCCGCTTTCGCCAACGTGCTCGGCCGGCTGCTGAAGAGCTACGAGACCAACCCCGGCTTCGTCGCCATGATGTCAAACGGGACGAGCGGCGACGTGAACAACGGTGACTTCTTCCGCAAGGTCCAGCCGCGCTACGCCCCGTACGAGAAGATCTACGTCGTCGCCAACGACGTCGCCGCCGCGGCCCACAAGGCGTATGAGCAGATCGAGTGGCAGGACCATACAGCGATCAAGATGGTGGAGCGATCGCTGGACCTGGCCACGCGGAAACCCGACGCGGCGGAGGTGGCACGGGCCACGGAACGGCTCGCCGCGGCCAAGCGTCTGGCCGACGGCTCGGTGTATCTTCAGCCCGACGTTTACGCCAACGAGACCGTGAACATGGTCGACTTCCCCTCGACCGTGAACGCGAAAGTGCAGGCGATCCGCATCGGCGACCTGGCCATCACCGCGATCCCGTGCGAGGTTTTCGTGGAGATCGGCCTGGATCTCAAAGCCAGGAGCCCGCTCAAGTCGGAGTTCACGATCGAGCTGGCCAACGGGTACAACGGCTACCTGCCCACCGCCGAGCACCACAAACTGGGCGGCTACGAAACCTGGCGCGCCCGCTCGGCGTACCTGGCCCAAGACTCCGCGGCAAGAATCACCGCCGCCCTCCTCGACATGCTCGAGGAAGTCGCAAAGTGATTTGGAAGATCGATCCGACGGGGTCAGCTGATAATCTTTCGCTGGGTCGCTGAGGCGACCTGGAGCAGGTCATCCTCTCGTCCGGCTGGTTTGCGCCAAGGCGAGCGTGGTGCTCCACGCGAAGCGCCGTTTCGTGCAGTCGGTGCATGTGCGCGAGGTTGGGATCGAGTTCGGCCGCTGGCTCGATGCGATCGGGATGCAGAGGAGGTTGGGCGGAGGATCACCGTTTCAGATGCCGGTCGAAGAACGCCTCGACGGCGGCGTTGAGCGCGTTGCGGTCCGGCACCGCGGGGGCTTCGCCCGCCGCGGCCGCCATCCCGTGACCGCCGCCTTTGACGGTGATGAGTTGGGTGGATACCCCGGCTTTCTTGAGCGCGGCTTCGAAATTCACCGATTGCACGTGTGGCACGGTGGCGTCCTTGTCGCCGTGGACGATGAGGAACGGGGGCGCGCCCTTTTTCGCATAGAGCGCCGGGCTGCCCTGCTTCCATCGCTCGGGCTTTTCCTTGAACGGCACGCCGAACAACCCAAGCGGCGCGGGCGCATCCTTCTCGGTGCCCCACGCGCCCTGGATGCCCGCGCTGCCCATCGTGAAATCCGCCGGACCGCAGAAGTCCACCACCGCCTGCACGCGGCTGCTCACCCCCGCGTGGCCGCCGCTGCCCTCGAACTGTTTCTCATCGCCCATCGTGCCGAGGCACGCGACGAGATGTCCGCCGGCGCTGGAACCCCAGCAGCCGATCCGGTCCGGATCCACGTGATATTTTGCGGCATTGGCGCGCAACCAGCGGACGGCGAGTTTGCAGTCCTCGATCTGGGCCGGCCACCGGGCCTCGCCGCTCAGGCGATACTCGACGCTCGCGGTGAAATAGCCCTTCGTCGCCAGCCACGCCGCGCGATTGTCCTTGTGCGAACCGCCCGACCAGCCCCCGCCGTGAATCCACAACACGGCCGGCATCGGCTTGGCCGGCGTTTCCTTGGGCCGCGCAATCTCCACGTGCAACGCCCGCCCGCCGCCCGTGCCGATCTCGACGTCGTGCAGCAACTCCACGCCCTCGGGCGGCCGGAAATCCGGCGCGGCCTTTTTTGACCCTTTCGCCCCCGGCTCGGCGGCGGGTGCCAGCGAAAGCGCAAAAAATGAGGCGAGGAGGACGGCGGGTGCTTTCATGCGAAGGACAAAACGGCAGACCGCCGGCGGATGCAACCGGACAAACGCCACCGGGTGCATCCCACTTTCTGGACACTGGGAACGCGACGCCCCCGTCGCGTGGCTTGAGACCGCGCCGGGGGCGTGGCAGCCCCAAAGAATTCACGCCTGCAATCGGCGGCTTTTCCGGCTTGTCCCGAAACAAGGATGCGACCAACGCCACCATCAATGGAGAAACGGGAGTCAAGCTGCCGGCGGACGTGCTCGAGAAGTTCTACCATGGCAATGCGGAGCGGCTGATCCCGGGGCTCGCCCGGAGGGAGAAGTAGCTTTCAGCTTGGAATCAGCTGGTGACGCAGGTCACCGAGGGCACGGAGCGGCAGAAGGAGACACACCGAGAGATGGTGATCGTCGCGCGCCGCGACGATTTTCATCCTGAATTCCAACCGCATTAACCGCTAATTGGATTTCATCAATGGATGAAATTTTCAAGATGCGCTGCGGCTCATCGCCTTCGCTGCAAACAACGGGGTTCGCTCATCGCGAACCTCACCGTCTGCGATGAGCAGACCCCTTACCGAGATCCGGAGCCGATGAGGCGGAGGGGTGATCAAGGTTTCGCCCGTTGGCGAAACCCATTAGCGTTTACCTCGCACTGGAAACCCCACGGCCGAAGGCCTGAAATACCGCGACCGGGAGCTGGCGTTGATTGCCGCCCGACTCGCATTTCCCATGGGCGATCAGCGTGACACCGAAATCGCAGCCGTGTATGCCCGACCGAAGCTGAAGGCCACGGCCCGGGCCGCGACACGCTGACACGTTCAGTGCGCTCCCCGGATATCGCCAACGCGCACGCTCGCGTCGAAAATGGGGCGGCGTTTATTTCCGCCCTGCCTGAATCTCCCGCCCCAGCCACGCCCGCGCGTAAACCCAATCCCGCTTGGCCGTCGCTTCGGATATGCCGAGAACTTCCGCTACTTCCTCGATGCTGAGTCCCGCAAAATAACGCAGTTTGACCAGCTCCGCCTTGCGCGGGTCGCGCGCGCCGAGCCGGTCGAGCGCCTCGTGCACCGCGAGCATCTCCCCCTCGCTACCGACGGGCGAAGCGAGCTCCCCGCCGGTGCCCTCGGCATCGACCCGCTCGAGCCCGCCGCCATGCCGGAGCGCGAGCTTGTGCCGCGCATGGTCGATCAGGATACGCCGCATCGCCTCGGCCGCGGCGCCGAAAAAGTGCGCCCGCCCATTCCACGTGTGCGGATCGTCGCCCGCGATGCGCAACCACGCCTCGTGAACCAGGGCCGTGGCCTGCAACGTCTGGCCCGGCCGCTCGCGCGCGAGCTTCTGCGCCGCCAGCTTTCGCAGTTCGTCATACACGAGCGGCAGGAGTTGCTCCGCGGCCCTCGGGTCGCCGTTGTTTTCGGCCGAAAGGACGCGCGTGATATCGCTCACGGCTGCGGTGCGGTTGCCGGCCGTTGCGTCGTTTCGAGTGCATCCAGCTTCTTCTGCCACGCCGCCGCGTTTTCGGGCTCATTCCTGGCCGTAAACAATTGAACCAGCCGCTCCAAAGCGTCCTTCAGCCGTCCCTTGGCGGCGCGGGGGATTTTCTCTTCCCGTGCCTTCATGCCCTCGAATCCCGAGATTAACAAGGGCTCGGCCTCCGTGAACCGTTTCTGTCCGACCAAGGCGGCACCCAGGAGACTCCGCGCATTGAAAGTCAGCCAATCCTCCGGCAGTCTCTGTTCCCGCGTGGCGAGAGCGGCCCGGAGCAATGATTCGGCCTCGGCGAACTTCTGTTGCGCGAGCAGATTGCGACCCAGCGCAAACTCCACCACCGCCACCGCGGGCGTGTCCGGCGCGTTTTTCTTCCGGACCGCCGCAAGTCTCTCTCGATGGAGCGGCTCCGCCTGGGACCAGTCCTTGCTACCCTCATGGATGCCGGCGAGCAACGCCATGCTGCTGAGGGTGATTGAGTCCTCGCCGCCCCGTCTCACTTTTTGACGGTCGACCACCTCTCGCGCCAGCGGGAGCGCATCCGACCACCGCCCTGCCGCGCGGTAAGCCGCCGCGAGATTGGTCATCTCGATCAGTGTGGCCGCGT
>JACQWL010000319.1 GCA_016209255.1 Verrucomicrobiota bacterium
TCCGCGAAATCCGCACGCAGTACCTCGGCAACGTGGCCTGCGTCGACCGCAGCATCGGGCGCATTCTCGCGCGGCTCGATCAGCATGGGCTCGCGGACAACACGATCGTCGTTTTCACCAGTGATCACGGCGACCAGCTCGGCGCGCATCGCATGGTGGGAAAATCCGTGATGTACGAGGAGTCGGTGCGCATCCCGTGCTTCGTCAAGGCGCCGGGCGTCCGCGGCGGCCATCGCGTGATGAGTTCGTGGAGCCACATCGACATGACGCCGACGCTGCTGGATCTCATGGGCCAGCCGGTGACCGACGGCCTCGCGGGCCGCAGCCGCGCGGCGGAAATCCGCGGCGAGTCCGCCCCGGCGCAAGATGTGTTCGTCCAGTGGAACTTCAACAAGGCCGGCGACGGCGAGAAAACGCCGGCCGACGACGCGTCGCAGCGCGCGATCCGGGAGGCAACGCGGGCGGTGTTCACGCCGGATGGCTGGAAGCTCTGCCTCAGCGACGCCGATCGCTGCCTGCTCTTCAATCGCCGTGAGGACCCCTACGAGCAGCGGAATCTCTTCTACCGCGGCGGCCACCGCGAGGTGGTCGCGCGGCTGACCAAGGAGATTCACGCCTGGCAGAAGCGCGCCGGCGACAAGCTCGCGCTTTGATCGTGGCACTCCCGCTTCATGAAACCCGAATCGCACGACCGCAAACCCGTCACCAACCAGCGTGACGCCGCGGCGGGCAATTCGGCGGCGGCTGCACCAAAAGCGGTCGTTTCGCGCGGTCCGGTCGAGACCGGCTGGCTGCCGGACTGGGTTTACACCGGCGAGAAATTCGAGCCGGGTCTCGCGTTTTTCGCCGACGCGCTGGGCCGGATCACGCGGTTCTCGCGCGAGCCGGCGGATCTGGCCATGGCGCGGCGGCTCGCTGGCCAGGCCGCGCTGCCCGGGCTGGTCAACGCGCATTCGCATGCGTTTCACCGCGCACTTCGTGGGCGCGCCGAGCTGCGCGGGCGCGCCGATTGCGATGCGCTTTCGAGCTGGCTGAAGGCGCTGGACCGCGTGGCGGCGCGGCTCTCCGACGAGGATATCTTCGACACGGCCCGGATGGCGTTCATGGAGATGCTGCTGGCGGGCATCACCTGCGTGGGCGAATTTCACTATGTGCATCACCGGCCTGACGGTGCGCCACAGCCGGATCCGAATTTTCTGGGCCTGGAAGTGATCCGGGCGGCCCGCGACATCGGGATCCGGATTGCGCTGCTTAAGGTCGCCTGGGTCCGTTCAGACTTTCGCGCCGCCGCGGGCTCGGCCCCGGCGCGATTTTTCACCGGTCCGGCGGATCGATTCGTGCGGGACGCGGAAGCGCTCCGCACGTTCGTGGCGAGGAATTATCCCGCGGACGATGCGTGGATGGGCGTCGCGCCGCACAGCCTTGCGGCGGTGCCGCTCGACCAGCTCAAGGCGATCGGCACGTACGCGCACAGCCAGCGGCTGCGGCTGCATGTGCACGTGTCGACGCGGGCCGGGGAGAATGCCGCGTGTGCCGCGGAATACGGCCGCACGCCCGTGGCGTTGCTGGCGGAACACGGGCTGATCGACAAGCGGTTCAGCGCGGTCGATGCGATCCAGATCACGGACGACGAGGTGAAGCTGCTGGGCGCGGCCCGGGCGACCGTTTGCGCCTGCCCGATCACCGGACACAATCTCGGGCTCGGCACCGCTCCGGCGGAGAAACTGATCGCCGCCGGCGCCGGCGTCGCCCTCGGAACCGACAGCCACGTGCAGATCGATCTGTTGAAAGACGCGCGCCTGCTCGAGTACGGACTGCGCACGATGCGGCAGCAGCGCGCCGTGATCGGGGCGGACGTGGCCACCACGTTGTTCCATGCGGCGACGGTCACGGGTGCCCGCAGCCTCGGCGCAACGGGCGGCGCGCTCGAAGTCGGCCGGCCGGCAGATTTTTTCACCGTCAATCTTTACGACCCCGCGATTGCCGGCGCGGACGCGGGATCGTTGCTCGCGAATGTCGTCTTCGCGCTGGAGCGGCGCGCAATCCGGGACGTGTGGATTGGGGCGCGCCAGCGGCTGGCCAACGGCCGGCACAGCTTGCACGGCCCGATCATCGGCCGCTTTGTCGAATCCCAGGCCCGCTTGTGGGCGGGGAGTTGACGGCGGGATACAATCGCTTTTCCTCGCAGCGATGTCCCTCACGCTCGTTGTTCTCGCCGCTGGCATGGGTTCGCGCTATGGCGGGCTCAAACAAATCGAACCGATCGGCCCATCGGGCGAGACGGTGCTCGACTTCGCGGTGTTCGATGCGATGCGCGCCGGATTCACGCGAGTGGTTTTTGTGATCCGGCGCGATTTCGAGACGCTGTTTCGAGAAAAGATTGGCGTTCGCTACGCCGGCCGCATCGCCGTCGCTTACGTCTTCCAATCGCTCGCGGAGTTGCCGGCTGGGTTCGCCCCGCCTGCGGGGCGCGAAAAACCGTGGGGCACGGGCCACGCGGTGTGGTGCGCGCGCGAGGCCGTGCGGGAAAACTTCGCAGTGGTAAACGCCGACGATTTTTACGGAGCCGACTCGTTCCGGCAGCTCGGAAAATTCCTGGCCGCCGCGACGGTGGGGACGCCGGCGCGGCGGAGCGCATCTGTGGAGGGGGCCGGGACGCCGTCCGCCGCCTGCGCTGAGTTTGCGATGGTTGGGTTCCGGCTGGCCAACACGCTTTCCGAGCATGGCGCGGTGGCGCGCGGAGTCTGCGCGGCGGGAACGGACGGGCTCCTCCGCTCCGTCGTCGAGCAGACCGGCATTAACCGGGCCGACGTTGGCGCGGGCGGGAAATACCGCGGCGACGAAATCGTGTCCTTGAATTGCTGGGGCTTCACGCCGGCGCTCTTCGCCGGACTCGACGCCCAGTTTCGCGGATTTCTCGCGACGCTTGGAGGGCGGTTGCCCTTACCTGCCGCTACCACCGGGCGCGGGCGCGGTGCGGGCACCGCGCCGCCGGTCGATCCCGGCAAAACAGAGTTTTATCTGCCAGCCGCGGTGTCGGCCATGATCGCGCGCGGCGCGGCTTCGGTGCGGGTGCTGCCGACCGAGAGCGTGTGGTTTGGCGTCACCTATCGGGAGGATCGACCGCGGGTCCAGGCGGCCATCGCCGGCTTGGTGAGGGAGGGCCGTTATCCGGCCCGTCTCTGGTAGCGCCTGTCTGAGGACCGACCCGACTGGGAGGCAATTAAGGGACAGGTCAATTTCGCGCGGTCGCCGATAAGGGACAGGTTAATTTCGGGTCTATGTTCGCGATTCGCATCAAGGGACAGGTCAATTTCATGTAGACGCATCGTTTGTGCCGGGTCGCTGCCCGTTGGTGCGTCAGATGGGAGAGCTTGTCATCAGGAGTGGTCCGCAACACGATTGCGGCGCCATGAAAACCTCATCATCCGGCAGGCTGACCCTCCCTTCGCGGTTGCTCCTCCTCGTTTTGCTGCCGGCATGGCCGGCGGCGGGTTCCGCCGGAGCAGCCGATGCCACCCGAACCGCCAGGCTCCAGCCGAAAACTAATGCGCCTTCTGTCGCCTCGATCGATGCCGCGGCCCACCCCAGCCTGCAGGCTGCGATCGACGCGCTCCCCGCGGGCGGGGGCACGGTCCGGATTCCACCGGGCACCTATGAGATTTCGACGCCCCTCATTCTGGGCACGGGTGATGTGCTCATCGAGGGCGCCGGCGCCGCCACGCACATCATCAACCGCAACGGCGACCGCCAGCCCGCGCTTCTCATCCGGCACCAGGATCACCCGAAGAGTCCACGCAGCAGCAAGGCCCGCCTCTGGCGCGTGACGCTCGCGAATTTCCGCGTCAGCGGCACGAAGGACAGCGGCGACGGCATCCGGGCCGAGGGCGTGGACGAGATTTATGTCCATGGCGTGGCCGTCGATCACCACGGGGGCAACGGCATCGTGTTGCGGGACTGCTACGAAGACCCGCGCCTCGTCGCCAACATCATCACCTATAACGCCGCGACCGGCCTGCTGCTCGAGGGCTGCCACGACATCGTCGTCAGCGCGAATCAGTTCGAGGAAAACCAGGACGCGTTGCGCTGTCTCGACAGCTTCAACCTCTGCATGACCGGCAACAACCTCGACGACCACCTGCGGCACGGCGTCGTGATCGAGAACACCTACGGTTCGATCGTCACCGGCAACATGATCGAGGAGTGCAACGGCACCGCCATCATTCTCGATCGCGATTGCTACAGCATCACGATCAGCGCCAACACCATCGCCCATCACCTCGGCGGTGGCGTGCATCTGCCCGATGCCTGGGGCTGCGCGATCAGCGGCAACACGTTCACGCTGGTTCATGCCGACTCGATTCGCGTCGGCCCCGGCAGCGGCCGCCTGGCGATTTCGGGCAACAATTTCAGCAACAGTTTCATCGGCGGCAAAGCCCGGCGCCCTCCGACGGACAAGGATCCGATGCGCCGTGACGCCGGCACCGGCATCATGCTCGACGGCACCAGCGACATCGCGATCACCGGCAATACGTTCGGCGGCCTCACGACGCCCGCCGTCACCGCGAAGAATGGCTGCCAGCGCTTGCTGATTACGAACAACGTCGTCACCGACGTGAACCGCGGCGCGCCCGCCGGCGGCAGGGCCATCGATGCCGGCGACGCGAAAGAGAGCATCATCAAGGACAACATCGGCGGGTGACGCCGTCCGCAATCTGACAGTTGAGGCCAAATGGTCTCATCTCCCGGTTGACGGTCCCGCCTCTCACGAGGCGGGCTAAGGGAATCCACTGCCATCCGTCGTAGCCCGCTTCGTGAGAAGCGGGACCGCGTTGGACGCTGTCGACAACCTGGAGATGCGCCCGGTTCGCCGGGCCGGGTTTGATCGGCGTTGCGTTGGCGGCGCTGGTGTGGAATAGGGCAGGGAATGGTTGATCAAGACTCCCGCTTCGATCTCACCGGGCGCACGGCGCTCATCACCGGCTCGAGCCAGGGCATCGGTTTCGTGCTCGCGCGAGGACTCGCCCAAGCGGGAGCCTCCGTCGTCCTCAATGGCCGCGAGGAGAAGAAACTCACCGTGGCCGCCGAGGGGTTGCGGGCGGAGGGCGCGCGCGTGGCGACCGCGGCATTTGACGTGACCGACGAGGCCGCCATCGCACGCGAGGCGGGACGGATCGAGGCGGATTTCGCGCCGATCGACATCCTGATCAACAACGCCGGCATCCACCGCCGCGCGCCGCTCGCGGAAATGACGGCCGCGCACTGGCGCGAGGTGATCGACACGAATCTCACGGGCGCTTTTCTCGTGGCGCGGGCGATCGCGCCCGGAATGATCGCGCGTGGCGCGGGCAAGATCATCAACACGTGCTCGGTGATGAGCGAGGTCAGCCGGCCGACGATCGCGAATTATTCGGCGGCCAAGGGCGGCCTGAAAATGCTGACACGGGCGATGGCGGTCGAGTGGGCGCGGCACGGTTTGCAGTGCAACGGGCTCGGCCCGGGCTACATGGTGACGGAGCTGAACCGGTCGCTGGTCGGGAACGCCGAGTTCAATGCCTGGGTCTGCAAGCGCACGCCGGCGGGTCGCTGGGGGCAGCCGGAGGAGCTGGTGGGCGCGGCGGTGTTCCTCGCCTCGCGCGCCTCGGATTTCGTCAACGGCCAGATCCTCTACGTCGACGGCGGGCTCCTCGCGGCGCTGTAGCGCGGGGCCGGAATCGTTCTCGTAATCTTTATCCTTCTCGATCCGGTAACCCAATAGGTTACTCTGAAACTTGGAGGGTTTGGTGCAGGAAAGTAACAGAGAAATGCTAACCGCCGCCGGCGACTCGCACCCGGGTGGCGAAGGCGCGGGCGGGATTTTCGACCGTGAGGCGGGCGATCTCGGCGTCGGCAAAACCTTCGCGCCGCACTGCGGGCAGGAAGGCGCGGAACAGCGCATCGTATCCGCGAAACGCCCCGCCGTCGGGCTCGCCGGGGCGGTACCAACCGGCATCGTGCGAGACGAGCAGCTGATCGAGAAAGCCCTGGCGCTTGAGATCGACGACCGAGGCGACGTGACGCGCCAGGGTGGGCGGGGCGACGCCGTCGAACGAGAGCCACGCGCCGGCCCGGGCGGCGGTGGTGAGCGCGGCGGCGTCTTTCGCGTTTTGCGCGTGCACCCAAATCCACGCGGACGGATGGACGCCCTCGTCGCGAAGGACGGCGAGTTGCGCGAGCGCCGCCACGTGGTCGCCCGTGTGCGCGGCGATGGCGAGCCCGGTGGCGCGGTGCGTGCGCGCCGCCGCTTGCGCGAGTTTGCGGCCGGCGGGCGTGAGCGGACCGGCGTCGAGGCCGATCTTGATGAAGCCGGGACGCACCCCGGTGCCGTCGATGCCCGCGGTCCATTCGCGCTGCCAGCGGGCGGCGAGTTCGTCAGCGCTTTCCGTGAGCGCGTGGGCGGGCAGGAATTTGTTCTGCCGCGCGGCGTAGTAGCCGGTGTTGGTGACGAGGCGGAGGCCCGTGGCCTCGCTGAGCCGCACGAGCAGACGCGGGTCACGGCCGAGAAACGCCGGCGTGCATTCGAAAAACGTGCGGCAGCCGAGGTCGTGCGCCTCGTCGAGAAACGGCTTGATCTTCGCGAACGCGACGCCGGCGTCGTAGCGCGCGGGCGAGACATCCGCGGCGCCGATGAAATCGACGAGCACGTGTTCGTGCGGCAGCACGAGCCCGAGCTGTGCGGCGGCGACCGGGCCGCGGACGGTCATGACGGTCGGTTCGCCGGGGGCGGGCGGAGTCCCCGGGATGGCGGCAGCGCGGAGTGGCACGCGTGACGCCAGCAGGGCGGCGGTGGTGAAGCCGAGAAAAGCGCGGCGGTGCATGGGCGGAGCGTTGACGGAGCTGGCGCGGCGGGCAAGTGCGCCGCGTCAGCCAACGAGCCGATGCGACCGACGGACTGTGGATGCGACCGTACCTATCCGGGTGACAGGATCTGCGCCTACAGCGCGTGCTCAAACGCGATATACGCGAGGGGTCCGCGGAAGTTGGTGTTTCCACCGGTCGTGCTGTTCTTGCTCTCGAAGTATCCCAGCTTGGCCGTGCCGTTCCATTTTTTGGAAAACTTGTGCTTCAGCCCGACCGCCAGGGAGTATTCCTTGATCGCCACGCCAAACGGCAGCGTCAGGGGTGCGAGGAAGGCGTTGCCGTTGTCGGCCCGGTAATAAGTGCCTATCAGCTGCAGGTCGTCCGATTTGGTCAGCACCGCTCCGACGAGCAGGCTGCCGTTGACGTAGTTGTTATCGGAGTTCTGCAGCACGTTATTGCTGTTGAAGCTGGCTTGGGCCACGCCGGCAGTGGAAACGCTCGCGGGAGTAACACCCGCCCGCGGGTAAACGGTGCTGATGACGTTGAAAACGAGGTTGGCATTCGCCTGCAGGTAAAACTGGGCGGTCGGATTCCAGTCGAAGGTCTCGTCGATGGTATGATTCTTCGAACTCATCGAGTCGTATTTCTCGGCGCCCGGAATGATGCCCGTAACCTGCATCTTGCCCGTCTGGTAGACATACCGCGTGGTGCACGTGACCGTGGCGTGCGGCCGGAAAATCCCGGTGAGCTTGAGCCCGGTGAACTGGGTATCGAGCACGTAATTGTCGCCGATGCGAATGCCATAGCCGACCGACTTGTTCCCGTGGGTCTTTTGAAACACGTCGCCCCGCAGCGTGAGGAGCGCCGACTGCCGCCAGCTCGCGCCGAGATTGTAATGGCCGCGATTCTCAGACCAGTCGTTAAAGAACAGGTTCGTCGCCGCGGGAGCGGGGCTCGTGATCGGGTTGTAGGCCGACGTCGTGCGATCGTCGCCGTTGAGAATCCGCCAGCTGCCCGAGCCATAGAGCGCGAGATCCGCAATCCCGGTATATCGAAAATCGAGTTCCGGCGATAACGACTGATCCTTGACACGCGAAGCCGCCAGCCGCGGAGTCGACGCCACGGTGACGGCGGGCGTGCCACTCGCGGCCAGAACATTGAAGGCGCTGGCCCCCTTGGCGTAACTGTCCTCGGCCCGCAGCCCCGCGGTCACGGCCAGATACTTCGAAGCCGCCATTTCCAGGCTGATTCTGCCCTCGTAGACCTTGACGCGCGAATCGCCGGCCAGTTCGCGAAAATCGCCGGTTGACACCACGACGACGCCCGTCGCCGTGGGCGTGCTGGTGAGGAGCAGCCGGTTCCCGTTGAAGTCGCCATTCACCAGGTGGTAGCTGAGACCCGTGCGCAAGGTGAGATTCGCGGTCAGCACGGTCGCGGTCGTGCCGTCGATGCCAAACGATTTGGTGTCCGCTCCGTCCGTTTGCGTAAGCTGAACCTCGTTGTTCATGTTGAGCGCGGGCACCAGCAGGGTCGCAGCGGGGGTTGGGAATGGTCTGATCTCTCCGGGGAAGCGCGTGACATACCGGGTATCGAGCTTGTGGCTGCGATCGCCGAAAATCCTCAGGTGGGCGGTCGTCTTGCCGAACGTTTGTTTCATCGTGCCTTCCAGAACCTCGTAACGTTCTCCCAGTTTGAGGTAACTGGGCATGAACTTTCGGGCCGGCGAGATGGGGGGATTGTTGTTGGGAAGACCGGTCAAGTCGCTGTCACCCCAACTGGTCGAGTCCTTCTTGCCGCTGCGGGTCTCGTTCGAATAGCGCAGCGTGAATTCGGGCGCATCCTTCATGGCCAGCCGGGCCTCCGCCCAAAACTGGCCGCGATCGACGTGGAGGTCCTGCTTGTTCAGCGGATACCAGGCCTTGCTGAGGGGGAAAAAGCCGCCGACGCCGTCGTAAAACGTGCGGAAGCGCTTGTAGCCGGCGTCGACCGAGCCGAATTCGGTCTTCGTCACATTTATCCGGGCGAGATAATTCTCGGCCCCGGTGAGGGCGCGCCCGTCAATTGTCACGGTGGTGGTTTTCGAAACATCCCGGCTGACGTGGAGATCCTCGATGCCCCCACCGCCGTTTTCGGGCTGGCGCACGCGGTTCTGGAACGCGGCGCCATCGCCGCTGATCGACGCCGCTTGGCCGGTGATCTTGATGTAACTTTCGTAATTGGGAAACGCGTCTTCGTTCGGGCTGGTGCCGGGCTGGCCGGCGGCGGCCGCGCCGAAAACGGGAACACTCGAGAGGGCAAGCGCGGCGCCGGCGAGCAGGCCGGTAACGCGGAGGGCGGCGAAGTTTTTCGTTTGCATGGTGGGCAAGGTTTGAGAGTTCACCGGCGGAAATGGTTGTTGACGTTGGAGCCATGCGGGGCCTCGTGACACGAGGCGCTCCAGCACGTGCCTTGCATGAGGCGGGTGTTGTGGTTCTCGACCGAGGCGACCTTCACGCCGTTGACCACCGCGCTGCGGATGGCGTTGGCGTTGATCTGGCCGCTCGAGCCCGCCGCCGGCTGCTGGAGGTGGCAGCGGAGGCAGAGATTGGCGTCGCGGGCGACGAGCATCCTCTGGTTGATGGTGCCGTGCGGGTTGTGGCAGGACGTGCAGCCCTCCTTCATCGCGGCGTGCTCGAACACAAACGGACCTTTCTGAGCCACGTGACATTTGGTGCAGGTGGCGTTGGTATTGATATAGGCAGTGCCGGTGTCGCGGACCGCATTGCCGGAGTGCACATCATGGCAGTCCGCGCAGGAAACCTGTCCCGCCAGCACCGGATGACTGTTGGGCAGGCTGAATTGCCCGCGCTTGTCGAGGTGGCACTGGAAGCAGGTCTCGGGCGACCGCCGCGGATTCACGATCGTGCCCCTGGCGCCGCCCGACTTCACGTGCAGGCTGCCCTGGCCGTGACAGGACTCGCAGCCCGTGCTGCCGAGACTGGCGTTGGAAAGCACGATGCGGTTGTGCGTCGCCGACGCGAAGTTATCCGTCTTGTCCTCGTGGCACTGTGCGCACTCCTTGGTGCCGACGAATTCTGCGCCGGCGATGAAGGGTGGCGCCAGCACGGCGCGATGTGCCATCACACAGGAGATGAGCAGAAGGCCCCAAAGGGCGGCGCCTCCGAAAATGAGCGTGTTCTTGGTCCAGCGAGGGTGAATAGTCATGGGAGCGGAGGGTTTCGGGATGGTTGGTGAGGGTGAGCGAGGATTTGGCGCAAAGAGGTGTTGTCGCTGGCCGTTCGCGCGCCGGATTGGGCGGCGTGTTCACGGCACCACGGATTTTTTTCAAGAATCGGCGGCCTTTCGTATCTTGATCAGTTGGACGATGACGTAGCTGTAAGTGCTCCAAACGATCGACAGGAGAACGAAGATGGTCAGGACCAGTCCAAACGGCGCGTGCGGTGACCAGAGGGCGCGGGGAAATGGTTCTGCTTTGGCGGGAGTCGGCAGGGCGCCCTTTACGACGGCCTCCCCCCAACAGGTGGTGTAAGCGGGAGGCGATTTGAGTTCGGCAATGATGCGCAATTCACCGCCCGGGTCGCCTGGCAAACCGTTGGGGAATTGCACCGCGGCGGTGCCATCCTTGCCGGTGGCGATGGTCCCGAGCGAAACCCGTCCGAAGGCGCGTTGGACCAGAAACTCGACCTGCGCATCCGGGATGGGTTGTTGACTTAGCCGCACGGTTGCGGTGAGAAGGGGGCCGTCCTCGCCTTTGATTGAGCTGACCAGGATTTCCGGGCACGGTGCCGGAGACTCCAACTTGGGCGGCGCGGAGGCGGCGAAAACCGCGGAGCCGATCGTCAGGCAGAACGCGATCAGGATGGCCGCCACAACGGGTTTCGGCAGAAGGCGGTGCAGGTGTGGGTGCGACCGCGGCGGCGGCAGGGTTGGCCGTTCGATGTCCACGCCGATGTTTTTGGCACCGACTTCCGCGACGCCCTCGACGGTTTCCCAAATCGAGATGATCGGGAAGACCTTGGCGAAGAGGGTGAAGAGCAGGAGGAACGTGGCCAGACCACCGAGCGTGACCGTCCACTCCACCCATGTCGGCAGATAGCTTGGATTCACGCCTGCGGACTCGGGGGGAATGTAGGTGGTCATCAGCGTGGGGACGATGATCAGGTAGCGCTTAATCCACATGCCGATATTGATGAGGATCGAGGCGACCACCAACCGGGGGATCAGATTCCGCTTGAGCGGCAGCATTACGATCAAAGCCGGCAGAAACAGGCAGAAGGCCGCCCACAACCAGAACATCCGCCCGTAGGTACCATGGCCCATCAAGAGTTCGACCAGGCGCTGGTCCGCCTCCAACGCGCCGTACCAGGTGGTCAGGTATTCGGCCAGGGTGAAATAGATATAGAGGAGGTTTAACGCGAGCATCAGACGGCCGAGGTTCTGAAACTGGCGTTCGGTCAGAAGACTCTCCAAGTGATATACTTTTCTGAAGATGGCCATGGCCGTGATGATGGCGGCCGTCCCCGAGAAAATGGCCCCGATGACGAAATAGGGACCGAAGACGGTGCTGTGCCAGCCCGGCCGCAGCGTCATCCCGAAAATCCAGGAGACCACGGTGTGGACCGAGATGGCCACGGGAATGATGATGACCGCCATGGTGGCCAGCGCCTTCTCCAGCAACCGCCGCTGCTCGGGACTGCCCCGATAGCCCAGCGACAGCCAGCCGCAAACCCGCTGCCATCCCGTGCGCCGCTCCCACACGGCGCCTCGCGGAGCCAGGAGGGCCAGATCGGGAATCATGGCCACGTATAGGTAGAGCAGGCTCCCGGAGATATAGGTGCAAATCGAAAACACGTCCCACAGGATCGGCGAATTCAGGCGCCCGTGGATGAGCACGTTCAAGATCCGGTCGGGTCGTCCCATGTCGATGATAACCATCGGCGCGCCCACCATCAAAGCGAAAACCGTGATGGCCTCCGCCATGCGGGTGATCGAGCGCCGCCATTCCGCTCCGGTCACGCGCAGAATGGCCGAGATGAGCGTGCCGGCGTGGCTGACTCCGATGAAAAAAACGAAGTTGGTCATATATACGCCCCACGAAATGTACTCACGCATGCCGGTGACTTTGAGGCCGTGAATGCACTGCCAGGCATAGGCGGCCAACCCGGCCGCAATCATGAACACGAGCGATCCGATCCACAGCCACTCCCGCGGACTGGCTGGAGCGAGCGAGGAGCGTAATCGCGCGACGATGTTTGCCTGGAGTCGATCGTGATCGACCTGCGCCGCATCGTTGTCCTGGGTTAGCGCGATGTTCATTTGGACATGCCGGCATGGGCATGACTTGAGTGGGCCTCCGGGCTGGAGGGGCTCTCGGGTTTATGCTTGTGGGGACTCGAAGGCTTGGGGAAGTCCCGGTTTTTCGGGGGCAGGTAGTAAACGCGCGGTTCGGTGCCCAGCTCCGCCAGATAGCGATAACCGGCACGCTCTTCCAGCAGTTGCGAGAAGCTGACCGTCTCCTTGTCCGCATTCGTCACGGCGTCCTCGTTTTGATCGCCGAAGTAGACGGCCGCCATGTCGCAACTGGTGACACAGGCCGGCAGTATTCCTTCCCGGGCCATTTCCGGGCAGAAATCGCATTTTTCGACTGTGCCGACGCGGCGCGGCACACCGGTCTCGGGCGAATAAGCCGCGTTGACCGCAAGGGAATTATCCGGCCGGCCCCAATTGAAGTAGCGGGTGGAGTAGGGGCAGGCCGCCATGCAAAAGCGGCAGCCGATGCACCGTTCATTGTCGATCAAGACGATGCCGTCCTGGCGCTTGTAGGTGGCGCCGACCGGGCAGACTTTGGTACAGGGCGGATTGTCGCAGTGAAAGCAGGGTTTGGGGAACCAATATGGCGCGGTGTGCCGCGCATCCTGCATCCGAAAGACTCGAATCCACTCCCGGTCGACCGGAGTGCCATGCATTTTGCCGCACGCAATGGTGCAGTTCTTGCAGCCGCTGCACTTGGCGAGGTCGATCACCATGACCCACTTTCGGCCCGGCACGCCCTGACGCGCCTCTTCGCGCCCGAGCGCGGTCCCGGCGTGCGGCGGCATCGGGTGCTGGTGGGCGACCCCGGCGTCGGTCGTGGCGACCTGAATCAACTTGCCCTGCGGCGTCAACGCCGGCGTCAGCGGACCAGGCTTTTCCAGCCTGGCCGATCTCTGCACGAGTTTGTCGGCCAAAAGGCCTACGCCCACGGCGGCGCCGGCGATCAGACTGCCCCCTAGAAATTCACGGCGGGTTTCATTCATGCTCCGGTCATTTGGTGACCATGGGTCGTTGCAGCGAGAAGGCTTCTGCCGGCGCCGATCCGTTGCCGTTGCTGGACGGCCTCAAGAACGGGCTGAATAGATCGATGGGCACAGGCAGAAACGTGGTGGTGTTATGCTCGCTGGAGATTTCCCGCATGGTCTGCAGGAAGCGCAGTTGCAGCGCGATGGGCTGCGTGCTGATCATTTCGGCCGCCTGGACCAGCTTCTCGGCCGCCTGATACTCGCCTTCCGCACTGATGATCTTGGCCCGCCGCTCGCGCTCGCTTTCCGCCTGCGTGGCCATCGTGCGCTTCATGTCCTCCGGCAGAATGACATCGCGCACTTCCACGGCGCTGACTTTGACACCCCACGGATCGGTGTGCCGGTCGATGATCTCCTGCAGGATGTGGTTGATCTTGTAGCGATGAGCCAGCAACTCGTCCAATTCCGACTGGCCCAGCACGCTGCGCAGCGTGGTCTGCGCGATGAGCGACACGGCCTTGAGA
>JACQWL010000320.1 GCA_016209255.1 Verrucomicrobiota bacterium
CTATTCCACGGTTCGCGCCGCCGATCCGGAATTCAAAACGCGCGAGACCAAGGTCACGCGGCTCGAACGTCGCGAGCGCAAGCCCGTCTCGACGTTGATCATGGCCGAGCTGCCGGCGCCGCGCGAGAGCGTCGTCTTCATCAAGGGCGACTTCACCCGGCCGGGCGAAAAGGTTACGCCCGGCACGCCCGCCATCCTGCCGCCGCTCGCCGCCCAAAACCCCACGCGCCTCGACCTCGCGCGCTGGGTCGTCGACCCGGCCAACCCGCTCCCGGCGCGCGTCCTCGTGAACCGCGTCTGGCAGCACTATTTTGGCCGCGGCCTCGTGGAGACGGAAAACGATTTCGGCACGCAGGGCGCAGCGCCCACCCACCCCGAACTGCTCGACTGGCTCGCGACCGAACTCGTCGCGCAACGCTGGAGCCTCAAGGCGCTCCACCGCCTGATCGTCACCTCGGCAACCTACCGCCAGTCGTCGCGCGCCCGGCCCGATCTCGAGCTGGCCGATCCGGTCAACAATCTCCTCGCCCGCCAGACGCGCCTGCGGCTCGACGCCGGGATCGTTCGCGACGTCGCCCTCTCCGCCAGCGGCCTGCTGGCGCCGCAGCTCGGCGGCCCGCCGGTGTTTCCCCCGCAGCCCGACGGGGTGATGAACCTGGGCCAGAACCGGCGGGCCTGGACCCCCAGCACGGGCGCCGACCGGTATCGCCGCGGCCTCTACACGCATCTTTGGCGGGCGACGCCGCACCCGGCGCTGGCGGTCTTCGACGAACCCGACGCGTTCAGCGCGTGCACGCGGCGCCTCCGTTCGAACACGCCCCTCCAGGCCCTCACCCTGCTCAACGACCAGCAGTTCTATGAGTTTGCCGAGGCGCTGGCTGCGCGGGTGCAGCGCGACGTGCCCGGCGATGCGGCGGCGCAACTCGACCATGCGTTTCGCCTCTGTGTCGCCCGCCCACCGTCGCCGGCGGAGCGCGGACGGCTCGCCGCCCTGCTCGAGCAGCAACTCGCCACGACCCCCGACAACCCCGCCGCCAACCGCACGCTCGCGTGGACGACGGTCGCCCGGGTGCTGCTCAACCTCGACGAAACCATCACCCGCGAGTAATCCCATGCACCCGCTCTCCCCAGCCGCCCAGGCACAGCACGTTACCCGGCGCCATTTCTTCAGCCGTTGTGCGATGGGCCTCGGTGGCATCGCCCTCGCCTCGCTTGCGGGCAACCGCCGGCTGTTCGGCGGCCCGGCACCCACGCTCGTCAGCCCGATGGCGCCGAAGCCGCCCGATTTCGCGCCCCGCGCCAAGAACATCATCTATCTTTTCATGGCCGGCGGCCCCAGCCAGCTCGATCTTTTCGACTACAAGCCAAAGCTGCTCGACCTCAACGGCCAGCCGATCCCGCAATCGTTCATCGAGGGCAAGCGCTTCGCCTTCATGGGCAGCAGCCACGGCACGAAGCTGCTCGGCACGCGCCGCACGTTCGCCCGCCATGGCCGCAGCGGGGCGTGGGTGTCAGACCTTTTCCCCTACACCGCCGGCATCGTGGACGACATCACGCTCGTGCACTCGTGCGCCGCGAATCTTTTCAACCACGCCCCGGCGAAACTGTTCATGAACACCGGCTCCGGCCAGTTCGGCCGGCCGAGCATGGGCTCGTGGGCGACCTACGGGCTCGGCAGCGAGTCGCAGGACCTCCCCGGCTTCGTCGTGCTGCAATCCGGTCCGCGTGGCCCGCGCGGCGGCGCGGTGAACTGGGGCTCCGGCTTCCTGCCCACGACCTACCAGGGCGTGCCCTTCCGCGGCAGCGGCGAGCCGATTCTCAACCTCACCAACCCGACGGGGCTCACCGCCGCGCGCCAGCGCCAGACCCTCGACGCGCTGCGCGACCTGAATCTCCAGCGCGCCGTCGAAACCGGCGATCCTGAAATCCACACCCGGATCGCCGCCTACGAAATGGCGGCGCGGATGCAATCGAGCGCGCCCGAATTGATCGATCTTTCCGCCGAAAGCGCCGCCACGTTGAAACTCTACGGCGTCGACCACGAGCAGCCGTCGTTCGGCCGGAACTGCCTCCTCGCCCGCCGCCTCGTCGAACGCGGCGTTCGCTTCGTCCAGCTTTACCACACCAACTGGGACAGCCACGGCGGCCCGGGCGAGAATCTGCAGGGCGACTTCGAGAAAGTCTGCCGCGACGTCGACCAGGGGCAGGCCGCGCTGGTGCAGGATTTGAAGCAGCGGGGATTGCTGAAGGACACGCTCGTGGTGTGGGGCGGCGAATTCGGCCGCACGCCCATGGGCGAAAACCGCAACACGACCGGACGCAATCACCACATCGACGCCTTCACCATGTGGTTCGCGGGCGGTGGCGTGAAGGCCGGCTGCGTGCTCGGCGAGACGGACGAGCTGGGTTTCAACCCGGTGGCAGATCGCGCCCATGTCCACGACATTCACGCCACGTTGCTCCATTTGCTCGGCCTCGATCACACGAAGCTCACCTTCAGGTTTCAAGGCCGCGACTTCCGGCTCACCGATGTACACGGCGAGGTGTTGACGAAAATGCTCGCGTGATCCCCAAGCCGTGTCCGTGCGGGAGGAAACGACGCATGAACACGGATCGACGCGTCATCCTGATGAACCGTGAAAACAAATGGTGGAGTGGCTTGTCCCCAAGACGACGGCGCAACGAAACCTGTAGCCCACCGCGTGGGGGACAGCGCGGTCCACCTTTCAAGGGTGCTTTCTCGAATGAAAGCCTGTTCCAATGAATCGTTTCGGCTACGGAGCAGGACCGCCGCGGAGATTTGTCTTGGTGGCGACCGCCTCCCGCCGCGCCTACCGGGCCGAAGCGATGCGTTCGCGGCCGCCCATCGATGCCGCCAGATTCGCGGCGCGGCCGGCATATTCGTGTGCCCTCGACGACGCGGTTCTCGCAATCGCGGCGGAAAGCCCGCCGTTCCAGGCCAGCGCAATGTAGTACGGCGAGGCCGGCAGCCGCGCCGCCTCGAGCCCGCGCTTCAGCCAGTCGTAATGCTTGACCGCCACGATGTCGGAAGTCTTCCGATCCAGCGCCCGCGCAAAGGGTACGCCGGTGTGCATCCTCTCCGGAACAAAAGTCACAACATCCGCTTCACCGGATCCATTCCGGCGTCGCTGACGACCACGTAGTGGTTCTTCGCGTCCGACCACGCCGCCGCCACCAGCTTTCCGCGATCGATAAAACGCGGTGCCGCGCCGGCTGGCGCACCCGGCCCATCTTCGCGCCGCAGGACGAACAGGTGGAATTCCTTTCCGCCGCGCTCGAAGCACACGAGCGACACATCGCGTCCTTGGAAATCCAGCTTGCGGCAGCCGAGCGCGCGCAGCCGGGCAAACTCGGCCGGGAGGGTCTCTGGCAACGGTCCGCGCTGGCCGGCGAGCCACGTTTTCAGCTCGGCCACGTTTGCGCTGCGCTTCTGCAGCAGAAACCCGCGGTCCACGAAATTCACCGCGAATTCCTCGAACGAGGCGCCGCCCACCGGCGCCAGCCGCCACCACGCCGCGAGACTCAGCAGCACCGCCACGGCCGCTGCCGCCGCCAGCCAGACCGGCTGCGCCCACCTTGCGCGTCGTGGCGCGTCCGCCCCACCGCTCGCCCGCGCCCCCGCGAGAATCGCCTCGCGCAGCCCCGCCGGCGGCGCGATCTCGCGCAGCTTCGCCGCCATCGCGAACCCATGCGCTTGCTCGCGGGAAAACCACGCGCCGAGGGCCGGGTCGTTCTTCGCCTGCTCGAGCGCTCCGGCCATCGCCGGATCGCCGGCGTCGCGGCCACTCGGCCGGTAGGCCGCAAGCAGAAATCTCGCCTCGTCGTTGCTCATGATGTTTTGACTCCTTTGGCCGCCGAAAACGCGACGACCTTCGCCCCGGCCGCACGCTCCTCGCGCTCCAGCGCCCTGCGCAACTGCGCCTTCCCGCGCGACAGTCGCGACATCACCGTGCCGATCGGGACATCGAGCGCTTCGGCAATTTCCTGATAGGACAGGTCGTCGAGGTAGAAAAGCGTCAAGGGCGCCCGGAACACTTCGTCGACCGATTGCAGCGCGTTCATCACTGTCGCCGCGTCCAACCGGGCGACCCGATCGACATCCTCGGCGGCGATGTCCTGCTCGCCTGGCGGCAGATCCTCGATCGAGGTGATCCGGCCCTCCCGCCGCCGCCCGCGCAGGAACTCGCGATACAGCGTGGTGAACAACCAGGACTTGGCCTTGCTGCCGTCGCGGAGCGCTCCGCCTTTCGTCGCCCAGATGAAAAACGTCTGCTGCACCAGATCGCCCGCGTCGGCGGAGTTGCGGGCCAGGCTGAGCGCAAAACGATAGAGCGGCATATAGTGCGCATCGACCAATTGCGTGAAAACCTCGTTCGACATCGTGTGGGGTGTGAGTCGCGGCGAGGCTGTTTATTCCGGGCGCGCTCGTAAACATTTTCCGCCGCTCCGGGATTGCCGCCGGGGAGCCGCCGCTCCTCCCTGTATCCAGCCATGCTCCGTCTCCACCTGCCGCCCAACTTCGCCGCCGCGACTCCGTTCGTCATCGACGGGAGCGAACACTTTCTCGCCCTCGCCCTTCCCTCCCGCGAACACCCGCGCTACGCCGACGCGCTCGCCCTCGTGAAAGAGCACGGCTTCATCCTTGAACCCTCCAATCGCAAGTGGTGGCTCCGCGACCGGCACAAGACGCTCAACTTCCTCGCCGCGCACCGCTCCCGGCTCCGCGATGCGTTCGGCGCGCAGTTCACGCCGAATTTCGAAAAAAACACTGCGCACATCCGCAACGCCGAAATCGCGAGGGAAGTCGCGCCGGATGGGGTTGATTTCGCCGTGACGCTCGGGCTGCGGGCCGGCACCGCCGATGAAGCCACGATCCGTTCCGCCGTCGCTGCGAATCGCGGGTATCTCGAGTCCGACGGCCGGATATTTCTCCTCGACGCCGCCAAGCTCACCCAGCTCACCGCCGCCCAGCGCGCCCTGGCCGGCGATCCCACCGCCGATCTCGCGCCGCGTCGCACCCAGCGCATCCCGGTCGCCCGCGCCGCGGAGGCGCAGGAGATTTTGGAGGCGTTGTCGCCGAATTTCCAGCCGCCCGAGTCCTGGCGTATTCGCAGCGCCGCGCTGCGCAACTTCTCCGCGCTCGCCCCCGCGCCCGTTCCCGCCGCGCTCAACGCGCAGCTTCGACCCTACCAGCGCCTCGGCGCCGCCTGGCTGTGGCATCTTTGCGGCCACGAGCTCGGCGGCATTTTGGCCGATGAGATGGGCCTCGGCAAAACGCTCCAGGCGCTCGCGTTGCTGTCGGCGCTTAAAGTAGGTCAGGTCTCAGACCTGACCGACCCTTTCCTCGTCGTCGCACCGGCCAGCCTGCTCGAAAACTGGCGGCGCGAAGCCGCGCGGTTTACCCCGCAACTCCGCGTCTTTGTCCACCACGCCGATTGCCGGCTGATCGCGCCCGCCGAGTTCGCCGCCCACGATCTGATCGTCACCAGCTATGGCACGCTCGCCCGCGATCAGGCGCTCTTCGCCGGGATCGAGTTCGCGTGCATCATCGCGGACGAGGCCCAGCACATCAAGAACCGCCGTTCCCAGAATGCCGGGGCGCTCCGCACGCTCCGCGCCCGCACGCGTTTCCTGCTCACGGGCACGCCGCTCGAAAACTCACTCGACGATTTGCGCTCGCTCTTCGAATTCGTCCTGCCCGGCTACATTGCGCGCGTGCCGGCCGGCCGGCGCGGCGACGAACACGCGTGGTTCGACGAGCGCCTCCGCGCCCAAACCGCGCCCTATATTCTCCGCCGCACGAAGCAGGCCGTCGCGCCCGAACTGCCCGAAAAGCTCGAACACGTCCTCTGGTGCGAACTCACCCCCGCGCAGGCCAGGCTCTATCGCGACGCCCAGGAAAAGTCCGAACGCGAACTGTTCGACCTCGAGGCCGGCGGCGCCAGCGAGGCGAAACTCCAGTTCACCGCGCTCACCCAGCTCCTCCGCCTGCGCCAAATCTGCTGCGACCCGCGGCTGCTTGGTAGCCGAAATCGTGAGATTTTGGCTCCCTCTGCCCAATCGCCAAACTCTTACGAGTTCGGCTACGGACCGACCGATTCCGCCAAGCTCGACGCCTTCAACGAGCTTTTGGCCGAAGCGATCGACGACGGCCACCGCGTGCTCGTGTTTTCCCAATTCACGACGCTCCTCGCGCTCCTCCGCACCGAGCTCGACGCCCAAAAACTCGCCCACTGCTACCTCGACGGCTCGATGCCGGCCCACGCCCGGCAGACCGAGGTGGATCGCTTCCAGGCCTCGCCCGACATCCCGCTGTTCCTCCTCTCGCTCAAGGCCGGCGGCACGGGCCTCAACCTCACGGGCGCCGATACCGTCGTGCATTTCGATCCCTGGTGGAACCCGGCCGCCGAGGCGCAGGCCACCGACCGCGCGCATCGCATCGGCCAGACGCGTGTCGTGACGAGCTACAAGCTCATCGCCGCCGGCACGGTGGAGGAAAAGGTCCTCGCGCTTCAGGCCGAAAAGCGCGCGCTCCTCGCCGGCGTGTTCGAGGCCAGCGATGCCACCGCCGCGAAACTCTCGCTCGGCGATCTCAAGTCGCTGCTGACGGCGTAGGGCGCCGCTTCCGGCATTGCGCCGGCCGCGCGGCTCCCACAATGTCGTGGACATCCTCCCCAGCCCGGGAATTCGAGGAGCGTCATTAACATCAACGCCTTGACCCAATCCGATGAGCGACGTCACCCTCATGCTGCAGAAGATCGAGCGGGGCGATCCGCACGCCGCGGACCAGCTGCTGCCCCTCGTCTACCGGGAGCTGCGAAAACTTGCCGCGGCCAAGATGGGGCGCGAGTCCGCCGCGCAGACTTTGCAACCCACGGCGCTCGTGCACGAGGCCTGGCTCCGGCTCGGCGGCGAGCAGCAGCCCAACTGGCAGAACCGCGCCCACTTTTTCGCCGCCGCGGCCGAGGCGATGCGCCGCATCCTCATCGATCGCGCCCGGAAGCGCCGCGCCCGGCGCCACGGGGGCGACCAGGTCCGCGTCGACGCCGACGAGCTCGACCGCGTCGCCGATCTCGATCGCAACGACGATCAATTGCTCGCCGTGCATGAGGCGCTCGATCAGCTGGCCGCCGAGGATCCGAAGAAGGCGGAGTTCGTGAAACTTCGTTTCTTCGCCGGGTTCACCCTCGAGGAAGCCGCGCACGCCCTCGGCATTCCGGAAGGTACGGCCAAACGCTGGTGGACTTACTCGCGCGCGTGGCTTTTCCGCGCAATCAGCGCCGATCCGCGGTGAAGTTTCGCCCGGCTTCCCATTCGCGCCCCGAACATGTCGACCCCGAGCCCAACCAACCAGGCGTGGCTTGAGCTGCCCGACGGCCAGCTTTTCTGGCTGCACGAGCGCTGCGCCATCGGCCGGCAAGCCGGCAACGACCTCGTGCTGCACGGCGACACCCTCTCGCGCCAGCACGCGCTGCTGACTGCCACCAAGGCCGGCTATACCGTCACCGATCTGCAAAGTCGCAACGGCACCTACGTCGCGGGCCAGTTGCTCTCCCGCCCCGCGCTGCTGCGCGATGGCGACGAAGTCCGGCTCGGCGAAGTCGCGCTCCGCTTCCGGTGCAGCCGCCGCATGGATTTCCCCGAACCCGGCACGGTGTCGACGCAGACCACGCAAATGCTCGACGCCGTGCAAACCCGCGCCTGCTGGCTACTCGTGGCCGATGTTCTGGCCTACACCGCCCTCGTCTCCACGGCAGGCAGCGAGACCGCGCTGCGCCGGCTGCAGGCGTGGATCGCCGGCGCGCGCCCGCTCGTCGAGCAACACGCCGGCCGGATCAACCGCTACGTCGGCGACGCCATCTTCGCCTACTGGCCCTGCGACACGGTCAAGTCCGCCGACGTGCTCGCCACGCTGCGGGCGTTCGAAGAATGGCGCCTGCGCAGCCCGCTGCCGTTTCGCCTCGTCTTGCACCACGGCGCCGCGCTCTTCTCCAAGAGCGAGCACGGCGAGGAACTCGGCGGGCGCGATGTGACCTTCGTCTTCCGCATGGAGAAGATCGCCAAGGGCTTCGATGCGCACGCGATGCTCAGCCCCACCGCCGTGCGCACGCTCGGAATCGAGGACCGCTGCGAATCCTATGGCCGCTCCGCCGTCGACGGCATGACCGACTTTTTCGTCTTCTACGCCCTGCCGCGCGACCTCACCCCGCCCGGTTAGCATTACTCTGTGCCGTTCCTCTCACTCTCAAAAAGCCGCTCATTCCGATTGTCATCCATTAAATGACATTCCCCTCTGAAAGACGACGAATTTCCAGTGGCGGATTTAACAGAGTAATATTTGCCGCAACGATGCAGTCCAGATTCGGCAGTTCGTCTCTGAGGGCATAGGACCGTACCAACGGGGTCAGGTTGCTAATCTTTCAATCGGGGTCCCGGAAAGCGATTGTTGCTCGGCAGAGCGGCCACTGCCGCCAGCCGCGAACTGGCGCGTGCTGGATGTGGTCGATTGAAAAATTAGCAACCTGACCCCCATGAACTCTGACCCCCATGAACACTCCAAGCGTCGTGCATGCTGCGCAAGCTGTTCCCCCAGTCCGCCAGCGGCTGGCTGAAGCGCGTCGAAGCTGCGATGGGAGTGAACAACCTGTTCGATCGGATGCCGCCGCCGGCGCCGCACGCTTTTCCCGTCACGAATGCCGATGTGACCCACTATTCGCCGATCGGCCGGCTGACGTTCGTGCGGGCGCGCGTCAAATTGTAACGCCCTTCGGCATTCTCGCCAACCTAATGCCAGCCGGGCGGGGTCGAGCAACGAGACAATGCCCGGATCATTACGGCTGACGTTCGTGGCATTGACCCCGGCTGGCGGACAGTAGAGACGGGGCCCCGTGCGCGGGTGCGACAAGAGCAAAGCGGGGCGCGTCGCGGACGCACGTCGCCGGGCCCGACCGGTCGGCGCACGTCACTTCACCTCCTGCGCCGCGAG
>JACQWL010000316.1 GCA_016209255.1 Verrucomicrobiota bacterium
ATCCAGTATTCGGGCACGCCTTCGCGGGCGTAAAGGCGGAGTTTGCGGCCGCGATCGAGGGCGAGACTGGTGTCGGCTACTTCCACGACAAGCTCGGCAGTGAGGGGGTGGCCGTTCGAGTAGTCGCGCGGTGAACCGCGCACCACAGCGACATCGGGCTCGGGCACCGACTGCAGGCCAAGACGGAGAGGTTGTTGTTCCCGCGAATAATAGCCGGCGCCGAACGCTCGCTCAACTGCGGCTGCAACCAAGTCGATCGCTGAGGCATGCGGACTTTTCTGGGGGCTCATGTGCGTGATAATCTCGCCGTCGATCAGCTCGATGGGGTCGTCGGACGTGAAAATGCCGCACGCCACCGCCTCCTCGTAGCGATCGGCGTCCCACAAAAAGCGCGCGACCGGCGCTGGCTGGGTGGCAGTGTCCATGTACGAAACGTTAGCCCAGGCCGGGCGAGGGCGCAAGGAAAAGGGCGGACCGCTCACCCCGGGCAACAGTCGCCATGGGCGGACCTTCGCGGCGGCGAACTTGCACGATCGGATTCCGCGGCCATTCTGAGTCTGACCCTACGATGACCAGCCTGTCCTCCCTTTTACGCGCCATCCTGCCCGCCGTGGCGCTGGGCGGAATCGCCCTCGCCGGCGACGCGCCGCCCCCCGCAGTGCCTCCGATCGAACAGTTCTTCGGTCTGCCCAATGTCCGCCAGCCGCGGCTTTCAGCGGACGGCAAGAAAATCGCCTTTCTCTATCCGCACGAAAAGAAAATGGCGCTCGGCGTCTTCGACCGCGCGACCGGCGAGTCGCGCATGATCCTGCGCGGAACCGACGAGAGCCTCCACTCGTTTTTCTGGAAAGGGAATGACCGGATCGTCTTCGAGGCGGATGTATCCGGCAACGAGTCCTTCTTCATCGGGTCGACGGATCTGACCGGAAAGCAGGTGCTGCGGATCGCGGAATCGCAGCGCATCGACAACAACCTCACCGGCGATTTCGCCGGCATCATCAGCCAGCTGCCGCTCGATCCCGAGCGGATCGCAGTGATCGGCTTCTTTGCGGGGAACATCGACAACGCCTTGTTCGTCGGCGGCGCTCCCGTCATCGCCCGGCTCAACGTGCGCAACCGCGGACTTTCGCCGCTGATCGAGATCCGCGACTCGGACCGGCACGTCTCGTTCGCCTTCGATCACCGCGGTGCGCTGCGTCTGCGCTCACGGCTCGAGGGCTCCACGCTGGTCTGGGAACACCGGCGCGACGATGCCGACAGCTTCAAACGCGTCGCGCAGCATCCCTTTCACGGTTACGCCGAGACTTGGGCCCCGCAGGGCTTCGCCGCCGACAACGTCACGCTCTGGCTCATCACGCGCGAGGAGCATGATCGCGGCGCGCTGTACGCGCTCAACACGCAGACGTTCGAGCGCGGCCCCCCCCTCTTCGTGCCCCCGGAGGGCGAAATCACCGAACTCATCCCCACCCGCGACCGTACCCGGCTCCTCGGGGTGCGCTACGAGGCGGAGCGCGGGCGGCACCACTGGTTCGACGCCGGACGCGGGGCGCTGCAGGCGAAGCTGGAAGCGACCTTCACCGGCTGCGACGTGCGCGTCACGAGCATGTCCGACGACGAGAAGGTCGCGCTGATCTGGGCCAGCCACGATCGCGAGCCGGGCGTTTACTATGTGCTCGACCGCAGGACGGGTTCGCTCACGCAGTTCAAGCGCACGCGCAACCTCGACCCGGCCGGGCTCAGCCCGCGCCGCCCCATCGCCTACCAGGCGCGGGACGGACTCACGATCCACGGCTACCTGACCCTGCCGCGCAACACCGCCGGGAAGAACCTGCCGCTGGTCATCCACCCGCATGGCGGCCCGTTCGGGGTGCGCGACTTGTGGGGCTTCGACAACGACGCGCAGTTTCTCGCCAGCCGCGGCTACGCCGTGCTGCAGCCAAACTACCGCGGCTCCGGCGGCTACGGTCGCGAGTTTATCGACCGGGGGCGCCATCAATGGGGCCGCGCCATGCAGGACGATCTGAGCGACGGGGTGAAGTGGGCGATCGATCAGGGCATCGCCGATCCGGCGCGTGTGGCCATTTTTGGGGCGAGCTATGGCGGTTATGCCTCGCTCATCGGCGTCATGCTCACGTCCGATCTGTATGCCTGCGCCGTCAACTACGTCGGCGCCGCCGATCTCGAAATCACGTTCAAGCAGCGCGGCGAGGACGCGTGGCGCACGGGCGACGACTTCAGCTACCAACGCGAGTGGGTCGGTGCGACGCGCGCGTATCGCGATGCGACCTCGCCCATCAACCTCGTCGAGCGCATCACCGTTCCCACCCTGCACGCCTATGGCGCCGAGGATCCCCGGGTTAAAATCCATCATTGGTCCCGGCTCGAGCCGCAGCTCAAAAAACACCGGAAGGACTACCAGGCCATCGTGGAGGGCCGGCAGGGACACGGATTCGCGGACCAGGACGCGTCGATTTCATTCTACGCCGCGTTGGAGACGTTTCTCGCGAAAAACCTGCTCGAGCGCACGGCGAGCGTCAGGGTGGGCCCGCCCCGGGTGATCGACATGCCGGCGAAGAAATAGCCCGCAGCCCACATCCATCGGAGCGGTTCCGGCGATCGTTCGACGACGCACGCGTGGCGTGTTTCCAAGGACGTGAAGCCAGATGTGGGCTTACGCAAAACCGCCAAGCCGGTTTTGCAATTGTCCGAAACAAATGTTAAACGCAGAGGACGCGAATATCGCCGGGCCTCGTTTGGTTCTTCGCCCGCTTCGGGTTTCACTTTTTCGCGGTTTGGTTCATGGCATTTTCCGCGAACTTGTCCGCGCAGCGGACACTACAGCGAGGCGCTGGATACTCTGACTCCACCCGCGAGAAAGATTCGCGGTCGCTCATGATGCAGTGATCGCCTCAAACTGCGCCTCGCTGCTCAGAACTTCCGGCTCAGCGCGACGTACCAGAACCGGTTTTCCGACGTGTAGAGGTGACTTGGATACCCCGTGGTATTGCCACCGGACCCGATCGACTGCGGCGGATCCCAATCGAACAGGTTGTGCGCGCCGACTGAAATCTTGGCGTCGCGCAGGACGGGTCCGCGCTGGCGAAACGAATACGAAACCTGGCTGTTGACGATGAAGCGGTCACCGACGTGGAACGACTCGCCGCTGACCTTTCGATCCTCGAACCCATCGGTGTACATGCCTGACAGGTACACATGAAAACCCTTGAACACCCAACTGAGATTCACGCGCCCCTTCCATTCGAGATAGCCGTTCTCGCCGGAGCCGGTGGAGTCGAGTCCGAGCACACTCTGCAACGGAGCGCCCTGCACCGACGCCCGGTCGAACCGGTCCATCAACGTCCACACCGTCGTGAGTTCCCAGCGCCCGAGCGCGTCGGTCGGGAGCTGATAGCCGCCGCTGAAATCCCACCCTGCCGCCTTTGTCCGGCCCACATTGTAGAACAGCGAATTCACCACGCTGATGAACCCCGAAGCCGAAAAGAGCACGCTCTCGCCTGGCAAAAGCCCGCCCGGCACGGCGCCGAACGCCCGATAAACCGTCTGCTGCGGATTCGCGTCGACGGTGCCCTTCCGGCCGATCTCCCAGCGGTCCACCCCGATCGAGAGTCCCTTCAGCCGGCGGATCGTCGGCGACCAGACGAAGCCGGCGTTGAAATAATCCGTCTTCTCCGCTTCGAGGCGGCGATTGCCCCTTAGCGTAATCAGTTGCTCCGGCTCGATGAACCCGTCCACGGGATCCTGGATGGGCAATCGCGCCGAGATCGGGCTGGAATAAAGCTCGTACAGCGATGGCTCGCGAAATCCCTTGGAATAGCTGGTGCGCAGCGTCAGCTGATTGCCCAGGGGCAGGTAACGCAGCGCGATCTTCGGCACGGTCGTTTCGCGCCCGCTGGTGAAGAACTTTTCGTAACGAACCGAGGCGCTGGCCTCGAGCTTGCGCAGCAGCGGCGCCCGCGCCTCGAGAAACACGCCGGCGATCTTGCGCTGGGCGATCGTGCTCGCCTTGGGGGATTCGCCAATGATGTCGCCCGACCCCCCCAGGGAATCGGGATGCTGCTCCAGCTGTTCGTGACGGAAGTCGGCGCCCGCGGCGAGCCCAACGGAACCATGGGGCAGTTTCCATAGATCGGCGGTCGCCGCGACGAAGTTGAGCTGACCGAGCGAAGACTCGTTCGCGTCCTGGACCGTGACGCGGTTGTAGTCGATCAGGGCCGCGTTGCCGGGGATCGGGTTGCGGTAATAGCCAAACGGGTTGTAGGGCGTGGTGGTCCCGACGAAGGCGGAACTGCGAGGATCGAAGATCGGCGAGTTGGCGTTCACCATTTCGTTGAAGCGGGAGGCGGAATTGAGCGTGTTCCGATTGTGGTCGCGAACGGAGCTGTAACTGAACGACGCATCGAAATTCCACCGGCCGGCGACGTTCTCGCCTTTCAGCCCGGTCGTGAACATGAAGGCATCCGTTTCGTTGCGCAGGATCCGATTGCCGAACTCGGCCAGGCGCGCGCGCGACCGGCCGGCAATGTCCTGATTGAACGGGTTGAACGGATTCATGGCGCCCGCTGCCGCCAGCCGCTGCACCGCGCCGTTGATGAATTGCGTGCCCGGGCCCGGGATTGAGCCGCGCGGCGCAGCGGTACCGGCCGGAACCGGCAGAATAAGGTCAAGGGCGGGCACGATGATCGTGAGGATCGGATTCGCCGTGCGCGCCGGAATCACGAGGTCGGCGTGGCCCGGCGTGGAAAAGTCGCCGGTGGTCGTGGGCGCCAGCTGGTTTTCGGTGGCGACTTTCTGGTAGGACAGATCGACGTAGCCCTTCACATTGTCCGTGCCGAAAACCTTGCGTTCGCCAAACACAAAGGCGCCCATGCGCTTGCTTTTCGGATACGACATGGAGAATTCGTTGAAATTGAACGTCGACGAGCGGTCGGACGAGTACGTGTATTGCCCGGCGGGCTTCGCCCCGAGGTTGCCCGCGTCGGCGCCGGACTGCGCGAAGAAGATCGCCGCGAAATTCGGCAGGCCGGGAATCGGCGCGTTCACGGACTGGCGGAGCGCGTCGCTCACGGCGAAGCGGCTCAGCTCCAGGTTCGCCGGGCTGGAGTTCGCGCTCAGGAACGGCGGCGTCGCCGAGTATGCGCGGTCGCGATTCATGATCGGCTCCCGCTTGTAGAAGTTCAGGCCCACGAGCACGCTGAGTTTGTCGGTGGCGGCACCGGTCGCGACGTTCGCCACAAACTCCGAAGAGTCCTTGTCGGTCGTGTTGCCATAGCTGACGAACACCTCGGTGCCGTCCAGGCGGCGGCGCAGCTTGATGTTGATGACACCGGCCACGGCGTCGGCGCCATAAAGCGCCGAGGCACCGTCCTTGAGCACTTCGATGGCGTCGATCGCCGAAAGCGGGATGGAGTTGAGATCGACGAAGGCCGTGGTTCCGCCTGCGCCGACCGGATAGGGCGCCACGCGACGGCCGTTGATCAGGACCAGGGTGGATTCGGGCCCCAGCCCGCGCAGCGAAATCGCGGTCCCGCCCGGCGTGAAGCCGGTGGCGTTGTTGGAAATCGGAACCGAGTTCGCATTGGACGCCGTGATCTGCTGCAGGAGTTCAGCCGTGGTGGAATACCCCGACTCCTCGATGGCCTGACGATCGATCCGCACGACCGGCGAAGCGCCTGCCTCGACCGCTGTTTCCGTCGAGGGGATGTAGGAGCCGGTGACGACAAACCGCTCGAGCTGCTGGGGCGCTTCATCTTTCTTGGGTGCGGCCGGCGTGGAAGACGTCGCACTCTGAGCCGCCAGCGTGTTGGCGAAAACCATTCCGAGCAGGCCAAGCCGGGCAGTCGCAGGCGCGGAGGTCAGCAGCAGTCTTTTCATTCTGGTGTGGTGGGTTGGCTTGATGGGCCTCAGCGCAGGACCGTTAACATCGGGGGCGCATCAACACAGGCGCAATCTCCCGATTTGCAACCTAATCCCGGGGGACAAAGCACCGGCCGTCGGACGACGTCGCGCCGCGCTCCATAAACCACACCCTGGCTGTAACTGGAGGGCGCTGCGCCGTCAGCGCCGTTCCGCTCGCCGCCGACTGTGCCCCTCCCCAAGGCCCAGTATAATTGACCTGTCCCTTCCAAAACCTCTGTTTCGCACTCATGCCCATACTTTCCTCCTGCCGCCGCGCGTTTCAACTCGCTCGGCGCGTACCAATCCGGCGGAGGCGGGGCCGTGCGACGCCACGTCACCGTCTCCTTAGCGCCCCTCGCCCTTAGTTCCGGCTCCGCCGGGTTGGGTTGAACCCATCACTCCGCCGGTTCCTTGGCGACACTGATGCTCTCGATCTGGTTGATCCGGATCAGCTCAAAACGCCCCTTGGTGTCGGTGAAAACGAGCGTCGAGTGGTTGC
>JACQWL010000055.1 GCA_016209255.1 Verrucomicrobiota bacterium
CAGCCACACAGTGTTCGAAAATCGTAGCCGCGGTCGCAGCCGTTTGGAGCGTCCAGGTTATTGGCAAAACCCTGGTCGCCTTTGGCGCCGCCGGAGGCGGGTAAACCGCTGCGGCTTGCCCGCCTCCGGAGGGTTTTGCTTGTAGCCCGCATTTCCCGCACACTCACGATTCCACACCGCCTGTGCGCTCTTGGACGGCCGAAAAAACCGCTGAGAGTGTGAAAAATGCGGGCTAACGCAGTGGCAAACCCGAAGCCGCCAGCGTCGAGGTCGCAACCAGCTTGTGCGCCAGCGGATCGACCGTCACGCCGAAGCCTTCCAGCGTCCGCACGCCGAGCAGGTGGCAGTCAGACGGCTGCGCAAAGACGATTTCGTCGTTGGTCTCGAAGTTTTCTGCCGCGAGGATGCCGTAGCCCACATCGCGTTGGATGGTCTTGCCGTCCGCGGTGTGAAACACCCGCTGGCGGCGCGGCGTGAGCCCGATGGCTGCGAGCGCCTCCGCCGGCAGCCAGCTCAATTCCGAGCCCGTGTCGACAAGCACGCGCACCGGCGGGGTTCGAAGTTCCTCGCGCTTTGGGTTGATCGCGACGAGATTGACGTAGTAGGCGCTCACGCGGGCCAACGATAGTCGCCGGGCGGACGCGGTCAACCGAAGTGTGGCGGACCACCGGCCGCCGCCTCGCTACTTCTTCCGTCCGCCCTTCCTGTTTTTGATCGCCGCCGCGATGAAGGCCGCAAACAGCGGGTGCGCCTTGTTGGGCTTCGACTGGAACTCCGGGTGCGCCTGCGTCCCGAGAAACCAGGGGTGGTTTTTCAGTTCCATCACCTCGACGAGATTCCGCCGGGGATTGATGCCGCTGACCATCATCCCCGCGCGCTGGAGCTGCCCGACATAGGCGTTGTTCACCTCGAAGCGGTGGCGATGGCGCTCGCGGACACTGTCCGCGCCGTAGGCCTTGTGCGCCAGCGTGCCGGGCGTGAGCGCGCACTCGTAGCTGCCGAGCCGCATCGTCGCGCCCTTGTCGACGATCGCTTTCTGCTCCTCCATCATGTTGATCACGGGATGCGCCGGCCGCGGATCGAATTCGGTGCTGTTGGCGCCCGGCAGCTTCAGGACGTCGCGGGCAAACTCGATCACCGCGATCTGCAGGCCGAGGCAGAGTCCGTAATAGGGCACCTTCTTCTCGCGGGCGTATTTCGCCGCGGCGATTTTCCCTTCCGTGCCCCGATCGCCGAAGCCGCCGGGTACAAGGATGCCGTCGAGCCCCTTGAGCGGCGCGAGGCCGTTCTTCTTCTCGAGATCCTCGGCGTCGATCCGCCGGATGTTCACCTTGCAGTGGTTGGCGATGCCCGCATGCGTGATCGATTCGTAGACGGATTTGTAGGCGTCCTGCAGTTCGATGTATTTGCCCACAACGCCGATCATCACCTCGTGCTTCGGATTGAGAATCCGGCGGACGATTTCCTCCCAGATGTTTTTCTCCGCCGGCGGATTTTTCAGGCCGAGGAGATCGAGGACGAGCTGGTCCATGCCCTCTTTCTGCAACGCGAGCGGCAGCTCGTAGATGGAGTGGTCGACGTCGCGGCACTCGATGACGGCCTTCACGGGCACGTTGCAGAACATCGAAAGCTTGTCGCGCAGGTCGTGATCCAGCGGGTGGTCCGTGCGGCACACCAGCACGTGGGGCTGGATGCCGATCTCGCGCAGCTTCGCCACGGATTGCTGCGTGGGTTTGGTCTTGAGCTCACCCGCCGCCTTGAGAAACGGCACCAGCGTCACGTGAATGAAGACGACATCCCGTGGCCCGACCTCGAGCGCGAACTGCCGCATCGCCTCCAGAAAGGGCAGCCCCTCGATGTCGCCGGTCGTACCGCCTATCTCCGTGATCAGCACGTCGGCATCCTTGCCGCCGGCGTAGATGCGCTCCTTGATTTCGTTCGTGACGTGCGGGATCACCTGCACGGTCTTGCCCAGGTAGTCGCCCCGCCGCTCCTTCTGGATCACGCTCTCGTAAACCTGGCCGGACGACAGGCTGTTGAGTCGCGAAAGTCTTCCGCTCGTGAAGCGCTCGTAGTGGCCGAGGTCGAGGTCGGTTTCCGCGCCATCCTCGAGCACGTAGACCTCGCCGTGCTGAAACGGGCTCATCGTGCCCGGATCGACGTTGAGGTAGGGATCGAACTTCTGCATGCGCACCAGGAGCCCGCGCATTTCCAGCAGCGCCCCCAACGCCGCCGCGGTGAGCCCCTTGCCCAACGAAGATACCACGCCTCCCGTGACGAAAATGTATTTCACGGGTGGATAGGTTGAGGGCTCGGGTTTTAGGCGCGCAAGACAAAGTTCCGGGCGACCCGAAGTTTGGGCGCATCTCCGAGTTGTCGGTAACCTGGGAGCGCGGCCGCCCTCGGCCGCATTCCGACATCAGGCGGCCGGGGGCGGCCGCGCTCCCAATCGAACCGCTCCAGAGCCACCGTTAACCGGGAGATGCGCCCGGAAACCGGCAGCTCAGACGAAACCTCTTGCC
>JACQWL010000340.1 GCA_016209255.1 Verrucomicrobiota bacterium
GGCGAGGGCGGCCAGTTGCCCGGCACAAAGGTTTACCCGTGGATTGCGAAGACGCGCCTCACCACGGCGGGCGTCGGCCAGATCTCGCCGCCGCCGCACCACGACATCTACTCGATCGAGGACCTCGCCGAGCTGATCCACGATCTCAAGAACGGCAACCGCCACGCGCGCGTCAGCGTGAAACTCGTCGCCGAAGTGGGCGTCGGCACGGTCGCGGCCGGGGTCGCCAAGGCGCACGCCGATGTCGTGCTCATCTCCGGTTACGACGGCGGCACGGGCGCCTCGCCCCAGACCTCGCTGCAGCATGCGGGTCTGCCGTGGGAGCTCGGCCTCGCCGAGACGCACCAGACGCTCGTCCTCAACAATCTTCGCTCGCGTATCGCGGTCGAGACCGACGGCCAGCTCAAGACGGGGCGCGACGTCGTCATCGCCGCGCTGCTCGGCGCGGAGGAGTTCGGTTTCGCCACCGCGCCGCTCGTCGCGACCGGGTGCATCATGATGCGCGTCTGCCATCTCAACACGTGTCCCGCCGGCGTCGCCACGCAGGATCCGCAATTGCGCGCGAGATACACCGGCACGCCCGAGCACGTCGTGAACTTCATGAAGTTCATCGCGGAGGACATGCGCGAAATCATGGCCCAGCTCGGTTTCCGCACGGTCGACGAGATGATCGGGCGCACGGACCGGCTCGAGGCGCGAAAGGCCGTCGATCACTGGAAGGCCAAGGGGCTCGACTTTTCCACCATCCTTTACCAGCCCGATGTCGGCCCCGAGGTCGGCCGCTTCTGTCAGATCAAACAGGACCACGGCCTCGACCGTTCGCTCGACGTCACGACGCTCCTCGAGCTCTGCCGGCCGGCGATCGAGCGCGGCGAGAAGGTCGTGGCCGAGCTGCCGATTCGCAACGTCCACCGTGTCGTCGGCACGATCACCAGCGGTGAAATCACGCGGCGCCACGGGGCGAAAGGCCTGCCCGAGGACACGATTCGGCTCCACTTCAAGGGCTCCGCCGGCCAGAGCTTCGGCGCGTTCATGACCTGCGGGATGACGTTCACGCTCGAGGGCGATGCGAACGACTACACCGGCAAGGGCCTCTCAGGCGGCAAGATCATCGTCTATCCGCCCGTCAACTCGACCTTCGTGCCGAGGGAGAATATGCTCGTCGGCAACGTCGCGCTCTACGGGGCCACCGCCGGCGAGGTCTACATTTGCGGCATGGCCGGCGAGCGTTTCGCGGTCCGCAACTCCGGCGTCAACGCGGTCGTCGAGGCGATCGGCGACAACGGGTGCGAATACATGACCGGCGGCCGCGTCGTCGTGCTCGGCCTGGCCGGCCGCAACTTCGGCGCCGGCATGTCGGGCGGCACGGCGTACGTGCTCGACGAGGCCGGCGACTTCCCCCGGCGCGTCAACCCGCAGATGGTCGGCGTCGAGGCGCTCGCGGACGCGAAGGAGATCGCGGAAGTCCGCGCGATGATCGAAAGGCATCTCGCCTACACACGGAGCGCCCGCGCGAAAGAGGTGCTCGACGGCTGGGAGAGGTTCGTGCCGAAGTTCGTCAAGGTGATGCCGAAGGATTACAAGCGCATGCTGGCCTGCATCGACCGCGCGAAGGCCCAGGGCCTCACCGGCGACGAAGCGATCATGGCGGCCTTCGAGGAAAACGCCCGCGACCTCGCGCGGGTGGGGGGAAACTAAAAAGGCTGAAGGACTGAAAGGCTGGAGGGCTGAAACCGACGACCGACCCCATTCTTTTCCGTCCCTGACCGCCACATCCACATCACCAGCGCACCCTAATCTTTCAGACTTTCAGTTTTTCAGACCTTCAGCCTTTCCTGTCCATGGGCAAACCTACCGGCTTCATCGAGTATCTGCGCGAACTTCCCGTCGATCGCACGCCCGTCGAGCGCGTGCGCGACTGGAAGGAGTTTCACCACCACATGGAGGAAAAGAAACTCCGCCAGCAGGGTGCGCGTTGCATGGATTGCGGCGTCCCGTTCTGTCACACGGGCACGCTGATCGGCGGCATGGCGTCGGGCTGCCCGATCAACAACCTGATCCCGGAGTGGAACGATCTCGTTTACCGCGGCCTGTGGAAGGAGGCGCTCGATCGCCTGCACAAGACGAACAACTTTCCCGAGTTCACCGGGCGCGTGTGTCCGGCGCCGTGCGAAGGATCCTGCGTCCTCGGGATCAACGCCCCGCCCGTCACGATCAAGAATATCGAGGCCGCGATCATCGATCGCGGGTGGGAGGAGGGCTGGGTGCTGCCGGAGATCCCGAAGGTCCGCACCGGCAAGAAGGTCGCCGTCATCGGCTCCGGGCCGGCCGGTCTCTCGGCCGCCGCGCAGCTCAACCGCGCCGGCCACACCGTCACGGTCTTCGAGCGCGCGGATCGTCCGGGCGGGCTGCTGATGTACGGCATCCCGAATCCGAAGCTCGACAAACGGGAGGTTGTCCTCCGCCGCCTCAAGCTCATGGAGCAGGAGGGCATCAAGTTCATCTGCAACGCCAACGTCGGCGAGAACGTCGAACCGCAGATTTTCCTGAAGGAATACGACGCCACGGTGATCTGCACCGGCGCCACGCAGCCGCGCGATCTTCCGATCGAGGGGCGCAACCTGAAAGGCGTGCACTTCGCGATGGAGTATCTCACGGCAAACACGCAGGCGCTCCTGAACGGGGGCGCCGAGCACGCGCCGATTCACGGCAAGGGCCGGCACGTCGTCGTGATTGGCGGCGGCGACACCGGCACGGACTGCGTCGGCACCGCGATGCGCCACGGCTGCAAGAGCCTGCTCCAAATCGAGATTCTCCCGCAGCCGCCGCTGGAACGGGCGGACGACAACCCGTGGCCCGAATGGCCGAAGACGTACAAGCTGGACTACGGCCAGGAGGAAGCCGCCGCGAAGTTCGGCGCCGATCCGCGCATCTATCTCAACACGGTGAAAAAATTCATCGGCGACGAGCAGGGCAGCGTGAAGGAACTCGTGACCGTCGAGATCAAGTGGGAGAAAAACGACCGGGGCCAGTTCGTGCCGAAGGAAGTCCCCGGCACCGAGCGGACGCGCCCCGCGCAGCTCGTGCTGCTGGCGATGGGTTTTCTCGGGCCCGAGCAGCCGCTGCTGAAGGAAATCGGCGTCGAGATCGACGCCCGCTCGAACATCAAGGCCGAGCACGAAAAATTCACGACGAGCCTCAAGGGGGTCTTCGCGGCGGGCGACTGCCGCCGCGGTCAGAGCCTGATCGTGTGGGCGATCAACGAGGGCCGGGGCGCCGCGCGCGAATGCGACCGGTACCTGATGGGCTACACGGATCTGCCGTAGACGTTCATCCCAAGTTCCGCAGTTCCCTCGACTGAGCCACTCGCTGGCGCTCGTAGCCACGAGCGCCAGCGAGTGGTAACTGCGGAATTCAGGTTCACCCCAGGAATCGATCCAGCAGCCGGCGGTCGCGTTTCGTCGGGCGCCCACTGCCCTTTTCGCGTTCGAGCAGATGCTGCACCCGCTGCTCGCGCGCCTTCTCGAACTCGGCGGGGGGTGTCAAATCCGCGCAGAATTCCGGCACGAGCTTCGCGCCCACGCGCGCCGGCGGCACGCCCAGCACGCGCAAGGTCCGCAGGATCACGCCCTGCCGGACGGTCACCAACTCGCCGGCGCGCACGTCCCGCGCGGGCTTGGCCGCCAGGGTGTTGACCGCCACGCTGCCCGCGCGGCACGCATCCGTGGCCAGGCTCCGGGTCTTGAAGATGCGCACCGTCCACAACCACTTGTCGAGGCGGGCGGCGGGCGGGGCGGGGGCGGCAGCAGGCGAGTTCAAACGAAATCCGACCGGATCCCGATCAGGGCTTTTGCGGCGCAGGAGCCGGCCGCCGCCGCGGGAAGTCCCCGCGCAGCCAGTCGTCGATCAGCGCCTTTTCGTGGCGGAGCGGATCGTTGTCGGAGGCCATCCTGATTTTCATCATGAAGCCGGGATCGCGCAGCTTGCGCTGGCCCTGCTTGAGCACGTTGCCCTCGGCATCCGTCACCCGAAAGGCAAGTTCGATCCGCGGCGGGTAGATATCCCGCACGATCCGGACATCGTCCCAGCGCGGGCCGAGCCAGGGCTCGAAATCGCCCGCCATGTCGATGTCGGTGAACGTCACCGACAGGAGGCATCCCTCCGGCACGTAATGACGCGCCTGGCTGATGATGTAATCGCGAAGTTGCTCGAGATAAGCGTCGCGGTCCGCGTCCGAGGACATTTGGCTCGCGCGCAGGTCGGTGAATTTCGCCGGCTCGAAGAACAGCACCTCGGCGCGCGGCCTGGCCGACGCGAGGGTGAAGCCGTGGACGGCCAGCACCGGGGCCAACCCCAGCAGTGAAACGAGAAGGGCTCGAGGGAGTGACATGGCGATGCGCTACTATGAGGAAACATAGCACAGAAAAGTTCCAGCGCGAATCGGCGGCGGGGCATGCGCTGGCCTTTAGCATTGATGGCGCAAGCGCAGGCCGCCAGCTCGCTGGCGCGGTTGCTTCCGGGGGAGCGCCTACGTCCCGCAGGCTGCCCTCGGCGTCTCGCCGAGGGATTCCTGGGCGTCGGCTGGACCGCGCCAGAGGACGGGCACCAATCGGTGTAGGGCTGGCGCTTGTCGCCACGCCCTATTTTTCATTCGAAAAGCGGCACGCCGGCGAGCGGCGGCCCTACACTCTACTGCTTTTGGCTAAGTTGGCATACGCCGATGCCGCCGACGGCCGCAGCGTGACGATCACGAACTTGCTCGTCGGGGTGTTGCTCTTGGCCGCGACGCTGCCGATCGGCACGATCACATTTGCCTCGGGAAAATACGTTGCCACGCAACCGCGCGGGATTCGGTAGGGCGCGACCATAAAGGCCAGTGCCAGCCGCTCGACGCCGCTGTGCCGGTTCATCAGATCCACGAACTGCCCCTGCTGGAGGCCCGCCGCGCGGATGTCCTCCTCGTGCATGAACACCACCCGCCGCCCGCCGAACACGCCGCGATAGCGGTCGTCGAGACCGTAAATCGTGGTGTTAAACTGATCGTGGGTGCGAATCGTCATCATCACAAACTCCCCCGGCGCCAGCACCGGGCGCGAGATCGGCGCGAGGATGAAGTTCGCGCGTCCGGTCGGCGTGCGCCACTCGCGACGATCCCGCGGTGCGTTCGGGAGATGGAAGGCGCCCGCGCGAACCCGCCGGTTGTAGTCTTCGAACCCGGGCACGACCCGCGCGATTCGGTCCCGGATCAGATCGTAATTCGCCGCCAGCTCTTCCCACGGAATGGAGGCAGGGCGCTCTTGGTCGGGCGGGTCTGCGACCCGCCCATTGGCCGGCAACTCGCTCGAAGGCGGGTCGGAGACCCGCCCTACTTCGAACACCGCGCGCGCCAGCCGGCACACGATGGCCGGTTCGCTCAGCAACGCGGGTGACGCGGGCGCCAGCCTCCCGCGCGACGTGTTGATGACGCCCATCGAGTCCTCCGTCGTGACGAACTGTTCGCCGCCCGCCTGGACATCGCGCTCGCTGCGCCCGAGGCAGGGCAGGATGAGCGCGGTGCGACCGGTGACGAGGTGGGCGCGATTCAGCTTCGTCGAAACGTGCGCGGTCAGCCTGCAGCGGCGCAGCGCGGCCGCGGTGAATTCCGTATCGGGCGTCGCCGAGAGAAAATTTCCGCCCAGCGCAATGAACACCTGCACCCGTCCATCATGCATCGCGCGAATCGAGTCCACCGTGTCCAGCCCCGGCGCGCGCGGCGACTTCATCCCGAACTCCGCATCGAGCCGGTCCAGCCACGCATCCGGCATCCGCTCGAAAATCCCCATCGTGCGGTCGCCCTGCACGTTCGAGTGCCCGCGCACCGGGCAGGCGCCCGCCCCGGGCCGGCCGATGTTGCCCCGCAGGAGGAGGAAATTGGCAATCTGCTGAATCGTCGCCACGGCGTCCGGCTGCTGCGTGAGCCCCATCGCCCAGCAGCAGATCGTGGCGCGGGCGCCGCTCGCAATCGCGGCGGCGGCGCCGATTTGATCGCGCGCGATTCCGCTGGCCGCCACGATCTCGTCCCACGGCGTCGTGCGCAAGTCGGCCGCGAGGGCCTCGAAGCCGTGGGTGTGCTCGCGAATAAACGTGTGGTCCAGCACGCTGCCGGGCGCGCGGTCATCGGCGGCGAGCATTTCCTTCATCAACCCCTTGAACAGCGCGAGGTCCCCGCCGATCCGCGGCTGGAGCCACAGGTCGCAGAGCCGCGCTCCATCGCCCAGCAGCGTCGGCAATGCCCTGAGCGGATGCAAAAAATCCTGCGGGTTCTTGAACCGCTCCGTGCCGACTTCCGGCAGCGGATTGATCGAGACGATTTTCGCCCCGCGCGCCTTGGCGGCTTCGAGCGCGGTGAGCATCCGCGGGTGGTTCGTGCCCGGATTCTGGCCGACCACGAAAATCGCGTCGGCCTGCCCGAAGTCCGCCAGCGTTACCGTTCCCTTGCCGATGCCGATGCTCTCGGTCAGCGCGACGCCGCTCGACTCGTGGCACATGTTGGAGCAATCGGGCAGGTTGTTCGTGCCAAAGAGCCGCACGAAGAGCTGCCAGAGGAACGCCGCCTCGTTGCTCGTGCGGCCGGACGTGTAGAAGGTCGCCGCATCCGGTGTCGCCAGCGCCCGCAGCTCGCGCGCGATCAAGGCGAACGCGTCGTCCCAGGCGATCGGTTCGTAGTGTGCCGCCCCCGGCCGCAGCACCATCGGCTCGACCAGCCTCCCCTGGGCGTTGAGCCAGTGGTCGCTTTGCGTGGCGAGCCCGGCGACGGCATGTTGCGCGAAGAATTCCCGCGTTACGCGCCGCGGCGCCGCCTCATCCGCCACCGCCTTGGCGCCATTTTCGCAAAACTCGAGGACGTGCCGGTCGCCGTCTGGGCTGGGCCACGCGCAGGACTGACAGTCGAAGCCGTCACGCTGGTTGACCTGCAGCAGCGTCTGCACGCCGCGCCCGACGCCCATCGCGCGGACGAGCTGCGCGGTTTTCGCGACGGAGGCGAGACCCGCGGCCGCCGTGCTGGGCGCGCCGAGACGCGGGGTGGCGCGCTCGGGAGGGGGCTGCGCGGACGTGGTGGGTTCGGCCATGCGGGCAATGTGGCCGGCCTTGACGGGCGATTCAATCCTGCGACGGATTCTATTTTTGTGCGCCCGAACTGCCGCCAAGCGTTTCATCCAGCCCTTGCCTTTGGCCGGGATCCGGTATCTTCAACTCACCCACCCACCCCCATGTTCGCGAATCTGATCCAGCTGATCAGCGGCCGTCCGCTGGTGCCCGAAGGCGAGTTCCACGCGTTCGTCGACGATGTGCACGTGAGCGAACGCGAGGCCCGCAACCCACGCGTCGAGCGGCTCATCCTGGTCTGCTGGATTCTCATCGCGGTCAAGCACGTCGCCGTCATCTGGGCCGTGCACCACTATCGCGTGCCCTTCCACCAGCTGTGGGTGAATTTCCCGACCTGGCTGCTCGGCGTGCTCGCGACTTCCATCTATTACTGGCAGGTGCGGCGCGCGTAGCCGGATTCGTGTATTTGGAGGAGCCTGCAAGCAGGCTCCTACAACTGTTCTCCCGTTACATCGTTCGTTCCACGCAGTAGCCGCGCGACGGAGCGCCCGGCCCACTCTTCAAGCAGCCGATTGCGGGCGGTCGCCCGTGCTTTTTTCTTTTGGTTTCCCCGGTTTGATTGCAGTCTGCGCGCATGCCCAATGTCTCCGGTCTGCGCAGCCCCTACGCCAAGGTTGGCCGCCTCGTTTACTTCGGACGGATGCTCGACAAGATCCGCCTTCATGCCGCCGGCAAGCTGCCCGTGGCCGATTATGCCCCCAATCTCGGCAAGGGCTTCGACAGCCGGTGCTGCAATTTCCTGCGCGTCGCCTATGACGAACTGAAAGCCCGCGTGCTTGCGGGCGACCCTGGCGACGAGCAGCTCCTCGCGTGGGCCGAGCAGCGCGGCGGCGCCCGCAGCGACGAGGAGTGCGAGATCTGGAACGCCTTCCTGATGAAACGCGGCTGGCGCGATGCCACTGCCCCCCAGCTCGCCCAGCGCATCCGCGAGAGCGGTTTAGAGGCCAGGACCGTCCTGACGATGTTCGACTACATCGATTTCGACGAAGGTCGCGATCCGGTTTCCGCGCGCGCCTGGGAGGTTCCTGCTCCGCAGAAACCCAGTTGATTCCCCGGTGGAGCCGGACAGTTCACGCGTGCCTCCCTCGCCCCGCCAATCCGTCGTCGTGCTGATCATGGGTGTCGCCGGCAGCGGCAAGACCACCATCGGCCAAAAACTCGCGGCGGCGCTCGGCTGGAGTTTTCGCGACGCCGACGATTTTCACCCGCCGGAAAACGTCGCGAAGATGAGCGCCGGCCGGCGGCTCGACGACCGTGATCGCGTGCCCTGGCTCGCGGCGATCCGCCGGCACATCGAGGGCTGCCTCGCCCGGGGCGAGGGGGCGGTCGTGACGTGCTCGGCGCTGAAGGAAAAATATCGCGCGGCGGTGCTCGTCGATCCGGCGCGGGTGAAGCTGGTCCACCTGGTGGGGGATTTTGACCTCATTCTCGAAAGGATGGGCCGGCGGCAGGGCCACTTCATGAAGCCACTGATGCTCCAATCGCAATTCGATGAGCTCGAGCCGCCGCCGCACGCGCTGGAGGTCGACATTGCGAAATCACCGGACGAGATCGTGGCGCATATTCGCGAAGCCTTGGGGCTGTAGGGCGTGTTTTCAAAATTGGTTTTCCCCTGTCATTCTGAGCGGAGCGAAGAACCCACTTGGACCTCCACAGCTCGCCGAGGCTTCGCGGCTCCCGCTGGATTCTTCGCTTCGCTCAGAATGACAAACCGGGCTTGAAGGCACGGTCCAGGCACACCGTCGTTGATCTCCCCCCAACTGCCGGAGGGCCGATCTCCGCCGAGTCCGCGCGAAGGGCTTTGCAGGACACGGGTGCCCCGCCATAGCGTGACGTCCCAACATGAAACCTGAAGCCGCCAAACGCCTTCGCCTGCTGGCGAGTGTCCTCAGCGTGCTGGTAATCACTGCGCTCGCCGCCGCCGGCTGGTTCTACCAACGGCTCCGTGCCAGCCTGCCGCAGCTCGACGGCACCGCCGCGATCGCGGGGATGGGTGCGGCGGTGACGGTCCAGCGCGACGCCCTCGGCGTGCCGACGATCCGCGGCGAAACTCGCACCGATGTCGCCCGGGCCCTCGGCTGGCTCCATGGGCAGGATCGCTTTTTTCAAATGGATCTCCTGCGCCGCAGCCCGGCCGGCGAGCTCGCGGAATTATTCGGGAAGCGCGCGCTGCCCCGCGATCGGGCGGCGCGGATGCATGGGTTCCGCAAGCTGGCGCAGCGGGTCGTCGCCCTCCTCCCGCCCCGGGACCGCACCATTCTCGACGCCTACACCGCCGGCGTGAACGCCGGACTAGGCGCACTCGGCGCGCGGCCCTTCGAGTATCTGGTGCTGCGCGACACGCCGCAGCCATGGCGCGCGGAAGACACGATTCTCGTCATCTACGCGATGACGCTCGACCTGCAGGACGAAACCGGCCGCTACGAGCAAACCCTCATGACGCTGCGCGATCAACTCGGTGCCGAGGGCCTGGCGTTTTTCGCCCCGCTGCAGATTCCGGCGGACGCCGCGCTCGACGGCAGCACGGCGCCGCTCGCACCCATTCCCGGCCCCAAAGTCATCGACCTGCGAAGGAAATCGACGGCGGCGCGTGGCTCCCCGTTTCCCGGCCTTTTGGGCGGGTCGAAAAGCGGGGTGGTTGAGGGCACGCGTCTCGCCCGCTCCCCCGGGGCCGACCCGTTTCCCTTCCCGGCGCGGGATCCCGACGCGGCGATCGGCTCCAACGCCTTCGCGCTGGCCGGCACGCACACCGCCAGTGGCGCCGCACTGCTCGCGAACGACATCCATCTCGATCACGGCGTGCCCAACATCTGGTATCGTGCGTCGCTCGAATATCCGGCCCACAAGATCACGGGTGTGACGCTGCCCGGCGCTCCCGTGATTGTGGCCGGCAGCAACGGCCGCGTCGCGTGGGGGTTTACCAACTCGTGTGCCGACACGGGCGACCTGGTGGTGGTCGAGATCAACTCGGTTGCAACGTCGCTCTATACCGCGCCGGGACACGAACAGCTGCTGAAGATCGAGTCGCGCCAGGAGACGATTCGGATCAGCGGCAGCAAGCCGGTCGAGGCCGTGTACCCGTGGACGATTTGGGGGCCGGTCGTCGGAACGAACGAGCGGCAGCGTCCCCTCGCCCACCGCTGGACCGCGCACGATCCGGTCGCCACCAATCTCGGACTGCTCGCCATGGAGGAGGCCAGGGATATCGCCGACGCGGTCGCCGTCGCCCATCGAGCGGGCATGCCGGCGCAAAACATCGTGGTGGCGGATGGCACGGGCGCGATTGCGTGGACCATTGCCGGCCTGCTGCCGAAACGCGTGGGCTACGATGGCCGGCTGCCGGTGGCGTGGACCTACGGCGACCGTCGCTGGGACGGTTTCCTGCCGGCAGGCGAAGTGCCCGTCGTGACCACTTCGACGGCAGGTCGGATCTGGTCCGCGAATCAACGCCACGTCGGCGGCCCGGCGCTGGCCAAGATCGGCGACGGCAGCTACGCCCGTCCGAACCGGGCCGCGCAGATCCGCGACGACCTTGCCGGCCTCGAGCGCGCCACGCCGCGCGATCTGCTGGCGGTCCAGCTCGATGATCGCGCGCTGTTTCTCGCGCCCTGGCACAAGCTGCTGCTCGCAACCCTCACCCCGGCGATCACGGCGGAGAAAAAAGACCGCGCCACGCTGCGTTCAGCGGCCGAAAAATGGGAGGGCCGGGCCAGCGTCGATGCCGTGAGCTACCGCCTGGTGCGCGAGTTTCGCACCGCGGTTTATGCGCGGGTGTTTCCGGCCGTTTTTGCATCGTGCCTCGAGGCGTTTCCGGAGTTCCGCTGGCGCGATCTGCACCTCGAGGACGCGGCCTGGGCGCTGCTCCGCGAACGGCCGCCGCACCTGCTCAACCGGCAGTTCTCCACCTGGGATAATCTGCTTGTGGCGGCGGCCGATGACGCGATCCGGTCGATCGAAGAGCAGGGTGTGACGCTGCCACGCGCGAGCTGGGGCCGGCGCAACGCCGCGCGAATCCGGCATCCGTTCAGCCACTCGTTTCCGTGGTTGAGCGCGTGGCTCGACCTGCCGGCCGATCCGCTTCCCGGCGACAACGACATGCCGCGGGTGCAGAGCCCGAGCAACGGGGCGAGCGAACGCTTCGTCGTCTCGCCGGGGCACGAGGGCGAGGGCATTTTCCACATGCCGGGCGGACAGAGCGCGCATCCGCTCTCGCCGTATTTTCGCGCCGGCCATGCCGCGTGGGTGCGCGGCGAGCCGACGCCATTCCTGCCCGGAAAGCCGGAGCACACGCTCATGCTCCGGCCGTAGGGCGGATCCATGCAGTCGACTGCCGGTTTGAGAGTGAAACGACGAACACCAAGAGGTGGACGGCGACCTCCGGGCGCCGTCGGGCCGCGTCCGCCGGAGAAACGCGCCCGGAGGTCGCGTTCCACCTCCAGCCAACTGAATCGTTGGCTGAGAGTGATGCTTGTCCAAAAACTGGGATGCGCCCGCGCCGACGGCCCTGCCCACCTTTTGCGTTGAGTGGCGGCGCCGGGCGCGGTTTTCTCACGGTGTTGCCGGATGAAGAAAAAGAAACGCACCTATACGGTCTACCTCGGCGGCGAACTCTTCTCGCTCAAGCACCTCATCGGCAACGCGTGGCTGGCCGAGGCGATTTACGAAAAATCCCACGGCAAGTTTCGCTGCCTGCTGCCCCAGGATTTCGTCGGGCTGCGCGGGCGCAGCGGCCGCAGCATTCGCGACTACAACCTGCGCGCCCTCGTCGCGTGCGATCTCGCCCTGTTTAACTTCGACGGCAGTGACCTCGACAGCGGTACCGTCGTGGAATTCATGTTCGCCAAGTTCGCCGACATGCCGACCGTGCTGCTGCGGACCGACATCCGCAACGCCGGCGACTACCGCGACGAACCGTGGAACCTCATGGCAAGTTACTTCCCGCGCACGGCGAGCGTCATCGTGCCCAGCCTGTTCAATTACCGGGGGGCGCTGCACCGCCGCCACCGGCGGCTGGACGACGCGTTGCACCTCGCCGGCCAGCACAGCTCCGTCGCCGCGCAGCTCGTTTGTGAACAGGTGGCCGCGCAGGGCGTGCGCGCGTTCGACCGGCTGCTGGCGTCCGCACCCATCATGCCGAAACACCTGCGGGAGGAAGCCTACCAGTGGCTGGCGGTCCTGCCCGGATTGCGCGGCAAGGCCAAGGAGCTGCGCAAGGAGTTCGAGGCGCACCTCGAGCGGAAGGTGGAGCGGGAATTGCTCTAGAAAATTGGAAAAGTGGGAATGCGGCAAACCTCGCCTCAACCAGCGCGCTCCTTCCCACTTTCCCCGTTTTTCCCCCGCCTTTTTCCAATTTTCTCCCCCATGCCCCTGCACATCCTCGATCACCCGCTGGCCGCGCACATCGTCACGCACCTGCGCGACAAGACGACCAAGCCCGCGACGTTTCGCACGCTCACGTATCAAATCAGCCGGTTGCTGGCGATTGAGGCCACGGCCGAGCTCGACACCGCAGCCAGGGAAATCGCGACCCCGCTCGAGCGGATGACCGGCCGGGTGCTGGCGCCGACCAGCTTTGTGGTCGTGCCGATTCTGCGGGCCGGCCTCGGCATGGTGCAGCCGTTCACGGACATTTTTCCCGACGTGAGTGTCGGCTATGTGGGGCTCGAGCGCGATCACACCACCGCCGTGGCCCGGAGTTACTACTGCAAGCTTCCGCCGCCGGCCGGCCGGCACGTTTTCGTGGTCGACCCGATGCTCGCCACCGGCGGGTCGGCGGTACAAGCGCTGGCGGTCGTGAAGGAGAACGGCGCGGTGGATCCGACCCTGGTCTGCATCGTGAGTGCGCCCGAGGGCGTGGCCGAGGTCGAGAAACACCATCCCGGCACGGTCATCCACACCGCCGCATTGGATCGCGAACTCAACGCGAAGAAATACATCCTGCCGGGGCTCGGCGATTTTGGCGACCGCCTGTATGGGACGTGAGGCGGTCTTTTTCCCGTAGTGGGCCGGGAAAAAGAGGCCGCGCAGCCGCGTAACAAAACCAAACACCTTGAAACGCGGAGCGCGCGGAGAACGCGGAGGCCTTGCTCGAAAGCATCAAATCTCCGAGTAAAAGCCACGTGGACAGGATTTGGGCTCAAGAATCTGAATCGCGAATCGATGCATTTCTGGCGGGTAAAATTAAGACCGTCAGTGGGGAGAAGGTCCTGAAATACCGAGCCCGGAAATGAACTTTGAATTCCTCAATCCCGCCGCAAGGGAATTTGAGGAAGCGTTCGATTGGTATTTGCTGCGTTCCGAGCGCGCGGCCGAAGGATTTCGTGCGGCCGTCAATGATGCCATCCAGCGCGCGATAAAAAATCCGACATCGGCTGGCTTTTTGATCGGGAAGCGGTCCAGAAAGATACTACTGGATCCGTATCGGTGCCCACGCCGATCACAAATGTTTCGACCTGACCCGCTTTGACTGCCCTGTCCAGATGGATGCCGAAGTGTGACGCCGGGGTTAGAACGTGCCCTTGACCCCGAACATCCAGAGCGAGCCGAAGGCGATGCGCTGGCGGAAACGGGCGACGGCGGGCGTGCTCGGGCCGTAGACCTTCACGTCGTCGGGGGCGTCGCCGATGTTGCGCAGGCTGGCGAAGAGGGCGAGGCGCTTGTAGAAAATATATTCGGCGTTCAAGTCGACATAGAGCCGCTTCGACCACCAGGTGTAGGTGCCGGGTTCGATGCCGTTGGTGGGGGTGGAGTTGATCGCCGCGCGCCGCTGGGCGCTGCGGTAGTTCCAATTGGCGCGGAACGTGTAGTTCGGCCGGCTGAGACTGAGCCCCCAGTTGGCGGTCCGGGGCACGAAGGCGGGGAAGTTGGCCGAGCCCGCGTCTCCGAGCAGGCGCTGGGCGTTGCCGTTGGCAAAAACCTGGATGCCGCGCGCCCACGCGGGCAGGAAGGTGAGCGGCTGGCGGTAGTTCACGCTGATCCCCTGCATGCGCACCGTGGTATCGAGATTGTACTGTGTGACGACCGGGTACTGGCCGTAGGTCTCCGGATTGAGGCTGTAATTCTCGAGAAACTCCGGGGTGGAGGCGAGGGTGGTGCTGCCGAAAAAGTTTTCGAAATCGCGGCGGAAGGCGCCGACGGTGATCTGGCCGACGCCCTGCATGTAGTATTCGAGCCGCACGTTGATGCTGCGCGCGCTCCACGGCTTGATGCCCACGTTGCTGACCGTGATCTGATCGCCGGGCGAAGGGTTCTGCGGGTCGGGCAGCGTGACGCCTCCGGCATACTGGTTGAAGTTGGGGCGGCCGATGGACGTGGACCAGGCGGCGCGGGCGATCAGGTTTTCGCGCACGTTGTAACTCGCGTTGATGCTCGGGAACCAGCGCAGGTACTCCTTTTCGGTGTGGGCGCCGCGGTCGAGGTAGGTGAGGCGGGAATATTCGACCGACGTCGTGCTGGCCACGATGGGCAGCGGCCGGCCGTTGGCGCCAAGGACGGGCTGGCCCTGAGCGTTGCGCTGGACGTTGCGCGACGGATCGGTGAGCGGTCCCTCGGCCTCGATGTTGGTCTGCTCGGCGCGGACGCCGCCGACCAGTTTGAGCCGGTTCTGGAAGAACGAGAGATCGCCGCGCAGGTAGGCGGCCGAGATGAGTTCCGAAGCCCGCTTGGAGTTGGTGACGAGGGCGCGGTAGGTGGTGTTGGCGTTGGAGGTGAAGGTGGCGGGATTGGCGAGGTAGTATTCGTAAAGTTTCTCGCTGCTGACGCCCTCGATTGCGGGAAAGCCGTAGGGCGCAATACGGCTCGAGAAACTCGGATCGAGGAAGGGCTTGGCCTGGTCGTCGCTCGTGGGGGTGAGCGTGGTGCTGGCGACGCCGTCGCGGCCGACATGGGTGAACGCCGGCGTGTCGAGGCGCTGATCGCGGAGGGACTCGCGGAAGTCGACGCCGGTACGCAGCGAGAGCGGCACGGGCCCGTGGAGATCGCGGCGGAGGTTGGCGTAGGCGGTGCGTTTGGCGTCGTCGGTGGCGCGCTCGTTGCCGGTGGCGCCGGTGACGACATAACTGTCGAGTGAATACGGGTTGACCGGCTGGCCGGCGGCGTCGGTGACGGTGATGATGCCGGGGCGGAGGTAAAAGATGTCGGAGTAGGCGACGGTGACGCCGGTGCGGCGGGAGGTGGTGTCGTCGAAGAAGCCCGACTTCATCGCGTTGCTGCGGTTGCGGGCGCGGGAGAGGGAGAGCCCCGCCTCGGCCTTCCAGATCGGGCCGTCGTGGCGCCAGGTGACGGAGGGCATGTAGGTCCAGTTGTAGCGCGACGCGCCGGTCGTGACGAGCTGCACGCTGCCGGCGCCGGCGGTGCCCTGGGTATGCCGGAGGGAGTACGCCCCCCGGGCAACGCGACCGACCTCGAAGGTGAGGGCGTTGTGGTTGATCAGCACGTCGAACGTGGAGCCCTGGAGGGAGAAGGAAAACCGGTCGTTGCGGCCGAGCCGGTAGTCGAGGGTGGTGCCGAAGGAGGATCGCTTCGTATCCTTGCCGCTGTTGCGCACGACGAAGGCGCTGAGGTACGGCTGGCCGAAGGGGGTGTGCGGGTAGGCATTGTCATTGGTGACCGCCTGGACGCCGCGCCAGGTGAGTTGGGCCTGGGGCTCGCCGGAGTACTGGCGCGAGAAGCCGCCCGACAGGGTGAAGCCGAAGTTCTTGCTGACGGGCGCGACGTACGCGAAATCGGCGCCGGGATGGATTTTGCGGGTGGGATGCCGCGGCGCGGGAGTGCGGTTCCAGTCCCTGGCGTTGTCGCGCATCATCAGGTACGTGCTGAAATTGAACACCGGCCGGGCCCGCTCGAAGGAACTGCGCGGGATCATATTGACCGAACCGGCGAGGGCATTGCCCTGCGAATCCGGGGTGGGCGAGTATTCGACCTCGATGCGCGAGAGATTGTTGATCGAGACCTGGTCGAGGCCGACCGCGCGATTGGTGCCGCCGCCGCCGCCGCCGACCGCGCTGGCGAGGCTAAAACCGGCGATGGTGACCGGCACGTAGTCGCCCGGGACGCCGTTGAGCGAGACATCGCGGGCGTTGCCGCCGGCGTAGTCGATGTTCACGCCGGGGAGAAATTTCAGGAATTCCGCCACGTTGCTTTCGGCGACGTCGCCGAATTCGTCGACCGAGACCACGTTCTTCATGTTGGCGGCGAAGCGCTGCTCGTTGATCGCAAGGGCGGCGCCACTCATCTCGCGCGAGGTGGCGACGACGAATTCTTCGAGCTTGACGATCGAGCCGTCGGGCGCGGCCCGGGTCGCCGGCGCGCCGAAGCGGAGGTCGAGTGAGGCGGTCTGGCCGGCCGAGACCGCGACGGTGCCGGTCTGGACGGGCAGGCCGGTGTAGAAGGCCCGCACGCGGGCGGTGCCGGGCGGCACGTTGGTGAGGCGGTAATTGCCATCGGAATCCGAGGCGGTTTCCAAGGCGGTGCCCTCGACACCGATGCGCACGCCCTCGAGGAACTCGCCGGTGGCCGGGTTGGACACGCGTCCTTCAATGGTGCCGGTGGCCGACTGCGCGCGCAGCGCCAGGCCAAGCGCCAGCGCGACGAATGCGGATGCGAGCAGCCGTGGAATCCGGCTGAAAGATGTCAGGGTTGGGTTCATGGCGGGGGTCGAGGTTGCAGGTCAAGCCGGCGGGGCGGTCGGGGCGGGCAGTGGTGGCGACGGTGAACGCATGAGATGCGGCGGCCAGGGTCTGGGTGTGCCCTGGGATCCCGTACATGGGTAGGGCGCGGCATCGTGAGTCAAGCGGCCTTTCGCGCGGTGCGCCGCCACCTGGTCTTTCGTTTTGGCTGCGCAACTCCGTGAATGGTAGGCAGCGAGCTTGCTCGGGCTCAATCAGCGCCAGCGAGCTGCCGGCCTACAACTTACGCACCCAAGACAAAAGACCATGCCGCCACCTGTGGGCGAAGGCGCGAGGCGGGGCAAGGAGCAGGATTGGATTCGGCCCCGCCATGAGCCCGTTCGCGATACCGGCGAAGTCCCGCCCGGCGCGGCTGGAAACCACCGCCCGGCTGAGAAGACGATTCACTCGCGATGTAGGGGCGTCGCTTGCCGAC
>JACQWL010000331.1 GCA_016209255.1 Verrucomicrobiota bacterium
ATCTTTCTCGTTCTCGGAATCGTTCTCGTTTCCCTTGGCCGGGTCGGACGAAAAAACGAGAACGATTACGCAGAATGAGCTAATACGATGCCACTCATCGATGCGCACGTGCATTTGTATCCGCCGGAGGTCGACCGCGATCCGGGGGCGTGGGCGGCGGCGCAGGGGGAGCGGCATTGGGCGGTCCTCTGCACGCGGCGGCGGCGCGACGGGCGGCCGGTGCAAACCCTGCCGACGATGGAGCAGCTTTTGCGGGCGATGGATGCGGCGGGCGTGGACCGCGCGATGCTGCTCGGCTGGTATTGGGAGAAGCCGGAAACCTGCGCCTGGCAGAATCGGTTCTACGCCGCGGCGGTGCGCGCCCACCCGGATCGACTGGCGGCGTTTGCGACGCTGCATCCCGCCGGGGGGCGCGAAGCGACGCTCGAGGAGGTGCGGCGGGCGCACGGCGAGGGGCTGGCCGGGCTCGGCGAACTGTCGCCGCAGGCGCAGGGCTATGCGGTGGACGATCCGGTCTTTCGCGAGGCGCTCGGGCTGGCAGGCGAATTACAGCTGCCGGTGAACCTGCATGTCACGGACCCCGACAGCCGCCCGTTTCCGGGGCGGATTGAAACCCCCGCCGAAGATTTCCTGCGGCTCGCGCGTTCGTTTCCGGCCACCACGTTCATTCTCGCGCATTGGGGCGGACTGCTGCCGCTGCGCGACGCGAGCGCGCTCCAGCTCGGGAATGTCTTCTACGACACGGCCGCCTCGCCGCTGCTCTACGACGCGGGGGTATGGAAACGGTTTCTGGCCGTCGTGCCGGCGGAGCGGGTGCTGTTCGGATCCGACTTTCCGCTGAATCTGTATCCCATGCTCGACGAACTGCCGGCAATGGGGCGTTTCGTCGAGGAGGCGCGGGCGGTCGGGATGGGCAGTGGTGTGATGGGGGAAAACGCGGCGCGCCTGCTGCGCCTTTCGCACCCCGCTCCTACCGCCCTCCGCCAAAACCGCCAAATTACAGAGTAACCCAATAGGTTACTCTACCCATGAATTCTCTCACCGATATTTAGGAATTCTTATCGGGGTGATGTCAGGAGCGGTCCGGTCACTCTGCCGTTGTCAAGCCTCGGGCAAACGCGGCGCAAAATCGCACCTATCTGCACCGCGCCAGCGCCCAATCCACCACCGGGCTTTGCGGATGGTTGACGATGATCTGCAGGCCGGTCGTCAGGCCCGAGGGCAGGGGGACGGGCACGGTCAGCACCGGCAGGCCGCCGACGCTCGCGGGCGCGTTGAGGGACAGGATCCGGCCGCGATTCTCGAGCGTGCACTCCGCCTTCGTGAGCGCGGCGCAGGGCGAGGCGGGCAGCACGAGAAAATCGAAGGTCAGAAAAAACTTCGTCCAGAGCATGCGGATGGTCGCGAGGCCGAGGTCGGCGGCGGCAATCTGCATCGGGGTGAGGCTGTGCACGCGGTTCAATCTCTGCCACACCACGGAGCTGTAGCGGTCGCGGAAGCGCTCGGCCCAGCCCTTGTGCACCTCCCAAGCTTCCTGGGCGACAATCGTGTGATAGGTGTCGAGGGCCGGGGCGAAGCCATGCATCAGGTCGTCGCGGACGGCGCGGTCGCTGGAAGGGGCAAAGCGGGCAGCCGCCTCCCGGCAGGCGGACGCGACATCGGGGTCGAGGCCCGGCAACTCGAGATAACAACCGCGCGGCTCGCGCTCGCTGCTCCGCAGACCGACGAGCGCGCCGATGGCCGCGCGCATGTCCGGTCCGTTGGCCGTGAACCACCCCGCGGTGTCGAAGCTCCGGGAGAGCGGCACGGCGTCGCTGATCCACGGATCGCGCGGGGTGAGCCGAAACCCGAAGAGCCCGCAGAACGCGGCGGGTATGCGCACGGAGCACCCGGTGTCGCTGCCCAGGGCGAGCGGAACGATGCCCGCGGCGACGACGGCGGCGGAACCGCTGCTCGAACCGCCGGTGGTCCGGTCCGGGAAGCGGGGACGTTCGCAGTCGCCGTAATGGGGATTCTCCCCGGTGACGCCGTAGGCGAACTCGTGCAGGTGGGTCTTGCCGGCGAGGACGGCACCCGTTTCCCGGAGCGCGTGCACGAACGCACCATCGGCTTCCCGCGTGGCCCGCACCTCGGGCAGAAACGTCGAACCCGCGAAGGTCGACACGCCGGCCACATCGAACAGATCCTTCGCGAAAAACGGCACGCCCGCGAGCGGGCTGCCGGGACGCGAGCGTTGAAAGCGCCCGGCGATCTCCTCCTCGGAAGCCAGGAATGAAATGACCGCGCGTTGCTGGACGGGCGATAACTGCGTGCGGACCCGCTTGTGGATCTCGCGGGCCGCCTGCGGTGGCGTGAGTTGCTGCCAGGCAGTGAAGTTCATGCCCCCCAGCATCTCACCGCCGCCGGATATGACGCAATCCTTCGGTAGTGGGTCAGTTCCTGTAGCGGCGCTCTATGAACGCCGATCTTCCCGGGAACGGCGGTCATAGACCGCCGCTACAATTCTTCAGACTGACCCACCACCAATCTTTCGCGGAGGTTGCACGCGCGGGCGGGAGCCGTTTGATCTCGTGGCCTATGCGGTCAATGGATCACGTCGTGCGGATCGGTTGCGGGCTGCTGCTGGCGGCGTTGGTGGTGGGTTGCGGACGGAACGAGCCGGCGGCAGCGGCGCCGGCGAACCCGGCGCGGCGCAAGGTCGTGCTGCAGACCGACTGGTTTCCCCAGGCGGAGCACGGGGGATTCTACCAGGCGCTCGCGAAGGGATATTACGCCCAGGCTGGAATCGACCTGGAGATTCTACCCGGGGGGCCGGGCGCCGGAATCAAGCTCAAGGTGATCAGGGGTGATGCGGATTTCGGGATGCTCAAGAGCGATGATATCATGGTCGCCGCAAGCCGCGGGCTGCCGTTGGTGATGGTCGCGGCAACCATGCAACACGACCCGCAGGCGGTGATGGTGCATACCGACAGCCCGGTGAAAACGCTCAAGGACCTGAAGGGCCGGGTGGTGATTGCCAGCGCCAGCATGACCTGGATTCCCTACATCCAGAAGAAATACCGCATCACGTTCGACCTGAAACCGAACACCTACGGCCTCGGCGAATTTCTCGCCAACAAGGATGCCGTCCAACAGTGCCTCGTGACGAGCGAGCCGTTTTTCGCGCAGCAGCACGGCAAGCCCGTGCGCACCCTGCTGCTGGCGGAATCGGGCTACGATTGCTACCACGTGATTTTTTGCCGGCGCGAGCTGGTGCGCGGCTCGCCCGATGTCGTGCGGGCGTTCGTGCACGCGTCGATTCGCGGCTGGCGCGACTATCTGCAGGAGGACCCGGCGCCGGCCAACGCGGTGATCCTGCGGCGCAATCCCCAGATGACGCCCGAGCTCCTGGAATTCTCGCGGAGCGAGATGATCATCCGTTCGCTCGTTCATGGCGACCGCGCAAAGGGCGAGGACATCGGCCAGCTTTCGCTGGTGCGGCTCACGGAGGAAATGCAGACGCTGCTCGATCTGAAGATCCTCGATGCGCCGATCGGAATCACCACGGTCGCGACGAAGGATTTCCTTCCGTCGTCGCGTTAACCGCATTGCATCGGCGCCCGGAACCAAATTTGTTTCCGCATGAACCGCGAACCCTGAACGCCGAACCGTGAACGCAGAATCGTGAACCCTGAACCGTGAACCTTTAACCGCGAACCATGAACCCCGAATCCAAACTCGCCGAACTCGGCCTCACCCTTCCGCCGCCTCCGGCCGCCGCCGGCAGCTATGTGCCGACGGTGCGGACCGGCAACCTGCTCTACTGTGCCGGCACGATTTGTTTTGTGAACGGCCAGATGACGCACATCGGACAGGTGGGCCAGGAACAGACCGTGCAGACGGGCTACAAATCGGCCGAAATTTGCGCCCTCAACACCCTGGCGAACATCAAGGCGGCCGTGGGCTCGCTGGATCAGGTCGCGCGGATCGTGTTCGTGAGCGGTTTTGTGAATGCCGTCGACGGGTTCACGGAAAGTCCGGCGGTGATCAACGGGGCGAGCGATCTGTTCGTGAAGGTGTTCGGCGAAGCCGGCAAACACGCCCGCGCCGCGGTGGCGGTGAACGGCCTGCCGCGCGGCTCGACGACCGAGGTGCAGGTCGTGGTGGAAGTGAAGGCCTGAGCTGGCGTCGTCTCGGAGGGTGGGATTGCGGTAGGAGCCTGCTTGCAGGCGATTCACTGTGGGAGCGGGTTTATCCCGCGACATGTCGGGGCATAAAGCCCCTCCCACATCGCCTGCAAGCAGGCTCCTACAAAAACCCCGGTGTTTGTCTCGTATTGAACGCACGTTGGAATCACCGGCGCTTCGAGTTGGCCCCGAGCCAGGCGGCGTAGGCGGCCTCGCTCATCTCGCCGGCGGCGAGGGCGAGCGTGCGCACGGCGGCGTCGGCTTCGGTGGCGGAAAAGGCGTAGCCGTTGCGTTCCAGAAAACCGGCCGCGAGCATGAAGCCGGTGCGTTTGTTGCCGTCGAGAAACGGGTGGTTCCTGACCACGCCCGCGGCATAACTCGCGGCGAGTTCCGCCATGCTGGGGTTTCCGTAATCGAATTTATGCCGCGGCTTGGCGAGGGCCGACTCCAGCATGTTGTCGTCGCGGACGCCCTCGAGGCCGCCGTAGTCCGACAGCATCAGCTCGTGCAGGCCGAGCGCTTCCTCGCGCGTCAGCCAGTAGGGCTCCTTCATTTGGCGAGTTCGCGGAGCGTGTTGCGATAGCGGCGATTCAGGCTGGCAAAGACGGCCATCGTCTTGGCGAACTCCGGGCTGTGCGGCGTGACGCGGTAGCCATCCGGTGTCTCGGTGAGAATGACGGTGTCGCCTTCGCCGGACTTGAGATGGGCAAGGGCCTTCTTCGGCAGGACGACGCCGATCGAGTTGCCGACTCTGCGCAGCTTGAGTTCGAGATGCATGACCACGGCAACGTGGGCACGGATGTTATAACGTCAAGCCTGCGGCCAGGCCGGGATTTGACCGCGGATGAATGGATGAAGGTCGGCAAACTCAGGATGTTGGAACGTTTATCCAAAGTTGCGTTCAAGATGAGACGAACACCGGGTTCTTGTAGGAGCCTGCTTGCAGGCGATTTCAGCGTGTGGCGACGGAGAGCGCCCCGAATCGCCTGCAAGCAGGCTCCTACAGACAGGCGATTCGGCCTCCTCAGCCGAGTCTCTTCACCAGCACCTTCGCGTTCCGGCCGCTGTCCTCGTAGAGCTTCAACCGCGCCTCGGGGAGGATCTCCTTCGTGGTCTCCTCAAAGCCGCACACGTTGGAGAAAAAGCCGAAGCTCTGCGTCGACACCGCGATCGTCGTCGTGGCGCCGCGCTCCTTCGCGATCATGCAGGCGTAGTCGACCATTTTCTTCCCGATGCCCCGGTGGTGGTAAAACGGCATCACATAGAGCGAGCCGATCTCGGCCGTCTGCGGTTTGTCGGGATAGAAATACAGCGTGACGCAGGCGATGATGTTCTCGTCGATCTCGAAAACGAAAAACTGGTCGATGTTCTTTTCGATCGCCTGCTGCGTGCGGTGGATCAGCTCCTCGCGGCGGACGGCGTTGCGGGTGAGGTTGTAGATCTGGCGGACATCGGCCTTCCGGGCCTTCCGGATCTGCTGGTAATCGTTGCCGTAGACGAGCGAGCCGACCCCCTCGCTGGAAAAGACCTCGTTGAGCAGGCCGTCGAAAATCCGGCCGTCGAGGATGTGCACCCGCGGCGTGCCGGTCTCGATCGCCTTGACGGCATGGGTGGCCTTGCTGAACCCGGCCTCGGCGATGCGGGCGGGCTCGGTCTCGAGGAGCTTGCGCAGGGCGTCGACGGAGATCTCGCGCCGCACCTTGCCGTCAATCTCGAGGCCCTCCTGCGGCGTGAGGTAAATGATCTTCGTGGCGTGGAGGGCCTCGGCGAGCTCGGCGGCGAGGAGGTCGGAGTTCACGCGCAGCGCCTTGCCGTCAGGACCGAACGCGATCGGCGAGACGATGGGCACGACGTGCCGGTCGATCAGCTCGCCGAGGAAGTCCTTGTCGATGCGCTCGACCTTGCTGGTGAACTGCTGGTCGACCCCCTTGATGATTCCGAGCGGCAGCGCGCGCACCGCGTTGGTCGTGGCGCACTTCAACCCGTTCTGCGTGAGCCCTTCGACCAGCAGGTGCGAGACGCGGGACGAGGCCCGCGTGGCGAGATCGAGCGTCGCGGCGTCGGTGACACCGGTGCCGTCGGCATTCGAGATGGGAATCTTCCGCATCGTCGAGAGCTCCTCGAGCTGCTGGCTGATGCCATGCGCGATCACGACCTTGATCGCGAGGGAGCGGAGCACGGCGATGTCGACGAGCAGGTTGCTGAAATTCTCGTCGGCGACGATGGAGCCGTCGATCGCGATGATGAAAATCTGCCCCTGGAAACGCGGCACGTAGGTCAGGATCCCGCGGAGGTCCGTGGGCTTGATCGTGGTCGCGATCGCGGAGGCAGGAGAAGGAGGTGTGGTCGGGCCGTTGCCGGTGCTCATCAAAGGAAGACGCGCTGTTGTCGATGATGTGGCGCGGCACGTCAATGGCGCGGTTCGGCATGCGCCACGCGAACGCGCGACCGGGGATTAGCGGTTAAAAACTGTCTTGGTTCACTTGGTTCCGGTGTCAGCCGCGGTAGGCTACTATCGATCCGGATCGATCCTGTTTGCGACGATTTTCAAACCGCAGAATTCTTGACCGCGGATTGCGCTGATAACGCGGATAAAGGCAGGATAATCTCCGACTATCCGCGCCATCCCGCCGGGGGCGGGCAAGCTGCGTTACTTGTGCGCCTCCGGCGCATCCGCGGTTAA
>JACQWL010000333.1 GCA_016209255.1 Verrucomicrobiota bacterium
CATCGCGACTGAATCGTTACGGCTGAGGGCTCCTGCCGGGGAACTCGATCTCCATGTCAACGCCCTGTTCGCTGACATTGAACTCCCGGCTGATCTGGTCCGCGGGCACCACCGTGGAGATAGCTCCATCCATTTCGGCCGATGTTCGTGGCGTTGTCTCAATTCTCGATCTGACCCCTGCAGGATTCTTCCGATTCAAGCGGGCGTCGTCCGCCGGGTGCGCATCAACCCGACGAAGCCGTCGGCGGTGACTTGCCTCACATCGAAGGCGGTGGCGGCAAGATCGAAAAACGCGAGCGCGCGCAGGTAGCGCGGCTGCAAGCTTGGGGCGGCCTGAAACGCGGACTTCGTTCGTGGCCGACCGTTGCGGACATGGCGTGAGGTGTCCGTCGCTCACCAACTCGACTGCGATCCATCCGCGCGGAAATAAATCGGTCGCGTGGTTCCCGGGTCGGTGATGGCGGTGACGAGCGTGAGCCGCTCCATGTTGGGCGTGACGCCGAGTCCGGGACGGCCGTTCGGCTCCTGAAGCTGCGTGCCGGTGCCCCCGCCGCCGAGATACGTCTCGAGGAAGGTGCGGTTCATGCCGCCGATGAGATCGTAGACGGGGACACCGAGGGCTTTGCCCTTGATGTCCCACAGCGCCAGGTCGAGCGCGCCGAGCGCGTGGATTTTTTCGCGGCCCGGCGGGTAGAACCACGCGCGATACATGTCCTGCCAGCAACGCTCGATGTCGAACGGGTTCCTGCCGATGAGCCGCTGCGCGCACTGCTCGATCGTGTCGCGCGCGCCGCCTTCACCGACGCCGATCAATCCGGCCTGGTCGGTCTCGATCGTGACGACCATGTTGCTCTGGTTGAAGTGCAGGTTGAGATTCGGCGGGCGGTAGATGTTGACCTTGGTGATCTTCGCCTTGGGGAGAGCACCGAAGGCGCGGGGCATGACCGACGCGGCGGCGGCGCCGATGACGAGATGGCGGAGAAAGCGGCGACGAGCGGGGCTCGGCGCCGGACCGGTGTTTCGGGGGTATGAGCGCATGGGGATGAGTTGAGCCGAGCGAGCGCGTGGTCGCGACGATTTTCGCATTCGTCGAATGGTGAGATGAATTCCTAACTGGGGTGCAACCGGATGTTCATGGGGGAGGAGTGGGGAAGAGTGGAAACGGGCGTCGGCAAGCGACGCCCCTACACTCACCAACTAGATTGCACGGCTCAGTCTCTGGTGGCATACGTGCGCTGAAGCAGTTTTTCCGGAACGGGGATGACACAGATGTTCATGGAACGGCCGTCCTCGGAAATCATCGCGGACTGGATTTGAATGCGCGTGCTGTCGGCGCTGAAGGTCGGGTGCGGGTGGTCGGCGGCGGTGCGCTTGTGGTCGGCGAGGCAGAGCATGCCGGTGAAGCCGCCCTCGGTGACCTGCACGAGGTCGCCGGTCTCCTCGTTGACGGCCATCGCCTGGCCGGGGATGCGGTTGGAGCGAAAGACGAGCCACTTGCCGTCGGACGTCCATTGGTGATGCGTCTGGTAAATCTTGGCATCGCCGCCGGGCTTCGTGGTGAGAAACGTGAGCGGCACGCCCGTGACGGGATCGATGACAATTTTTTTCTCGGAGGGGAAGCGGGTGCCGATTTGCGCGCAGGCGGGTGACGCGAGGAGAACGGCAGCGGCGGAGACGGCGAGGATGGAGAGAAGAAGGGCGAGGGAGGGGATGGTTGAGGCAGCGCGGTTTTGAAATGAACTCTCATGCGTGATGGGGATATTCATCGTGATTCGTGTTCGGCGGTGGCGCGGTGCGTGTCGGGAAGGTCGGAGGATGGCGCGCGTGGTGCAATCGCGGACACAGCGGAGAATGAAGAACCCTGCCAAACCCCTTTTGTTGAATCGAGTTTCTTACGAGTGCCCTCGCCGACCAGCAAAACTGGATCCGCAATGGCGACGCCTCCACCTTTCTCCTCGCAAGTCCATCGGGCGGTTGTCACTCATCATGGGTACCCACTACCCCCGTGTCAGCTTCCGCTTCGCCGGGAAAAACGCTCAACTTTTAACGCTTAACTTTTAACGCCCAAGTATAGAACCACCAGTTTCCGAACTTAAGCGTTAAGCGTTAAACGTTAAACGTTGAGCGTTTCCTCCCAAGCCAAGCCTTCATGAGTGATCCCACCAAAGCCGTCTTCCTCAGCTACGCCCGCGAGGACACCGACGCCGCGCGGCGGATCGCGGACGCGCTGCGCGCGTTCGACGTCGAGGTCTGGTTCGATCAGAGCGAGCTGCGCGGCGGGGATGCGTGGGACGCGAAGATCAAAAAACAAATCCGAGAGTGCGCGCTGTTCGTGCCGATCATCTCGGCCCGCACCCAGGCGAGGGGTGAGGGCTATTTCCGGCGCGAGTGGAAGCTCGGGGTCGAGCGCACGCACGACATGGCGGCCAGTGTGGCGTTCATCACGCCGGTGGTGATCGACGAGACGACGCAGGCGAGCGCGGATGTGCCGGAGGAGTTCCTCCGCTACCAATGGACGCCGCTGCCGCGCGGCGTGCCGTCGCCGCAGTTTGTCGAGCGGGTGAAGCGGCTGCTCGAGGCGCCGCGCATCGCGATGCCGGCGGCGCCGGCCGTGGCAGGGGCGCCGCCTGACAACGCCCGAAGCGGAACGGCTTTTCGTTCCGCTCCCGACAGCGGAGCCGAAGCGGCTCCGCTACATCGGCCGGCAACGCCCCTGCCCAAACCCCGCCTGCCCGGCTGGATTTGGGCGACCGCTGCGGTGGCGGCGCTCGTGGTCGGTGTCGCCGCGTTTTTCGCCTTGCGACCGGCAACGAAAGATCCCGTCGCCTCAACGCCCAACCCAAAAACCACCACCCAAGACCCCAAGCCTCTGGATTTCGCGTCAGCGAAATCCATCGCGGTGCTGCCGTTCGCCAACATGAGCAACGACAAGGACAGCGAATATTTCAGCGACGGGCTCACCGAGGAGATCCTCAACGCCCTCGCGCGCAATCCCGCGCTGCGGGTGGCAGCGCGCACGTCGTCGTTCGCGTTCAAGGGAAAAAACATGGCCGTCGATGAGATCGGCCGCGCGCTCCGCGCTGCGAGTGTGATCGAGGGCAGCGTGCGCAAGTCCGGCAACCGCGTGCGGATCACCGTCCAGCTCATCAACGCGGCGGACGGCTACCACGTGTGGTCGGAGGCGTTTGACCGCGAGTTGACGGATATCTTCGCGGTGCAGGATGAAATCGCCGCGAAGGTCGCGCAGAAGCTCGGCGGCGGTGCGGCGCCGGCGGTCGCGACAGCGGGTGCGAACGCGACCGTGCCGACCAAAAACCTCGCGGCCTACGATGCGTACCTCCGCGGTCGCGCGGCGCAGACGAGCGGGTTTTCCGAGGAGCTCAGTGCCGTCACCGTGCGGCATTACGAGGAGGCGGTGCGGCTCGATCCCGATTACGCGCTGGCGTGGGCCCGGCTGGCGGAATCCTATGGGCGGATTCGGAGCAGCGGGTACGATCGCGGCGAGACCCTGCAGACCAAGGCGCGCCGGGCGGTGGCGGCCGCGCTGCGGCTGGCGCCAAATCTCCCGGAAGCGCATCTCGCCCAGGCATTGGTGGCTCAGGCGGTGGATTTCGATTTTGAGGTCGCGCGCCGAGAACTCGATCGGGTCGAGCAATTGCGGCCCAACGATCCCGACGTGCCTGCGGCGCGCGCCCGGGTTGAACGGGCGCGAGGCAACCGCAGCGAGGCATTCGTGGCGCTCGCGATCCGCGCGGTCGAAGCCGATCCGCAGAATTCGGACACGCTCGTGCTCATGGCCGGATACCTCACGGAATGCGGCCGGTTTGCGGACGCCGAGCGCTTTTGCGAGCGCGCCTGGAGCATTGCCCAAGTCGCCGAAGACCCCATCCGCGTCAACGTCATCAACCTCATCGCATGGACCGGCGATGTCAGCGCGGCGCTCGCGTTGCTGGAGACCACGCCGGAACCGCTCCGTGCCCCGCGTTTTTATTTCCGACGCGCCGATTTGCGCCTGCAAAGCGGGCACCTCGCGGACGCGAGGGCCGATTACGAGTTCGTGCGGAATCAGATGAGCGAACGCTATCGCGATCGCGCGGGACCGCGAGGCACCGCGATGATTGCGCTCCACCGTCTCGCAGTGATCGATGCCCGGCAGGGCCAGCCGGCGCGCGCCGCGGCGCGCCATGCGGAGGCTTTGACCGAAGTCGATGGCTACATTCGCGATTACCCGGATTCAACCACCGGTTTTACCACGCGTGCCTTGATTCAGGCGACGCAGGGACGGCGGTCCGAGGCGCTGGCTTCGATGGAGGACGCGATGCGACTCGCGTTGCGCCATCGGGATGATGCCCGAACGGTCGAGCTGGTGCGCGTGAGCAGAGGAGCGGTGCTCGGCGCGCTCGGCGATATGGACGGCGCGGTCGCCGAGCTGCGCGGTCTGCACGAGGCGGGCTATGCCTTCGGCTGCACGCTGCGCGTGTCCCTTGACTACGAACCGCTGCGGGCGCACGCGAAATTCGGGCACCTGATGAAAGAGGCCGAGGCGCGCGCGAATGCCGTGCCGCGGCGGAAGAGGGCGGAGTGAGGACGGAGCGAACGCGCAACGTTCAACGTTTAACGCCGAACGCTCAATGAACAGCCCGCATTTATCACCTTCGCCGTGTGCACAGCGCCGGTCCGCCGACGTACGACGCGGGGCAAAGTCGCCTCCGGGAGGGGAATGCGGTCTGAATCAAAACCGCCAAGCGGTTTTGTGCAGGACGGGATTCGTGCATTTGGCCGTAGGCCAGCGACCCGCCAAAGGACGGGGCAGAGTGAAATCTGGCGCAGACTGTCGCGGCGGCGGGTGAGTTTTCTTCCAGCATGGCGTGCAAACTCCGGCTTGAGTTTCCCGGCGCGATCTACCGCGTGATCAACCGCGGCAATTACCTCGCCCCTCGCGCCGCCAAACCGGGATCATTCCGCCCGCAGCGCCTCGACCGGATCGATGCGCAGCGAGCGCCGCGCCGGCAGATAGCACGCCAAAAACGCCAGCCCGATCAACAGCAGCGGCGCGCCGACGAGGACCCGCGGGTCGCGGATGCTCGAGTGCGTGATCTCCGCCATCGCCGAAAGCGTCGATGCCAGCAGGCGAACTGCCGCGAACGCGGCCGCCATCCCAAGCACGCTGCCGATCGCGATGAGCGCCACGCCCTCCCGCAGGACCAGCCGCATGATGTCCGCGTTCTGCGCGCCCAGTGCCCGCCGGATGCCAATCTCGTGCGTCCGCCGCGCCACCGCATACGCCGTCACCCCGGTCAGTCCCACCGCGGCCAACACCAATCCGAACAACCCAATCCCGCCATAAATCGCGCTCGCCATCCGGAAAATCGCCGCCATGCGTTCGACTTGCTCGGTCATGCTGCTGACATTGAACACCGTCACGTCGGGCAGGAGGATGCCGATTTCGCGCCGCACCAGGAGCGGAATGTCGATGCCCCGCTCGGCGCGCACCAGCACCGTCACGCCTTGGGCCGATGGCGCCGCGTATCCGCCCGGCACCGCTGGCAGGTAGACGGTTGGACGCGATCGTTCCAACGCAAACCCCGAGCGGATGTCGCCCACGACTCCGATCACTTCATGCGTCGCCCCGTCGAGTTCGATCGTTTGGCCCAACGCCGTCCGCCCCGGCCAGGTTCCCTTCGCCATGGTCTGATTTATCACGGCGAGGCGCGCATTCCCGCCCTGGTCCGATTCGCGAAAAGTCCGCCCCGCGAGCACCGGCACGCCCAGGGTCTCGAAAAAACCCGCGCCCACGCGCTCGCGATGCAGGGACTGAAGGAGCTTCGGACCACCGGCGAATTCGGTCTGCGTCGCCATGATTGCCTCACCGGCGTTGAGCCCGAACGGCGATGTTTGCGTGAGCGCGACCTTCCTGACTCCGGGCATGCGCCGCACGTGCTCCGGCAGGCTGGAAAAGAAACGCTCGGCTTGCTGCGGGGTGTAGCCGTCGCGCACCGGGTCGACGGAAAGCAGAAAGAGATTTCCCGGCTCGAACCCCAAATCGATCCCCTTCGACCGCTGGAATCCGAGCACCACGAAAGCCGTCAGCAGGAGGAGCGTCAGCGACGCGGTCATTTGTTGAACCACGAGCACGTTTCGCAGGCTGAACCAGCGATGCCGGCGCAGGACGAACGTCGAGCCGCTTTTGAGCGCGGGCGCGATCTCGACCCGGGTGGCCTGGAGGGCGGGCGCCAGACCGAACAACAGCGCGCTCACGCCCGCGATCGCGAACGCCACGACAAAAGCGCGCCAGTCCACCGTCCACTCGTATTGCATTTGCGAGGGCAGGATGGTGACGAAACGTTCGAGAATTGCGTGGTGCCCGTACACAAACAGCACGGCCGCGGCACCGCCGGATGCGGCCAGCAACATGCTCTCGGTGAGGAGTTGCCGCACCAGCCGCGCGCGGCTCGCGCCGAGCGACAGGCGGATCGCAATCTCCTTGTGCCTCACGGCCGACCGGGCGACAAGCATGGTCGCGACATTCACGCAAGCGATCATCAGCACCAGGCCGATCATCACCACCGGAAATGCCGCCACCACCGGAAGGTCCTGCTCGCGGATGGGATATACCCGGCCGCCCGGGAGCAATGTAACCCGGCGGCCCGCGCGGTGCCGGTCCGGATCCCGTTGCACCTCTTCGAGGCGTCGCGCCATGGCGTCCAGCGCCGCCTCGGCCCCGGCCGCCGCGGTGCCCGGCTTGAGACGCCCGACGACCTGAAACATCTTCACGCCGTGGTTGCGCAGCACGTCGCCTCCCAGCTCGGGCGCCACCCGGGCAGGCGCGGTTGTCGCAATCCAGACATCGGCCACGGCGAGCATCGGCATCGTCCCAACGAACTCGCGCCCCGCCACCCCCGCGATCGTCACCGGCTGGCCGTTGATGCGCACCGTATTTCCCACCAATTCCCGGCTGGCGCCGAACCGCGAGGTCCAGAGCCGATGACTGATCACGGCGACCGTGGACCCGGGCCGCTCCTCCTCCGGCCCGAGCAGCCGCCCGGCCGCCGCCTCGACGCCCAGGATGCGGAAGTAGTTCGGCGTCACGATGTGTCCCCAAATCCGTTCCGGCGGCCGGTCGCGCGGCGTGAGCACGAACGGGACGGGCGCCAGAAAGGCGGCCACCGATTCGAACTGCTCGCTGTGGTCGCGGTATTCCTCGAAATCGGGAAATGAAACCGGCGCTTGAAAGCTGACGAGCGACTCGGGCGCCCGCACTCCCGGGGTGTACTTGAAGATCGACGCCTGAAACTGCGTGAAGCTCGACGTGGCGAGGCCAACGCCGAGGCCGAGGCACGCGGTGGCCGCGAGCGTGAACCCCGGCGAGCGCGCCAGCATGCGCACGCCATAGCGTGCGTCTCGCAGGACGTCATAGAACTGCCCAATGGCGTCCGGCTGCATACGCCACGGCTAGCCGTCCACGCTCATTTCGCAACCTCGAATTCGGGTCTCGTCTGGATTCGGCGCGCGCCGACAGCCGCTGCAATGCGGCTTGATCACGATTCACGCCATGACCCCGTCGGCTTGGCTTTACAACTCGGCGAGGCGGATGTTGCGGAACTCGAGCTTCATTTTCACTGCATCGTGAAACTGCAGCCCAAGCGGAGCTGCGCCGGCCCATTTTGGGTCGGTGTACTCCGTGGTTTGATGACCGTTGATCCAGACCTTGAACGTGTGGCCGCGCGCCTCGATGCGAAACGTATTCCAGCCCCCAACTTTGAAATACTTTTCCCAATCCTTGGCCCGTCCAGCTTCAGGGTAGCGGGTCGGATGGCCCACGCCGTCGGTGAGCATTGACCCTGTCATGTCGCGCTGGAGGCTGCGGGAAGTTCCCATTTGCACCTGGAAGGACGGCTTGCGGAGCGTCACACCCGAGTCGATGTCTTCCTTGGCGCCATGCCAGCGCACGTCGAGTTCGAGGACGAAGTCCTTGTAGCTCCTCTCCGTCCACAGCATGCTGCCGGTGCGCTTCTCGTCGCTTTCGCCGATCAGCACGCCGTTCTCGACGCGCCAGTGCACGTTCGGTGCGGGCGCCACCGTCCAGCCGGCAAGGTCCTTGCCATTGAAGATCGCCTTGAGCGCGGGCTCGTTCGGGGCGGCCGAACCGCGGAGGGCCAGGCCGAGCGTCGCCAGCAGGATGAAGGCGGTGCAGGTAAGGAGTGTTGCGGGAGATTTCATGGATGAATCGTGGAAGCGGCCGGCGCCGCGGTGCTGGCGCACCCCGGCCGGGCGGTCCGTTGCCGGGGTGTGGTTGCGGGGCAGGCGGATCCTGAGGTCAGAACTTGTAGGCGATCGAGCCACCGACATTGGTCGGCGTGCCGGGCACGATCACGTTGTTGCTGCGCGAGGCGTGGACGTAGTCGGAATTGTTGAGCACGTTGTCGATGCGCAGCTGGTATTTGAAGCGCTTGGTCTCGTAGTTGAAGTTGGCGTCGACCAGCGTGTGGCCGGGGATGTAACCGTAGAAAATCAGGTTGGCGTTGTCGGTGATCGCGCGCTTGGCAACGTTGTTCACGCCCACGCCGATGGAGAGACCCTTGAGGCGTCCCTCGGTGATCTTGTAGCGGCCCCAGAGCGAAAAGCTGCGCTCGGAAACGTTGTTCACCGGCATGGCGGTGTAGGTCCGGCCGTCGCCCGGCTGCGGCGTCGCGTTCCAGGGAAAGTGGACGGCCGACCGCGCGTCAAAAATCGCGAACGAGCCGATGACACTGAGGTTCCTGGTCACGGCGAACGCGATGTCGCCATCGACGCCCTTGGACGTGACGCCGTTTACGAGGATGAAGGAAACGGGCGTCGTCTGGGGGAACGGCTGGACCGTGTTGTTCAGTTGCTTGATGTCGAAGTAGCTGGCCGAGACGTTGAGGCGCCCGCCGAGCCACTCGGTCTTGACGCCGATTTCGGTCTGCTTGCCCTCCTGCGGGGGAAGAAACTCGCCAAACTGGATCTGGTTGGCGGCGAAGTTCACGTTGTAGCCGTTGCCGTGCTGGTGGCGCCGCTCGAGTAGTTCTGCTGGACGATGTCGTCCGAGCGCAGGATGCCGCCGACGAGCAGCGTGTGCCTGGCCGGGCCGGTCGTGAAGTTGAACACATAATCGTTTTGCACTTCGCGGCTGATCGGTCGGTTGACGTTGACCGTGGTCGTCCGCGCAATCAGCTGCCCCGGCCGGTAGTCGGGCGGGATCGTGTACTGCGCGTAGGGCAGGAACGCGAAGGCGCCGTTCGCCAGCCGGGTCGGGGTCGTGGCGCCGGTGGGATTGACGATCGACTGGATGCGCGAATTGTTCTCCCAGTGCCCGAGAGCCGCGAGACGGACGGCAAGAAAGTCAGCCGGCCGGGTCGTAAACTGGCCCCAGACGACCTCGTAGTCGGCCTTGCGCCAGTTGAGCGGCCCCTCCTCGTGCAGGTTGCCCTTGCGGCCGAGCGCCGGCTTGCCGGTCCGGCCATCGAGCGGCACGCCTTCGTAGGCGCCGTACCGGTGGTCGTGCTGCTCGAACTTGATCCAGACCCGGGTGTCCGGGCTGAAGTCGTAGGCGATCATCGGCAGGATCGACTAACGCTTGTCGCCGCCGTCGCGATCCCAGTAGCGGTTGACGTCGGTCGCACTGAGGAGCAGGCGGTACTGCAGCTTCTTGTCCGCGGTCAAGGGCCCGCCGTAGTCGAGGCTGACGCTGCCCCGATCCCAGAGCGCGGCCTCCACCCTCAGCTCTCCGACATCGTAGGATGTCGGGCCCTTCGAGATCTTGTTCACCATGCCGCCGACGGTGTTGGACGAGTTGGTGACGAAGATGGCCGACGGCCCCTTGATCACCTCGACCCGGTCAACGACAATGAAGTTGGTGTTGCCGCTCGGAAACTTGAAGCCGTCCACAAAGTTGCCCTCGCTGGTGTATCCGCGCATCATATACCGCGTGGATCCGGTCCAGGTCAGCGTGCCCGTCTGCCCGCCGCCGATGTGCTTCATGACGTCCGCAATGTAGATGGGTTTGAGATCGTTGAGGAACTCCTTGTTCACGACGACGACCGATTGCGCGAGGTCGGAGAGTTCCACGCCGGTGCGGGTGGTGCTCATCGCCTGTTTGCCGACCAGGCTGTCGTCCACCTGGGAGCGCACCTCGAACGAGGGCAGTTTCACGACCGGCGCCATGCCCGGCGCGGCGGAGGTTTCCGCCGGCTGCGCCGGCAGGGAAGCGATGGCGAGCCCGCCAAGGCCGAGCGTGGTCAGCGCGGTGCGGAGAAAAAACGGGCCTTCGGGCCGGCCCGGACTGAGGGTGCATTTGTTTGGGGTCATAGGATTTCGAGGAAAAGGTTCAGGGCCGCGGGGCCGGAAGGCGGTTGGCGGTGTAGTAGAAGTCGCGGAGCTCCATGACCTCCCCGGCCGCACTGGCCAGCGTCTCCGCGAGGCGGAGGTGGTAGACGCGCCGCGGCCGGAACGAGTCGATCGCAATCTCCACGGTGCGAGCGTCGACCGCGGTGACGCCGGTCACCGACTCCGCGTGCACGTCCAGGGGTTCGCCGCCGTAGATCCACTTGGATTGATAGGTCATCGATTTCACCGCGTAACCGGCCGCCTGCAGGGCTCCGGGGCCGGCGGCTGAGGTGAAGGTCAACCGGAAACCGCGGGCCGTGACGTTCATCTTTTCGACCGTGAACGGAATTCCGCCCCGCCAGGTGATGCGCTGCATCCCCTCGGTGTTGCTCCCCTTGCTTGCGCCCCAGCCGCGCGCCGTCTGGCCGACGTACAGGCTCCGGCCGTCCGGCGAAAACGCCACGCGGTTGTTGCTGATGCGCAGTCCCTGTCCGTTGATGAACAGGGTGGCCGCGCCCTGGTACTCGCCGTCGACCTTCTCCAGCATGAGCCGCGCGATGCGCGTGCCGGTGGCGTCGGGCAGCAGAATCTGCCCGCCGAACGGGCCGAACTCGCCGCCGCGCGGGATCTGGATCGGCTCGGAACCGGAGCGGAGCATCTCCAGGTGCGGAATCTCGACCGCGGCGTAGGTGCGGTCCTTGTTATAGCTGTCGAGGTCGGCGCGGTACGTGGCGAGCGGGTCGCGGTCAGCCGGCCACTTGGGATCCCAGACCAGGCTGCTCGGATGGCCGTAAAACCGGCCCGGCCGCACATGATAGAGCGGCGTGGACGCCTTCCAGTCGCCCTGGTTGTCGCTGGCCCAGAGGTTGCCCTCGTCGTCGCGCAACAGGCCGTTGGGGACGCGGAAACCGGACGCATAGGGCTCGATCGTGCCATCGGCCTTCACGTGCATGATCCAGCCGCGGTACTTGATCGCGGAATAATTTCGCCCGCGGCGGCCGATGGCGGAGTACTCGCCCCGGGTGTGGACAAAGGTCGGCGCGCGGTGCGAGGCGGTCCCGAGCCCGATAAAGAAGCCGCCCTGCCCATCCAGCGCCAGCGCGGTCGTCTCGTGGTAGTTGCCGGAGAGCCCCCAGCCGTCGGTGATCGTGCGGTAGCGGTCCGCCCGGCCGTCGCCGTCGGTGTCCGTGGCCTCGGTCAGCTCCGGCATCTGCGCGACGAAGATCCGGCCGGGCTCGGGCACGACGATGCCGAGCCCGTTGTCGAACCCCGTCGCGAAAAGTTTCCAATCGAATTTCGACGGGTCGACGGCGGGCATGGCGGTGAGGACATCCCCGCGCCGCAACGCGACATAGAGCAGACCCTTCGAATCGAAGGCGATGCCGCCGACCTCGGCGGCAACCTCCGGCGGGAAGGCGATGTCCTCGACGACGTAGGAGTCCGCCACCGGAGCGCCCGGCAGGGCTCCGGCGAGGAGGAAGAGGGACGTGCAGAGGCTAACCTGTAACAATTCAGTTGAGATGTAGGGGCGTCGCTTGCCGACGCCCGCCATACGACGTGGAAACGGGCGTCGGCAAGCGA
>JACQWL010000356.1 GCA_016209255.1 Verrucomicrobiota bacterium
GGATTCAGGTCGGCCGACGTCACTTCGCAGCCCAGCCGCATCGCTTCCAAAGGAATGGCGCCACCGCCAGCGAAGGGATCGAGGACCTTGGGCGCCCGCCCGCCGTAGAACGCGCGAATTTGCTTCCGGAGTTCGTCCATCGCCGGAGTGTTCTCCTGCCCCCAGGCGAGGACACCGTCCTCGACCACATCCTTTTCCTCGGCGGTTTCATGTCCCTCGTCGTCCTCGCCCTTCACCGTCTTTTTCGTGACGTGTCCCCCGATAAGATCGAGCAATGCCTGCCGCTTCACCGGATCGCCGGGATCGGGCAGCAGCGTGCAGAGAAGCGCGGCCCGACACGCCGCCAGGGGACGCCGTGCCGGCCAGATGTGGAGCGTGGAAATGTGCCCATGGCGCACGTTCTTTTCGTGAACCGAGGCGACGGACGCCTGCTTCAACGGGAACGCTACTTCAATAAGGCGGGGTCGATCGGTCATAGCTATTCGATTTCCGCAGCGGCGACAATGTCGCCGAGATTGAGAGTGACGGACATTCGCGTCTTGAACGCCAGCCGCACGGGATCCCGCACTCGATAGAGCTTGGGGTTAGTCGCGCAATCGACGACGACGTAGAGCCAGTATTTCTCGCGCACGTTGGCTGCGGTGGGCCACTCATTTTCCGTGAGATGCACCGACCCGCGGCCGGCGCGACCCTTCACTTCGATCACGATTCGCTCTCCATTGGCGCGGTGGCTTTCCAAATCGTAGCCGCGCGCCAGGTGCGGCGCCGATACGTCGAAGACACGGGCCTGGTGGCGATCGACCTCATGGTTGATGGCAATCCGCACGGCGATCGCCTCGATGTTTTTGTTGTATTGTTCCTCGGCCTCCGAGCTGGGGTCCGGAATCACCAGTGCCACCGCGATTCGGTCCATCGCGACAATATCCATCATATCGGGGCGACGTTGTTCCAAGAGCAGCGTTTCCGCTTTTAACTGCTCCAGCTCTGCTTGCTGCCGCTTTACGAGATCCAAGTGCGGTGCGGCCTGGGCGTCGCCGTCGCGGAGGCGGCGGGCAAGATCGGCCCGACGCTCCGCGAGGTCGCTGGCAGAGAAATCGAAACCTCTTTGGAGATCCTCAAGTTTGGCGGCGGACTCAGCCTTGACGAGCGTCCGGGCGGGTTGGAGGAAAGTGGATTCGGCCACCATCCGCGCGTGCGCATCAGCCCGTTCAACGTGGGCCGCAGGGTTCTGGAGGAGATTTCCGGCCTTCCAAATCAATGACGGCGGCGCCCCCACCAGTGCGAGCAAGTGATTGGGCGCGGTGTCTTCAAACGTTCCCCGTTCATCCCAACGCAGCCCAACGAGCCTCCGATCGAGGAGGCGCGTGGATGCTCCCTTGCCGTTCACCGGGCGCTCGCCGAGTTGGCAGGCATAGACGGCGGCATAGTAGGGTCGCTCTGCGGCAGGATCGACATAGAGCCCCCCACGCAGCACATCAGGATGGAAGCGCCTGACTGACTCTTCGCAGAGTGTGTCGAATAACGGTTCGCCCGGGCGGAGAAAAGCGGTCGCGCCGCCCGATGCGGCAGCGTCGACCGAGCGCCGCACGGAGATGAACGGAGGCAATCCTTCCCGCCAGTGGGAGGATGTTGGCTCGATCCATGCCGCTGCGGACGTGCGGACGAGACGGGCTCGGGTCTGGAGATCGCCATCTACTTCGAAGCCCAGGCGCGGGGCGGCCTTTTCGACAAAGTTGGCGACGTAAGCGGGCAACAATCGATCAAAGCGTTCACGGTCTATTTCCGCGTTGAGCTGGCCGAGCCGCCTGGCCACATCGCCGAAATAAGAGGCATGCTTCCGCTGCTCCTCGACGGCGGCGCGCAGGCGCTGGGTGGCGAGGAGGGATTCCAATTGTTTTTGCGCCGCGTAAGGCGGGGCTTTTTCGAAAAGCGCCTTTTGGAGCAGGTCGCGGATGGATACTTCGACCAACTGCTGGCCGACCACATCATAGACTTTGTCCGTGCAAAGCTCGCGGCGTGCCTCCGCCAACTTGTCGAGCAGCGTAGCCAGCACATCGCCTTCACGGGTTTCGAGGGCCACGAAGTTAAAAATGCGAACCTCGTCGTGCCGCTGGCCAAAGCGATGCAGGCGCCCCATCCGCTGTTCCAGGCGCGCGGGATTCCATGGCACGTCAAAATTTACCATGATCCAGGCGAACTGAAGATTGATGCCCTCGCCGGCGGCGTCGGTCGCGAGGAGGATGCGGGCACTGAGGCCGCCTGGATTCGGCAGGCCCTGCCGCCTGCGTTCCTCGACCGGCATGAAGAGGATGCGCTGACGCTCGCGCTCCTCAACGTCCATGCCACCGTGGATGGCCGCAATTTGACCGGTATAGCCAAGGGCTTCGAAGCGGTGTTGGAGGTGATCGAGCGTATCGCGGTGCTCGGTGAAAATGAGAAGCTGTTCGCGTTGAAACTCAGGTGCGTCCACCATCTCGCGGAGCTTGGCAAACTTGGATTCTTTCTGCCCGTCGAGAATCTTCTCTCCCTGGTCGATGATCGTCTCGAGGTAGGAGAGTTCACGTCTTAGCTGGCCGTCATTCTGTGGCACCGCGAGCTGCATGGCGTCGTCCTCGATTCGTTCGAGACTTTCGGTGCCATTTTCTGCGGGCTCTGAATCGTCCGCGGTGGAGGTCTCAAGCGCCTCCAACAACCGCTCCGCGATCAGCGGCGATCCGAGCGGAGTCGGGCCGTGGAGGATTTTTTCGCGGCGGCGTCGAAGTGACTGGAGCATGGCGGCGGTGGAGCTCGCCAGCCGGCGCTGCAGAACCGCTACCACCAATGCGGCGGCATTCTTGTTGAGGTTGCGGTTGGTCTCGTAGCTCCAGCGAAGGTAATCCGAAGAGGCGTCGTAGAATTCGCGTTCTTCAGGCGACAGACGAAAGGACACCGTCTGGCAGAGGCGTGGCTTGTAGATGAGAGCGCCGTTGTAATCCACCATCTCTTCCTTGAGGCGACGGATGAAATAACGGCGGCGCTTTTCAGGTCCGATCTCGGCCAGTGCATGTGGAGTGGAAAAAAGGTTGCGGTCGAGCAACCGCCAGAGCGCGAAGTAAGGCCACGCCTTCCCCATGTGTGGCGTCGCGGTGAGCAGAATAAGATGGGTGGCCTGGGAGAGACTTTCCGCGAGACGGTAACGACGGGTCTGGGAGTCGGGGCGTTTCCCGTCGGCCCAGGCGAGCTTGTGGGCTTCGTCGAAAACAACGAGGTCCCACGACTCCTGCTCCAACCGAAAACGAACGTTCTCGCTGGCGGCTGTATCCACGCTCAGGATGAAGAACCCGTTTTCACCGGCAGTGGCATCGCCCTGGGTGAAGTCGCCCCCACGCAGAATGCGAAACTCCAGATCGAAAAAGTGCCGCAATTCACGCTGCCAATTCCAGGTCAGGCCAGCGGGGCAACAAATGAGCACGCGTTTAATCCGCCCTCGATTGACCATTTCGCGAACGTAGAGACCGGTCATGATGGTCTTGCCCGCACCGGCGTCGTCGCAGAGCAGATAGCGGAGCGGAGTCTGGGCGAGCATGTGCTCGTAAACCGCTACGCGTTGGTGAGGCAACGGCTCGACGCGGGACAGCTCCAACCCGAACGCGCGGTTGAATTGGTGCCCGTTCTGAAGACGGTGAGCATCGAGGACGAGTTTGATGGCCTCGGGGTCGCCTTCGAAATTTAGGCGGGGAAGCTGGCTAAACAGATCAGGAGCTGGCGACAAAGCGCGATTGGCTTCGGATTCTTCCGCAAGGCGCCGCAATCGATTCACCCGGTCTGGTTGCGGTTTCACCCGCCCATTTTCCCAACGGTTTACGGTCGCAAACGAGACCCCAAGACGCTTCCCGAAGTCGATCTGGGAGTGCCCCAGTTTCACTCGGAGTGCCTTGATCTGTGCCGCGTCCATTTCTAAGCAAAATCACAATGAGTAATAACTGTCAAGTGCGATATAACATATGCGATATTATTGGAAACAACGCCCACAACGACGAGGGTCCTGAACTGAGCGAGTTATCCCGAAGAGAGATCAAACTCCGTCGTTGAGCGCCGGGAAGGTGCGCTGGCGGTGACGGCCGACGATACGCCGCACAACGCGCCGCCACTATTTACTGGGCGTTGGGCTCCCTCGAAGAAACGCAAGAATGATCGTTACCAGCCCACCACCACCGATGATTCCGCCGGTGATTTGGGCGTTGTGTAGTCCAAGCCAAAAGCCGGCGCCGATACCCGTCATCGCGATGACGAACGCGAAAAGCTGACCACGACCGGCCAGAATTCGCGACGCTTTCGCGTTCTCTTTCATGATCTCTACATGGGCATTTTCGTGACTTCGACGATGGGTCGCTTCGCCTTCAGCCAAGGTCAAGAATCTCGCAGCGGCGCCTGGCAACATACGCTCATAAGCCTCGATGTGCTCCGGAGGCGGAGTCGGGCCAATGTAGGCGGACTGGGTGACGACTTGGCCAACCTGACCTTGCCGGTCGGGCCGAGCTATCGGGTGGGCCTGCTGCTGTTGGGTTGCGGGCGTCTGGCCCTGAGGGTTAGCCATTGCCGCCAGCCTTAACTCACGTTTTAGCCTCGATGCTTTGCCCACGGGAGTCGACTTCTGTGGCCAACTTCATCAGGGCGCGGTCAAAATCGCCCTTCAATTTTGTCGCGTCGTCAGCCAAAGCTTCCGCGGGAGTTTTTGGAACCAAGTCGCGCACAGGCGGAAGCGTCGGATTCAGCCCAAAAGTAGCCGCACCAGTGGATAGAGCGTGAAATAGGCGGAGGAAGGACATTTCGTCTCTTGGATTTCGGACAGCTGGGAAAAAAATTGAAAGCGAACCCTGCACGCTCGGGGCGGGGCGGTCAAGTGAAGACCCTTTTTTACAATTATCCATGCCGAGGGAAACGGTGTTTAGCCTCACGAAACTGAGCCAAAGGTGCGGGCTTTAATCGCAAAAAGCGATGCAGAATCTACCAGGCCTTTGGAGTTTCATTTACGTTGTCCCCATATTTCCGCGTCTGGTGAACCGGCGAGCTCTTACCACCCCGCTATTTCGCGGACTTCAGGAAACGCGGCACATCGTGAGCGACGTCGGGTCAAACTTGCCCTTGAAACGGGTGTAGGCGCCGCGTCTTTCCTTGCGGGAGATGTCGGCATCGGCGCGCGCGACGAAAGTGTCCATCTCGGCGGCGGAGACGCCGTATTCTTTGGCGACGTAGGTGTCGTCCCACGCCACGACCTGCACCGGCTTGAGCTGGAAGATCTGGTGGCCGCTGATGATGCCGACGACTTTGCCGCGGCCGGCCTCGTTGCAAAGTTGGCCGAGGTTTTTGCGCGCCTGGGTAATGGTGAGCGTCTTCATACGCAGCGATAAAAGCCGTGATACGAAGCGAAGCAAGCGCCCACTCGCGCGGCTCCAGCGTCACAACCAGTGAGGCGCAGCCGCAGGCGAAAGCGCGGCCCCACTACTTCTTCCCGGGCATGGGCGCATCCTGCACGTTGGTTGCCGCCGCAAACGCCCAGTGGCTGCCCTCGCGTACCGCGACCAGCGTGAAGATTCCGGTGCCGGGTGGCAGGCTCCCCCCTCGGGCGCGTCCGGCAACCGCTCGCGCGCCCACGACGCGTGGCAGAGGGCCACGTCCGCGGCGAGCAGCTTCGGCTCGAAGCTTCGCACGACCATCCGGTTCCCGGCGAGGGCGTGCGCGAACACCGCGGCGTGACCGGCCTCGATGTCCGCCCGCCCCCGCATGCGCAAGCCGAAGATGGTGACGAACTCGGCATCGGCCGTGAACAGCCCGGCGAAGGCCTTCGCGTCCTTGGCGTTGAAGGCTTCGCCCAGAGCATGGACCAAGGTCTCGATCGCCAGAATGTCGTCATTCATGTCGTCTCCACCCTCGGGGAAGAACCCCGAACCTTTCCCCTGATGTCTTAGGAGTTGTGGTGGTGAGCAAGGTCGAAGCTGAGGGCTTGCGACAGCCCCGGCGCTCGTTCGTTGCGTTTTTGGGGCTGCCCCAGCATCGTTGTCGTCACTTAGTTGTGCTGCAGGACGACGGCTAATCTATTTCCATGAACATCCACGACGCGATCGCGATCATCGTCGGAATGCAGAAGGATGGTGTGATCGAGCGGTACGCGATCGGTGGCGCAATTGGCGCGGCGTTTTATATCGAGCCCGCAGAAACACAGGACGTGGAGGTCTTCTTCACGTTCGCGACTACCGTCCCTGACGGCTTGATCGATCTCTCCCCGATTTACCGTTAACTTCAAGCGCGGGGCGCCGTGGTAGAAGCGGAATACTTGGTTTTCACGGGATGGCAGGTGCAATTCTTGACTCCGAAAGCGGGGTCGATCGAGGCGCAGGCACTGATGCAGGCGGTCGAAAAAAAAGTGGGCGACTTTTTAGTGCCCGTGTTCACCGCAGAACACCTGGCCGCGATTGCGCTTCAATTAGGTCGCGCCAAGGACAAGATCCGGCTGGCGCAGTTTGCGGAGGCTGGCGTCCTCGATTCGGCGAAGTTCAAAGCTATTTTGCAGCGGCATGGGCTTGAGAAAAAATGGGATAATTTCCGGCAGTCGTTGCGCGATGATGCATGAACCTTGACGTCCAACGCACATTTGAGAGCAAGCGGGGCTACCGGCAAAAGCTCTCCTCATTGCCGGTGGAGGAAAAGCTCAAACTGATGGTTGAACGGAGCCGCTGCGCGGCGCAGGGGTGTGGACATATTGAGGAGGACGTGCGATTCTCCGGAGACGATGGGGAAGTCGAACGTGAAAATAAAGTTTGAGGCTTTTGTAAGTGGGCGTTTCTCGAAAAACGAGACGCCCGTCTAACGTGTTGCCTCCCTAAGCCGAACACAAAGCGCAGTATTGAGCAGCAACCGTGCCACGCGATTTCGGTGCCTGGTTTTCAATTTGGACGGGCTCGTTCAACAAGGGTCGTGTTGCGGCTGCTGCGCAACACAACCTTCTGGGTTGGGCCTTTCTCCGTCGTGAATTCCCATTGGGCTAGTTCTTTGAGAGTAGGTTCAGGGCAGCCGCGGTCAACGCCGCGACACCAGTCTTGATCGTCAACTCCGGCATTGGTGCGTACTTGCTCGAATGACTTTGGGGTACCGGGATGCCACGCTTACTAAACTTTTCGAATACATCCGCCGGGAGAATGCCAATACGAAAGTAGCATAGTGGGACGGCTTCGATCGTGCGCCCAAACTCACTGAAGTCCTCCGCTCCCATCACCGGCTCGCCGTCGACGACATTCTCTTCACCAAGCCATTCAGTTACAGCTCGGCGGACCCGACGATTTAGGACTGGGTCATTCCGCAACGCCGATGTGTTTTCGCTGGAAAGCTCAACGATCGGCATTAGGTGGTCTGGAATGCCGGCAGCAATGGCCTCGCCGCGACATATTCGCTTTACTGCCTCCAGCGTATGACTTCGGACTTCATCCCGATAAGAACGGAGTGCGAGCTGAAGCTTAACTTCGGCCGGAATGATGTTGTGTTTCGTCCCGCCGTGGAATGAGCCTACGGTAACGACGCAGGCGTCGATCGGCCGTGTCTCCCGACTAACAATGGTCTGCAAAGTCGTAACAATTCTCGTGCCTAGAACAATTGGATCTTTCGTATTGTGCGGGTATCCTCCGTGACCGCCGATCCCGCGTACTGTGATGTCGACGAAATCGAGATTCGCCATCGCATAACCGTCGGTGAAGGCTACGGTTCCGGCGGCCATATCGAACCAATTGTGCAGGGCGATGGCGAAATCGGGCTTGGGAAATTTGCGATAAAGGCCCGCTGCAAGCATCGCGCGCGCTCCAACAACGCGCTCCTCAGCAGGCTGGCCGATCAGCACTAGCGTGCCCGACCATCGTCCCTTCAACCTAGCCAAAGCGCGAGCCGTACCAACGAGGCACGTCATGTGCACATCGTGACCACATGCGTGCATGACTGGCACTTCACTACCGGTAAGATCCTTGGTTCGCACCTTGCTGGCGTAAGGCAAGCCAGTCTCTTCGGCCACCGGCAGGCCATCCATGTCAGCACGGATTAATAGCGTAGGCCCCGAGCCATTCTTCATCACCGCTACAACGCCGTAGCCTCCAAGCCGCTCAGTCACCTCGTATTCAGCCGCTCTCAGTTCAGCCGCCAATCGCTCAGCCGTCTTTTCCTCCATAAAGGATTGCTCAGGATGGGCATGAAGGTGCTTATAAAGTGCGTCCAACGTACTGTAGTCGGAAGCAATCCGTTCTGTGACGATGCTCTTGAGGCTCTGGTCAGCACCAGACAGCGGGGTAATTATGACGACGATGAGGAGTCCGATTCGGAGGCGGTTCATTTTTGGGGTGGGGTTTAACTGCGAAATCATCTCAGGCATTTTGCCCAACAGTGTAATTAGCCCTTACTCAGTAAGGCTTCCGCAGCCGGAAGCGAGGGTGGGTCGGGAAGGTTCGGGAGCGGAGGGAAAGCACGGAGATTCCAGTAGCCGAAGGTAATACAAAAAGCAGCAATCAAATCACCCCAAATTTGGGTGGAACGGAAGATCGCGCAGGCTGCCGGCGAAAGCCTTACTGCGAGTACGGCTTTCGTCGGCGACCGCATGCCCCGGGAAAACACCTCAATCTTTTTCCCGCACTGGGACTCTGCGCTCGCAACGGCCCGGCTCGACCCGGCGGTTTGCGCCGATTACGCGCGCGAAATCACCCGATTTCGGGACAAGGATCGCGTAACGGTGCTGGCAGAGTCCATCCGGGGTGTTTTGGAAAATTGAAAATTGAAAATTGAAAATTGAAAATCTGATATCTGGAATTTCCACTGCCAAACACAAGGGTCGGAAGAATGACCAAGGCGGCGGCGACGCCAGCCGCAATTAGCGATTCCTGATTTTCAATTTACAATCGCAACAACTCGGCGGGCATCTCGTCCCAAGGTGCCTCCTGAGCAGTAACCCCGGGCTCGGCGTGCGGTCGCCGCTGGATGGGTGAGCGAATTGCGCGGATGTCCGCGCAATTCACCGCGCGCCCTGCACGGACGGCGATCGATCGCCCGCGCGCGCCCGGCCTGACATAAGTGTTGTCGCCGGCGCGGTGTTCCCTTGCATGGCGGGGCTTTCGCGTCGGCTGAAACGTTCATCCCCCATCGTCCGCCATGAATCCGTACCTCGCAGAAGTCGTCGGCACCGCCGTGCTCATCCTGTTCGGCAACGGCGTGGTCGCCAATGCGGTGCTCGCCAAATCCAAGGGCAATGCCGCCGGCTGGATCGCCATCACGGCCGGCTGGGGTTGCGCCGTGGCGATCGCGGTGTTCGCGGTCGGGCGGGTGTCCGGCGGGCACCTCAATCCGGCGGTGACCCTCGCGCTGGCCAGCACCGGCAGCTTTTCCTGGGGCCTCGTGCCGGGCTACATCGTGGCGCAGATGGCCGGGGCCATCATCGGCGCGGTGCTCGTGTACCTCGCGTATCTCGCCCACTGGGAGCCGACACCGGATCAGGGCGGGAAGCTGGCGTGCTATTGCACCGCACCCGCGGTGCGGAGGTTTGGCGCCGCGTTCATCACGGAGTTCATCGGCACGGCCGTGCTGCTCTTCGGCGTGCTCGCGTTTGGCCGCGTCGTCGCCGGCGCAGCGACGGAACAAGCGGCTTGGGCCGCGACCGTAAACCTCTGGTTCGGTCCGGCGCTCGTGGGCCTGCTGGTGTTCGGGCTGGGACTCTCGCTCGGGGGGCCGACCGGTTACGCGATCAACCCGGCCCGCGACCTCGGCCCGCGGATCGCCCATGCCCTGCTGCCGATCCCGGGCAAAGGCGGCTCGGACTGGGAGTATGCGTGGGTGCCGGTCGTCGCGCCGATTCTCGGCGGCATCACCGGTGCGCAACTCTTCAAGCTTTGTGCTCTCTAAATCCAACTTCGCTTGCAAGATGAGCCTCATTTGCTTGCCGGTAGGAGGCTGCTTGCAGGCGATTTGAGTCGCAGTCCGTTGGCGGGCGCAGCGAATCGCCTGCAAGCAGGCTCCTACAAAAGACGGCTGCGCGCCTCAACATGAACGCAAATTTCAATAACCGCCCAACCCCTGCATTTTCATGAGCAAGCCACGCTACATCCTCGCCCTCGATCAGGGGACCACCAGTTCGCGCTCCATCGTCTATGGCCGGTCGGGCGAGGTGGTCGCCGTCGCCCAGAAGGAGTTTCCGCAGATCTATCCACAGCCGGGCTGGGTCGAACACGATCCGTTCGCCATCTGGTCGAGCCAGAACGCGACCGCGGTCGAGGCGCTCTCGCAGGCGAATCTCACGACGGATGCGATCGCGGCCGTGGGCGTGACCAACCAGCGCGAAACGACCCTCGTCTGGGATCGCGCAACGGGAAAGCCCGTCTACAACGCGATCGTCTGGCAGGATCGCCGCACGGCGGACTACTGCGCCCGCTTGAAACGCGAGGGCGCCGAGCCCACCGTGAGCGCGAAGACGGGGCTGCGCCTCGATCCGTATTTTTCCGGCACGAAAATCCGCTGGATCCTCGAGCACGTGGCCGGCGCGCGCGCGCGGGCCGAGGCGGGCAAGCTGGCGTTCGGCACGGTCGACACGTGGCTGCTCTGGCAGCTGACGTCCGGCCGCCAGCACGTGACCGACGCCTCCAACGCCTCGCGGACGCTGCTCTACAACCTTCACACCGGCGACTGGGACGACGAGATCCTCGAGCTCCTCGGCGTGCCGCGGGCGATGTTGCCCGAGGTGCGCTCGTCGTCGGAAGTCTACGGCGAGGTGGGTGGCAACCTCTATCCCGCCGGCGCGCCGATCGCCGGCATCGCGGGCGATCAACAGGCCGCCCTCTTCGGCCAGGCCTGTTTTGCGCCGGGCATGGCCAAGAACACCTACGGCACGGGGTGTTTCCTGCTGATGAACACGGGCGAGACCGCGGTGCCTTCGCGCAACAATCTGCTGACCACGATCGCGTGGCGGATGGGCGGGAAGACCGAGTATGCCCTGGAAGGCTCCGTCTTTATCGGCGGCGCGGCCGTGCAGTGGCTGCGCGACGAGTTGCAGCTCGTGCGTTCGGCGCAGGAGCTCGATGAACTGGCGGCCTCGGTGCCGGACGCGGGCGGGTTGTTCATCGTGCCCGCGTTCGCCGGCCTGGGGGCGCCGCACTGGGATCCCTACGCGCGCGGCACGGCGGTCGGCATCACCCGCGGCACGAACCGCGCCCACTTCTGCCGGGCCGTGATCGAAGCGATCGCCCTCCAATCGGCCGACCTGATTTCGTGCATGGAGAAGGACAGCGCGCTCCGGCTGCAGGAGCTGCGGGTCGACGGCGGCGCCGCGCGCAGCCGGCCGCTGATGCAGTTTCAAGCCGATCTGCTCGGCACGCCGGTCGTACGCCCGAAGAGCGTCGAGACCACCGCGCTGGGCGCTGCCTACCTGGCCGGCCTCGCCGTCGGGTATTGGGAAAGCCGCGACGACATCACCCGCCACTGGGCTGTCGACGCCACGTTCAGGCGCGAACGGCCGGAGAGCGAGATGACGGCGCTCCGCGCGGATTGGGACCGGGCGCTCGAGCGCGCGAAAGGCTGGGAGAAGGGCGGGTGAGGCGGCGCAGGGCCGCGAGACTTGTGCGCCTCCGACGCATCCGCGGAAAAAATGCCTGCGCAACGTTGGCCGACCGCCAGAGCCAACTTGCAGATGCGCCCCGGCTCCCGCCGCGCCCGTGTTTCGGCTGGCCATTGCCGTCCGGGAGTGGGACAACACCCGAGCATGCTTCCGCACGCGACCTTGACGTCCCGGTATGCCAGCACCGAGGCCAAGCCGGAGTTCGTCAACCGGCTTTTTGACCACGGCGCCGCGCACTACGACCGGATTGTCGACTGGGGCTTTCTGCGCTCCGGCGCCTTCTACCGGCGGTGGGCGCAGCGCCGCCACGGTTTGCGGCCCGGCCATCGCGTGCTCGATGTGGCGTGCGGCACGGGCCTGGTCGCGGTGGAGGCGGCGAAGATCCTCGGCTCGGCCGACGCCATCATCTGCCTCGATCCGAGCGCCGGCATGCTGGCGGTGGCGAAGACCAAGCTCGCGGCGCAGTTCGTGCAGGGCCGCGCGGAGGCGCTGCCGTTTCCCGACGGCGCGTTCGATTTCCTGACGATGGGCTACGGGTTGCGCCACGTGACGGATCTCGAGCAGACGTTTCGCGAGTACCGCCGCGTGCTGAAGCCCGGCGGCCGGCTGCTCATCCTGGAGGTGACGAAACCCGCCGGCCGGCTCCGCGCGTTTTTCTTCAGGCTCTATTTCGGAAAAATCTACCCGGGCCTGACGCAGCTCTTCACCCGCAGCCGCGAGGCGCGCGAAATGATGGTTTATTTCTGGGAGACGATGGATGCGTGCGTGCCGCCCGAAAAAGTGCTCGAGGCCCTGCGCCACGCCGGCCTGGCCGAGGTGAGGCGCGACAGCCTCGCAGGCCTCTTCAGCGAATACAGCGCGGTGAAGCGCCCGTGACGCGCTGACGCCGGTTTTCCTTTGCCCCGCCGCCGGCAGTTTCGTTATCGTTCGCGCCCATTTCGAACCGGACCCGGCATGAATCCCTCCACTGACTCCTCTCCCGCGAGCAAGGCGCGTCCCGTCGATCCGGCGCAGAAAATCCGGCATTTGTCCGCGGAGGCGCAGGCGGCATTCCGGCGGTTCCAATCTGGCGGCGACCCGGCGGATCTGGATCCGGTGATTTTCGCGATTCTCGAAAGCTTTGTGCCGCGCCAGCCCGCGCGGCCGTTCGTGGAGCAACCCGGCGACGCGCGGCTGGTGGACGACCTGCGCCTGGACTCGATCGCGATCGCCGAGGTGGTGTTTTTCGCCGAGGATTTGCTGGAGATCAACATCAGCAACGCGGAAATCGCGCGGGTCCGCACGCTCGACGATCTGCGCGGCTTCATCCGGCAAAAAGTCGCCGCCCGGCGCGCGGGGTGATGGCCGCCGGCACCCGCAACCCGCGTGCGGCGGCCACGCCGGTCGTCACCGGCCTCGGGTTCATCACGAGCATCGGCAACGACCGCGCCGCGGTGCTGCGGAGCCTGCGTGAACTGCGGCACGGCTTCGAGCCGGTCGAGTTTCTCGGCAATCCCAACGTGCCGGTGAGCGTGGCCGGCACGGTGAAGGGTTTTGCGTTCCCCTCGCCGCACGGCCGCGACTGGGTCTGGCCCGGGGCCTACGCGATCGAGCGCGAGGTGTTGCGCGGACTCGCGCCGCACGGCGTCTATGCGTTTTGCGCGCTGCAACAGGCACTGGCCGATGCCGGGCTGGCCGCCGACGAGCTGGCCGATGGCACGACCGGACTCTTCTGCGCCTCCACCGGCTCGCCGTTTCTGCTCACCCATCACGTGAACCAGCTGTATGCGGCGCGGGGCGAACGCAGCGACCCGATGGCGATCCTGTCATCGGTCGCGGGCACGCTAAATTTCAACCTGGCCGCGCATTTTCGGATCGCGGGGGCCGTGTGCGGCTTCGTGTCGGCGTGCGCGTCATCCAGCCACGCGCTCGGCTACGCCATGGACGAGATCCAGCTCGGCCGACAGCGGCGGATGCTCGTGGTCGGCGCGGAGGACATGAATGCGGAGAGCATCCTGCCGTTTGCCGCGCTGCGCGGGCTCTCGACCAACCCCGATCCCGCGACCGCGTCGCGCCCGTTCGATCGCCGGCGGGATGGTTTTGTCGGCACGGGCGGCGCCGTGGCGCTCGTGGTCGAGGACGCCGCGCTTGCGCGGGCGCGGGGAGCGGAGATTCACGCGGAGCTGGCGGGGTGGGGCCAGGCGGGCGATGGCCACAGCGTCGCCGCCTCGCATCCCGACGGCGCGGGGCTGCGGGAGGCGATGCGGCGCGCGCTGGCCGATGCGCAGGTGGCGGCGGCGGACGTCGACTACGTCAGCGCCCACGCCACCTCCACGCCGACGGGCGATCGCTCGGAGGCGCTGGCGTTGCACGCGGTATTCACCGGCGGCGCGCGGCCGCGCGTGAGCGGCACGAAGGCGCTCACCGGCCACGGCCTGTCGCTGGCGGGCGCGCTGGGGGCGGCGTTTTGCGTGCTGGCGATCCGCGAGGGTTTCATTCCCGGCGCCGCGCACCTCGAGGAGCCGGACCCCGTGTGCGCCGGCCTCGACCTGCCCCGGGTCTCGCTGGACGAGGCGCCACGGGTCGTGCTCAACAACAGCAGCGGCTTCGGCGGCAGCAACGTCTGCCACGTGCTGCGGCGCGCGGGTTGAAGGGGCATTTTCCGAGACTGCGCCTGGAAAAAGCGGCGGCGCAGCCATCCCGATGCCGGTGGATTTCACCACCAAGGCACGGAGGCACAAAGGGGCGCATCTCAGTTTTCTGCTCCTGTAGCGGCGGTCTATGAACGCCGACCACGTCTGACCGGTCGGCGAAGCAATTCCACGGCGGTCATAGACCGCCGCTCATTCACCATGTCTCTTGGTCCCTTGGTCTTTTGGTCCGTGGTCCCGTGGTCCATCGTCTGCTCCATTCGGTTGCGGCTACGCCGCGCTGGGTCTATGTGGTTCAAGATCGTCGTCGGGCTTGCGGCGGCGGCCCCCGTCGTGGTTTCATCTTTTGCGCATGACTGACCCGCTCATCGCCCGCCTGAAAGTCCTGATTGTCGAAACCCTCCGGCTCGAAGATGTCCGCGCCGAGGACATTTTCGACGACGAGCCGTTGTTCGGGTCGTCGCGCTTCGGGCTCGATTCGATCGACGCGCTCGAACTCGTCGTGCGGCTCGAGAAGGAATTTGGCATCAAGATCGGCAGCAGCGAGGAATCGCGGCGCGCGTTGTCGAGCGTGAGCGCGCTGGCGGCGTTCATCCGGGCGGCCCCGGGGGCAAAGCTGTAGGGTGCGGACCTTGCACCGGTCACGGCGTTGGCGAAACTGGCGCCCTGCGAACGAGCTCCGCAGCCGATCAACTTCCGACGGGCCTGGTGGCGTGCGACTGCCTCACACCGCTGGGCGATGCACGCGCCACGGTGGCGGCGCTGCTCGCCGGCCGCCGGGCGCTCGAACTGCGGCCCGTGCTCGGCGCCGAGGGGGGCGACCTCGTGCCGCTCGCGTTGCTCGGCCCGATGAACGAAACGCTGCCGCCGCGCTGGCTGCCGGACGTGCGCCGCCTGGTCGCGGGCATCCCCGGCGACGCTTGGGGTTCGCCGCGGCGGCCTTTGCGCGGGCGCTGCCGGGCGCGCCGCTCGTGTCGTGGAAGGGCAGCCTTGGCCACACGCTCGGGAGCTGCGGCCTGGTCGAGCTCGCGATCACGCTCGCCGCGCTGCGCGGCACGGAAACGGGATCGGCGGGAAAGATTCCCGGCACGGTCGGCGGCGCGGCGCCGTGTTTCACCGACACGGTGGCGCTCGCGCCTTTCGCGGCCGCGCCGTTCGACGCGACGGTGCTGACGAGCAATGCGTTTGGCGGCGCGCATGCGGCGATGGTGTTGAGCCGGGAGTGAGCGAAAAGCACCAAGCTCCAATGAAGCGGCAATTTCAAAGCAGCAATCACTCCCGTGTGTTTTGGAGCTTGGTGTTTGGAGTTTCATTGGAGCTTGGTGCTTGGAATTTGGAGCTTCGTGGCAGATCGGTGGAATTCGACCATGATTGAGCGCTACATTCACCACCTGCGCGTCGAGCGGCCCGCGGCGGACGAGACCGTCACCGGGGGGCGCGCGCGGCTCGGCGAAAAATTCCCGCGCGCCGCGCTGCGCCGGATGACGCACCTCGGGCTGCTCGTCGGCTCCGCCCTCGACGGACTCGCGCTCGGGCCGGACGACGCGCTCGTCTACGCGACCACGTTTGCCGAGACGCGCGCGCTCGAGGATTACCTGGCCACGTTCCCCACGCCGAGCCCGATGCTGTTTCAAACGTCGATCCATCCCAGCGCCGTGCAACAAGTGCTGATCGCGCGGCAGCAGCCGCTGACGCGGTTCTGGCCCATGACGGGACGCCGCCGGCGTCCGCCTGGAAAACACCGGCGCACCCGCACTGGAATCGACGGTCTGAACCGCATGCGTCATCTTTTCCTACGACCCGCGAACCCACTCCGGCGCCTCGCGCTTGAGTTTTCCGCGGAGCACCGCCTGCAACCCGACGATCCGGCCTGGCGCGACCTGCTTGCGGCGATCGAGCAGCGGCCGGCGACGGGGGTGTCCGATTTCGAGGAACGGCGCTGGTTCTCCTTCAAAAAAACGCCCACCATTCTGAAAGGCGAGGCGCGCGTCTCCACCGAGCGCGGGTTGAGCCTGGACTATCCGGGCGCGGAGCCGCGCACCGTGATCATCGACGAGCGCGGGATGATCGTGCGCGAGGCCGGGCGCGACACGGCGCCGCCCGCCGATGCGCGCGCCAGCGCCGCCAACCTGGCGCTGTTGCACGTCCTGCGCTTCAACCTGCGCCCGCTCGCGGAGAGCTTCGAGACTTACGGCGAGCGCCACGGTTCCGCCTGGACGCTCGCGCTCGTGCCGCGGGCCGACGCGCTGCGCCGCACCCTCGGCCAGATCACGGTCGCCGGCGAAAGCGCGCGCTGCACGCGCAACTCGGCGGACCGCTGTCGGCGTTGCTTCATCTCGGCCGGCCGCTGGCGGAAACGAAATGAATGAGATCCGTCAGGCCCGGCAGATGGTTGTGACCCTGCAGGAAGCCTGTCCTGAGGCTTGGCGAAGGATGAGAGCAGGGACGGCCGACGCGTGTGATTGCCAAACATCCCGCTTCTCACGAAGCGGGCTACACGGATGAAGGCCCTGCTTGGCGCCTGGGAACGCACGCTGCGCCGCCGCGGCAACGGGCGGGTGATCGTGGACGCAGCGGATGGCCGGGCCTGCACTTTTCGCGAGCTCGACGCGGGCGCGACGGCCTGGCTCGCGGTGCAGGCGATCGAACCGCGGGCGCTCGCCGGGCGCGCGGTGGTGTTCGCGGTGCCGAACGGGATTCGCTGTTTGGGCACTCGTACGGCCTCGGCAATCTCTCGCTGCCGTTGCACGCGCACGGCGTGCCGCTCGTCTGCGGCACGGCGCCGCTGCCGCGCGCGATCGCCGGGGATTTTGCGCGCTGGCGGCCGACGGTGTTTCCGAGCGTGCCAGCGGTGTGGGGTGCGCTGGCGGCCGCGGAACTCGGGCCGGCGGCGTTCACGAGCCTGCGGCTGGCGATTTCGGCGGGCGCGCCCTTGCCGCCCGGGGTGGCGCGCGCGTCGATCCGCGGGGCGGGATTACGCTGCTCGGCCGGCGCGGCACGACGGTGAAGATCGCCGGCCGGCGGGTGAGCCTGGGGGAGGTGGCGGCCCGGCTGCGCCAGCTCGCCGGGGTGCGCGACGTGTGGGTGGGGCTGGCCGGCGGCGCCGAACCGGTGCTCGGAGCGGTGCTGGCGACGGAGCGTCGGGCCGCGGACCTTCGCGCCGAGCTTCACGCCCCCACGGCCGGCTGGAAGATTCCCAGAAAATGGATCGTGCTCGCCGCGCTGCCGCTGACCGCGCGCGGCAAGTCCGATACGCGCGCCCTGCAAGCGATGCTCGAGGAACGGCGGCAGAGTCCCTGAACGCGGACCACGGACTACGGACCACGGACCAAAGACGACCCGCTCCAGGCTTTCTGGCGTGAGCTTGGAAGGTCAGCGGTCCGTGGTCAGCGGTCCGTGATCCGTGGTCTGTCGTCCGCAGTCGCCGTCCCGCCGCCAGGCCTCCCTGAACCGGCCCGCCCTTCCTTCAGGGCTGCACGAGCGTGACCTCGATCTCGAGCTGGAGCGTCGCGCGGCAAATGTCGGCCTGAAGCCACGTATTCTCCGCGAACTCCGCGTCTCCGCGTGCGCCAGATCGAGTTCACGCGGAGCCGCGGAGACGCGGAGGGTGAGTGCCACAGGCTGTACCTGCCGCCTTTCCTGGCCCGGAAGAGAACTTCCACCGACATTGCGCGGAACTGCCAATAGGGAGCCATCGACGATTGCCGACGCGGCGCCGATCGAAGAAACGACGCAGATGAGCAGCCGGCGGCAACGACTGCGACACGTCCCGCACCAAGACAATGCGCATGATCCTCGGTCCGCCTCCGCCGTCACTCCCGGGCTTGTTCAACCGGAGTAGTGTGACGCTCGCCCGCCGCGGGCCTGCGAGCGTCACACTACTCTCCGGGTTGGAGATCTTCTATTTGTTGGACGACATTTCGGCTTGGGCAATCTGACTTAGAGTCATCCTGGCCTTTATCTTCGCGATGTGTCCCA
>JACQWL010000336.1 GCA_016209255.1 Verrucomicrobiota bacterium
TGACGGCATGGATTTCGCCGGGACTGATCGCCAGATTTATCCCCTTCAGGATTTGTCTGCCGTCAATCCCCGCGTGCAGGTTCTTGATTTCCAACATGCTCATGGCGGTCCGCATTGGGATTAACCGACGCTGCCTTCCAAGCTGATGCCGAGAAGCTTCTGCGCCTCGACTGCGAACTCCATCGGGAGCTGTTTGAAGACCTCCTTGCAGTAGCCGTTGACGATCATGTTCACGGCGTCCTGCGTGGAGAGCCCTCTCTGGTTGCAATAGAAAATCTGGTCTTCCCCAATCTTGGAGGTGGACGCCTCGTGCTCGACCCGGGCAGTGGAATTTTTCACTTCAATGTACGGGAAAGTGTGCGCTCCGCATTTGTCTCCCAGCAGCAGCGAATCACACTGCGAAAAATTCCGCGCCCCGGTGGCTCCCTTGAGGATTTTCACCAGCCCGCGATAGCTGTTGTTCCCATGACCCCCGGCGATTCCCTTTGAGACAATCGTGCTGCGGGTGTTCTTGCCGATGTGAATCATCTTCGTGCCGGTATCCGCCTGCTGGTAATTGTTCGTGACCGCTACGGAGTAAAACTCGCCGCTGGAATTGTCCCCCTGCAGGATGACCCCGGGATATTTCCACGTGATCGCCGAACCGGTCTCCACCTGGGTCCAGGAAATCCTGGAATTGACCCCGAGAGCTTTCCCGCGTTTGGTCACAAAGTTGTAAATCCCGCCCTTGCCATCCTTGTCGCCAGGATACCAGTTTTGGACCGTTGCATACTTGATCTGCGCGTTATCGAGCGCGATTAATTCCACGACAGCCGCGTGCAGTTGGTTCTCGTCGCGCATCGGCGCGGTGCACCCTTCCAGATAACTGACGTAGGCGCCTTCCTCAGCAACAATCAGCGTGCGCTCGAACTGGCCAGTGTTGGCCGCGTTGATGCGGAAATAAGTCGAAAGCTCCATCGGGCAGCGCACGCCCTTCGGAATATAGCAGAACGAACCGTCGGTGAAGACCGCCGAGTTGAGCGCCGCGTAGAAGTTGTCCGTGTGCGGCACGACCGAGCCGAGATACTTGCGGACGAGCTCCGGATGCTCCTGCACCGCTTCGCTGAACGAGCAGAAGATGACTCCCTTCGCGCCCAGTTCCTTCTTGAAAGTGGTGCCGACGGACACGCTGTCAAACACGGCGTCCACCGCCACGCCCAACAGCCGATTGCGCTCGTGGAGGGGAATGCCGAGCGTCTCGTAAGTCTCCAACAGCTTCGGGTCCACCTCGTCGAGGCTCTGCGGGCCGTCGCTCGTGTTCTTGGGTGCGACAAAGTAGGTGATGTCCTGATAATCGATCTTCGGGTAATGCACCTTGGGCCACTGCGGCGCCTGCATGGTGGTCCAGTGGCGATACGCTTTCAGCCGCCAATCCAGCAGCCACTCCGGCTCCTTCTTCTTGTGCGAGATGAGCCGGATGATGTCCTCGTTCAAGCCCGGTGGCGCGGACTCCGTTTCAATATCCGTGGTGAAGCCGTATTTATATTCCTGCTTGACCAGCTTCTCGATCGTTTCGGTGGACGTGCTCATAATGCTTGAGTCGGTTTGATGGTTGCTGAACGAGCCGGAGCCGCTGGCTCCTGGCAGGCGTTACTCATGGTGATGCGCGTCGCAAGCCCGGTTGGTGGGCGCATCGGCGGCGGCGACGGTCGGCTGCGCCACTCCGGCTTTGAGCAGGTATCCGCAACGAAGTCGCCAGGCCCCACCACTTCATGCCATTTCAAACGCCGGAAGCGTTCCGGAACCGTGGCGCTCGCGGGTGCTTCTGGTTCGCCCTTTTGCTGCGTTGGTTTGGTTGGGCAGTTCATTGTCCTGGTTCGATCACACTCAGCCTTCGCCGTTGTTCCCGATCGCTTCGACCGGGCATCCCTCCATCGCCTCGCGGCATAGGGCTTCTTCCTCCGGCGTGGTGGGTTGCTTGAAAACATAGGAATAGCCACCGTCGTCACTGCGCGTAAAATTTGCTGGGGCGGTTTCCCGGCACAGATCGCAGTCGATGCACTGCTCGTCCACGTAGAATTTTCCGGTCGCGTTTTCCGCATATTTATTCGTAATGTCGGCCATGGATTCTCTTTCGCTTCTTGTAATCGGGCTCACGTCATCTCCGCCGGCTCGGCGTCGCCCGCCCGACTTTCTAAAGCTTGTGCTTTTGAAAAGGAATACACGCAAATGGGGCTTGGCAAGCGAATTTCCAAAGAAGTATCTTTAGAAAGAAATCGCTGATGCGGCTGGCTTTCGAAACAGGTTTGCCGTAAGCCTGCCCACATGAAGAAACGCGGTGCTATCCGCAAGAAATCAGGGGTGGTCCCCAAGCGGCAAGCGATCCTGCGTCTGCTCAAGCAGCAGGGGCCGAGCGATTCGGAAACCTTGGCCTCGCAGCTGGACATCTCTGCGATGGCCGTCCGCCAACACCTCTACGCCCTCCGCACTCACAAGCTGGTGACCTACCAGGAAGAGCAACGCCCAATCGGGCGGCCAGCCAAAATGTGGTGTCTGACGCCGGCCGCCGAGTCCCATTTTCCAGACGCCCATGCGGGCTTGACCGTGACTTTGCTGAACGCGGCCGAACAGACCTTCGGCCAGGAGGGCGTCCAGCGCCTCGTGACCCTATGCGCCAAACAGCAGATTGCGGATTACCGCTCACGCATCCCCGTGCGCTCCCCTCTCCGAGCGCGCTTGGAGGCGCTGGTTGCAATTCGCAACGAAGAAGGCTTCATGGTCGAAGTGCAGCGCCAGCGTGACGGGTCCTTTTTTCTGATCGAGAATCATTGCGCTATTTCGGCAGCGGCCAGGGCCTGCTCCCGGCTGTGCCACGCCGAGATTGAAGTCTTTCAGGCGATCCTGGGAGCGGGCGTCGTGATCGAGAGAACGGAGCACATCATGGGCGGGGCCCGCCGTTGTGTTTACCGAATCCGCACTGCCCGGCAGCGCTGACCTGGCAACCGCCAGTTATGCCTTGAAGTCCAGTCTCGTTGGGCGTCGAATGTTAAAGTGAAACAGGAACCCACAACAGCCGGCTTGAAACAGCCCATCCTCTTACTGGCCTGATTCGAGCTGGCCCAACCATTGGAGGGCACATGGCGACAGTCGATTTCGCGGTCGGGATCGGGGGCGAGAACGGGCAGGGCATCGCTTCCGCGGGCGACATTCTCGCGCGCATCTTCGCGGGGCGAGGGCTGAATCTCAACGCCTACAATGCCTACCAATCCATCATCCGCGGCGGCCACACGTTCCTCACCGTTCGCGCCAGCGACGGCCCGGTGCGCAGCATGGGCGACAAGATCGACGTGTTTATCCCGCTCAACCAGGACACGATGGATCGCCATCTTCATTTGCTCAGAGCCGGCGCTTGCGCCCTCTATGACCGCGAGAAGATCAAGCCCGGCGTGGCTGCTGCGGGCGTGCAACTCTGCCCGATGCCGATGAAGGAACTGGCCAAAGGCAACAAGCTCGCCGCCAACACGGCCGCTCTCGGCGCCACGCTGCAGTTGCTCGGCATCGCAGCGGAGCCGCTCGAAGCGGCCGTCACCCGCCAGTTCAAGAAAAAAGGCGACGCGGCCGTGGCCGAGAACATCGCCATCGCCCGGGCCGGCTACGATTACGCGGCGCAGAATTTCAAGGCGTTTCCGTGGCAGGCGCCGCGCAGGCCGAAGCCGCTGGGGGTCATCACCGGCAATCAGGCCATCGCGATGGGCGGTGCGGCGGCCGGGGTGAAATTTTACGCCGCCTACCCGATGAGTCCGTCGACCGGAGTGCTGATGTGGATGGCCGGCCACGCCCGCAAACTCGGCATCATGGTCCGCCAGGTCGAAGACGAAATCGGGGTGATGAACATGGTGATCGGCGCGGCCTGCACCGGCTGCCGGGCGATGTGCGCGACCTCCGGCGGCGGCTTCGCGCTCATGGCCGAAGCGATCGGCATGGCGGGCATGATCGAAACGCCCGTGGTGTGCATCGATGTGCAGCGCGCCGGGCCGGCCACGGGGGTGCCGACCAAGACCGAGCAGGGCGATCTCTGGCAGGTGCTGGGCGCCGGCCAGGGCGATTATCCGCGCCTCGTTGTCGCGCCGGCGAACCAGCTCGATTTGTTCCAGACCATCCCGGAGCTGTTCAACCTCTGCGACAAATACCAGTGCCCCGGTCTCGTCCTCTCCGACCTGCTCATCTCCGAAGGTACGGCGAGCGTCGACCCCGGCGAACTCGACTGCAACGTGCCCATCGAGCGGGGCGAGCTGATCCTGCCGGATGGCAACGGCGCGGCCGCCGACCCGTCCAGCGGCTACAACAACCGCGCGTATCTCCGCTTCAAGAACACCGCGAGCGGCATTTCACCCCGCGCCGTGCCCGGCGTGCCCGGCCACATCTTTGTCGCCGCCACCGACGAGCACGACGAAGACGGCACGCTGATCAGCGATGAATTCACCAACCCCCACACGCGCCGCATGATGGTGGAGAAACGCGCCCGCAAAATGCAGGGTGCCCTCGCGGAGCTCGCGCCGCCGAAACTCGTTGGCCCGGAGAACGCGGCCGTGACCCTGGTCGGCTGGGGTTCGACCCAGGGCGTCATTCGCGAAGCGGTCGAGAAGCTGGCGGGCGAGGAAGGCATCGTGGCGGCTCAGCTGTCCATCAAGTGGCTCGTCCCGCTCCATGTCGCCGAGATCAGCCGCATCCTCGCGTGCAGCCGGACGGTCATCATCGTGGAGAACAATTACAGCGGCCAGTTCGCCCGCTACCTGCGCAGCGAAACCGGATTCGAAGCGCACGGCCATATCCGCAAATACGACGGCGAACCGTTCATGCCGCACCACATTGTCGAAGCCGTCAAAGCCCAGCTGGCCGGCCAAACCCGGCTTTCGGTCCCCGTCCACGAAGTCAACGCCTGAGCAAAACCCATGAGCACGACCATTGCCCCTCCCACGACCGTCCCGGCCAGCGCAGCGCCCGCTCAACTGAGCAAGGAGACTTACAAGGGCCGCATCCATCCCGACTGGTGTCCGGGCTGCGGCGATTTCTCCGTCGTTGCCGCCTTGCAGGCGGCGCTTTTTGAACTCGGTCTCCCGCCCCACCAAATCCTGGTCGTGAGCGGCATCGGGTGCTCGTCAAACCTTCCCGGATACATGAACACCTACGGCCTGCATACGCTGCACGGGCGCGCCGTGGCCGTGGCCACGGGCGCCAAGCTCGGCAACCACGAGCTGAAGGTCATCTGCACCGGCGGCGATGGCGACGGCTACGGGATCGGCTGCAACCACTTCGTCCACGCCATGCGCCGCAATGTGGACCTGACCTACATCGTCATGGACAACCAGATTTATGGTCTGACCACGGGCCAGGTTTCGCCGACGAGCGTGAAAGGGATGAAAACCAAGAGCACGCCGCACGGCAGCGTGGAGAATCCGATCAACCCGATTCCCCTGGCCATCGTCGGCGGCGCGACCTATGTGGCGCGCGCGTTCAGCGGGAAACAAAAGCACATGGTCGAGATCTTCAAAGGCGCCATTCTGCACAAGGGCTTCGCGCTGGTGGACGTGTTCAGCCCCTGCGTCACCTACAACAAGGACAATACCTACCAATGGTTCAATCCCCGGGTAAAAATCCTCGAAGAGCAGGGCCACGATCCCAGCGATTTCCACCGGGCGATCGACCGCGGATCCCAGTGGGGCGACGAAATCCCCATCGGCCTGTTCTGGAGACGCACCGACCTCCCGACGCTCGAAGACCTCGAACCGGTGCTGCACGATGGCCACGGTCCGCTCGCGTGGCGCAAACTCGGCCTGAGCAACGAGCAGGCGCAGGCATTGATCGAGGAATTGCTTTAGCCGGGATGCGTTGGCTTGGGAAACGTTCCCATCATCATGATTCAGGCCGACCTGCGTTTTCAGCCGTATCGCCTCCTGGGCCCGCGCTTCAAATTTGTTCGCCGCGGCTGACCTTGGCGTGTTCGTGGAAATCGTGCGGCGTGTTGGTCGGGGTCACGTAGCCGGCGCGAATCACGAAGTCCCCGAAGCGTTCGCCGGGCGTGCGCTCCACGGCATAGCGGCGGATGATCGGGCCGAGGAGCGGCACGATCTCGGCCGTAGGGACGGACGCCCGGTAGAGCGTGTTCAACCGGGAGCCGTTGAACGCGGCGCCGAGGTAGATGTTGTATTTGCCCGCCGCCCGGCACGCGGATGCGCGCCATGAAGCTGAACGCCTTCTCCCTGCCCTCCTTGCGGCGCTGGTTGCGCAGGTCGCGGTCGTCCTGCGCGTAGACGCCGTGGAATTTCGTGAGCTGGCTGCTATCCTCGGTGATGCTGCCCGTCGTGGTGTCGGCGAGATCGCGCAGAATATTGCCCCGGAGAAAATTGCTTTCCGCCTTGATTTGCTCGTTCTTGTGCAGCGGCCTTTCTGGAATCGGCAGGGTGTCGGGCGGGAGACTCATGCGAGGATTTCGATTGGAGCCGGCGGTCGCATGGCGAAAGTCGAAAGGGTCTTGGTGAGGGCGGCGGCGAGCGCGTCGACCGCCCGCGGATGGGTGCCGATCAGGCCGGTGAAATGGCAACGCTGCGCGGCGGTCGTTCGACCCGCCGTCCCGTCGACCGGCTCGGCGCCGGCTCGTTCGGCAAGCTCAGGGCAGGCCGGCCGGGCGATTTGGGTCAGGTCGCCATCGGGACCGGCATGGCGGCCGGGGGAGAGGAAGAGCGGGGCAATCACGACATCGCCGGAATCGAAGCCGGGCGCGGCGAGTTGGTCGGCGAGCAGCGGATGGTTGTGGGCGTGTTCCGCGCCCTCCATCGACGCGGCGGCCAGGGGGCCGATCGCGGTGCCAAGCGCGGCGCGAATGTCGGCGGCGAGTCGATTGCGCAACGCCGCCGAGGCGGGCGAAGGTCCGCCGTGGTCCACGACGATGACAGCGGGCCGGTGCAGGCTGCGCGCGGCGATGGTCTCGCGGATCCGGGCGGCGGCGATCCCCACGAGCGCGTCGCGCGCGGCCAGTCCGTCGGTGAACCTGAACTCGAAGCGGCCGGAATCGCGCCGGAGTCTTTCCAGATCGCGGCGCAGCGCGGAACCGATCGCGCCCTGGGCGCTGATGAAAAACGGGACGAAGACGAAGGCGCGTTCGCCGCGGGCAAGCTGGGCGCGAACGAAGGAGACCAAGGTCCAGGCGCGGCCTTCCGGTTCACTCGCACTTGCGCTCAACCGTAACGATTCAGTGGAGATGTAGGGGCGTCGCTTGCCGACGCCCGCGATACGACGTGGAAA
>JACQWL010000322.1 GCA_016209255.1 Verrucomicrobiota bacterium
CAGCTGTGCGATGACGATGAGAGCCTCGCCCAGGGTGGAGCTTTTTTTGGGCGCCAGTAGTTTGAGCACCTCACATTCATCGGAATTAAAAATCAAATCGCTCGGCAGCTCGGGCTGTTCTTTGCCTCCCGGCCATCTTCACCCGTGACCAATTCGATTGCCTCCTGACCCGGCCGGTCTTCGACGGCGCGAGCTTCGGGCGGGTCCGGTTCCACCATCGCCGCGTGCGCGAATACCTCGCCGCTTCGTGGGTGAACAAACGAATGGCCGCCGGTTGCAGCCTCGACGAACACGACGGCCTTTTCTTCGACCACATCGGCGGCCGGCGCGTCCTGCGGTCGTCACGCGGGGCGGTGGCCGCCTGGCTCTGCGCGGGCGGCGAACCGTGGAATGCCGCGATGCGACGCTGGGTGCTCGAGTCTTCGCCTGACTTGAACCTCCGCTACGGCGACCCGCACTCCCTTCCGCTCGACTACAAGCAGGCCCTGCTCGCCAAGCTCGTGGAGGCCGCCCGCACCCGCGGTTATCGCTGGCTTGAAACCGACCAAGATGCGCTCAGCCGGCTGACCGACCCGGCAGTGGTGCCGCAAATCGAGGCGATAATCCGGAACCGGGAACTGGCCGGGGACCTGCGCGCTTCCAGCTTTCCCTCGATGACTTCATTGGCCTTCTTCGCAAGACCCGCGAGCGCAACGGCCGTCCCCCGGACCTCCACTGGCAGATCGCAGGCCATTTCGAAGAGCGGTTACAGCCCGAGCACGCCGGCTCCCTTCTGGATCGGCTCGTGGCACTCCTGTGCGCCGAGCCGCATTTCCCCGCCGAGCTCGGCGAGCCCGCTATATCGCAGGAGTTCGCCTGGCTCCGCCCGCTCGCCACGGTCGCGCTGGTGGCGCTGCTCAAAAAGCCGGTGCTGACACCGGAGGAGACCGCAAACGCAAGCGCGGTGCTGGCGCTGGCGGGCTGGCTCCGTGAACGTCATGCGGTCAGTGGCGAAGAGAAGCCGAGTTTGCAGAAGCTCACGCTCACGCATCCCCTCGTTCGCCGCGAGTTCTTCTGGGCGGGTGTCCGTCGCCGGCGGCCTATGGGGCTTCACGCCATCGATCTTCCCTTGGACATCTTCTCTCGCTACGACGAACTGCTGGAACCGGCTCAGCCCGATGTCGCGTGGCTCGTTGACGACTTGGACAGCCTGACGGATGAGGCTGACCGGGAGGTGGCGTTGCGCCACGCATGCAGTGGTGCAACGACCTCGGTCGTCCCTGGCGTCTGCGCTTCCAAATCCGTCGTGCGGTTGGAAGCAATTCACGCCTCCTCGGTGTCCTGCGAGAACTATATCGCATCGGCCGCCTCCGGCCGCTCAAGGGGTATTATTTCCTGCTCGAACATGCTTACCATCACCGCCGCCGCCAAGGGGAACGGGCCTATGCGTGGGTCATGGGTCACATCAACCGGTGGCGCTCCCGTTATTTTCTCTGGAAAGACAAAACCGAATCGCCCGCGGCGAGTTCCTCGGCGCCGTAATCCGCTTGGTGGATCAAGCCGACCCGGAGAACCGGAGCCGCCTGACCGTGAGCCGGCGGACGGCACTTGATCGTAAATGGGGCGCGCCGGTGGTGGCCGCGACCCGCGCGGCATGCAAGGGGTATTGGCGGACTTACCGCCCGGAGTTGCCCCATGAAAGCGCCGAGACCTCGACCATCCCCGACGCTCTCGTGCTCGGCCTCACGGGGTTGCAGGCGGCGGCTACACACCAGGCGCTCGCGATTATGCCCAGGAGTTTCGCGGCGGCCTGCTGCGCGTCCTGACGGACTCGTCGGACTCGACCGCGGCGGACGCGCTCATGGCGCTGTCGGACCTGCCCGTATTCGCGAACTACCGCGACCGGCTGCTTCACCTCCGCGAGGAAAACCTGAAGCAGCAGGCCGACCGCGAACGCTGGCGGGCGGCTGACGTGCGGGAATTTGCCGCGGAGCACGAAACCGATCCGCGGACGGACCGCGATCTCTACCGCATCGTTCTCAAACGCGTCGGCGACGTGAAGCGCGACGTCGAGGAATCGGATCTAGGGTGGCGCTACGAACTTGCCGCGGAAGTTCCAGAGTGGCGCCTCCGGACCTGGCTTGCATCGAAGCTGCTGGTACGCTCGCGCCAGCGTTACACCGTCCCGCAGGAAAGCGTGATCGATCAGAATGAGCGGCCGGACATCCGCATCGAGCAACCGCGGGCCGGCGTCGCGTCGCTCGAAATGAAATGGGCACAAGATTGGTCCTTCAATGCGCTCATGGAGGCGCTGGAGGTTCAATTGCTCGGTCAATATCTGCGCGCGCACAATTCCCGTCACGGCGTGCTGGTCTTGGGAATGCATCAGGGCGGAAACCGGCACTGGCTGCCGGGCGATGGACGACACCTCGATTTTCCCGCGCTCGTCGCAGCGCTGAAGGCGAAGGCGGGCGATGTCGACGGCAACCACGGCCGGAATCCGGCGCGACGGCGGCGTGGCGCTCCACTGCGAATCGAGTTCGCCCTTGGCCAGGCGCTGAGTGACGCTCCACCCGAGCCAGGGACGCAGGGCTTCATTCAGCCGTTTCAACACCGTTCGCGCACGGCCGCTGCGATATTTGCGCTTGTGGAAAAGCCGCTCGAGATAGGCGACGGGGTCGGTGGCGGCCGAAGTCGCACTGAAAAGGCTCGCGCATCGTCGCCAGCGTTGATCCGGGGCAGGGTCAAAGCCGTCGGTGCCCACGTCGAGAGTGCCGCCGTATCCGAGCAGCAATCGCCCGGTTTGACTGTGGCCCAGTTCCACCCGGCCCGGCCGGGCGCCCGGGGTTGGGTATGCAGCGTACGGCGTCGGAGCGCTTCCGCCCGGCCATCGGCGTGCAGGCGCCAGCCGTATTGACGCTGGACCGGACCTTGAGGTCCACGTTCCTGCGGCGCGTGCTGGATCAAGACGAATTCCAGCCGTGCGGGATGATCGGGATCTGACGCGAGCAGGGGCGCCACCCGCGCCATGAGTTGTGACATCTGCCAGCGGCCAATGTTGACGAGGGCCACACAGCGCAACAATGCCGTTGCGGCCTTGCCTTCGCGCAGCAGCGTCCAGCGCCGGAGGTCCTGCGCCTCGGTGGAGAATACGTGCTCGACCGCCTGAAGGTGGCGGACGTTTTCCGCCCGGATGCGTTCGAGGTACATGCCGGCCTAATGACCGCAGCACTTCTTGTATTTCCTGCCACTGCCGCAAGGGCACGGATCGTTGCGGCCCGGCTTGATCGCCGCCCTGACCGGCGGGGGAGGAGGCGGGGGTGACGGCTCGGGCAAAACCTCGCTGGTCTGAAGCCGTGGGGCCCGGCGCACGTTGCGGACGCCCGAGGGGATCAGCCGCCGGGCCAGGTACCGCAACTGACGATGACGCTCCTGGAAGAACGCGTTGCAGTCGGGATGAGCCATGTGGAGCGCAGCCATGAGCTCTGTTGCCTCGGGGCTGCGGAACCGGCGCTCTTCCACGGTGCTCCGGTCACGGAGGTAGTCGTGGCGCAGTACCGCGTCGAAACGCAGCGTGCGTGTTGGTCGCGTGAGGACCCGGGGCAGGCGGATAAAACTCAGAATCGTCGTCTGGCAACCGCAGTCGGCGTCGATGCAGTATTGGTCGTCGGCGATCCAGGTGTCGCCGGCCAGCGGGAGGCGGAGTTCTTCGGCCCAGGGAAACACCTCCGCATAGCCCACCATCGTGGCCTGGCCGCTCAGCACCTCCGGTGGGAGCCACGCGGTGACAGTATCAAGATCAATCGTCTTCATCTGACTGCGCTTGGTGGCGAGGAAGACCCCGGTCCAATGCTGCCAGTCGAGGAGTTGCAGATCGGCCACGACGGCGTGGGCGAGCGCGAGCGCCTCCGCGGGCGTTTCGACCTCGGTATCGACTGCGCGATCAAGTGCCTTGAGACTGAAACGCAACGGAGGTGGGGGCGCGGCGGAGGTCGCAGCTGCGGGACCGTTGGGAGCGGCGTCTGGTCGGCAGGTGAAACGGAGCGTCTGGCAATGGCAGCAGGGGTTCGGACAAATGAACAGGGTGCCGGCGAAGGTGCGGCCGGCAAAGGCGCCCTGTTCGAAGGTGAATCGGATTGGTCGCTCAGCTTCAGTGGTGGGCGGAACGAAGGAGAGAATGGGCGGGTCGAACCTCATCGCGCGACTATTGCAGCCGCCGCGTGAAAAAAGACCACCTTTCATCGCGCGTACCGCAGTTTTTTCTGCAATTCAACGCGGGCCGAAGCCGCCGCTGCGACTGGCGGCGGCCAGGCGCCGGCGACGTAACAGACAGCAACCGGCCGAAAGGCTCTGCGAGGCCAATCGCAAAGCGGTGGCGCAGGACGACTTCGAGCGGAGCGCAAAAGAAGTTCGCCGCTCCGCTGTTCCCAAGACCTTGGATTTAGGAACACTCCATTTTCGCGCTGCGGTCGGCCGTCACCGAGCCTTCATCGCTCTCCTGCAGTCCCTTGGATCAGTGCCTGCGATGTCGTGACGGTCATGGCTTTGTTCTCGTTGCCCGCAGAGCTTCACCATCACTCCTCAGTCACCTTACCCATTTAATGTCGGAGAACACCCCACCGACGGCTAATCGCGCCGTCTTCCTCAGCTACGCGTCGCAAGACGCGGCGGCAGCGCGACGCATTTGCAAGGCGTTGCGGGCGGCGGCCGTCGAGGTCTGGTTCGATCAAAGCGAGCTACGCGGCGGCGAGGCGTGGGACGCGAACATTCGGAAACAGATTAAGGAATGCGCGCTGTTCGTGCCGATTATTTCGGCGAATACACAGGCACGCCTGGAAGGATATTTCCGGCAATCAACGAGCGCGCCGCCGCGATGCGAGGGTCGGACGTTTTTATCCCGAATCGTGGTATGTGCGGCGTGCCGAGACCGGCATGCTCCCAAAACGACTCGAGCGCCTCGCGCTTGAGTTTGAGGTTCGCATTGGCATATCGGCTAGCCCGCATATTTCACACTCTGGTTCGTTTTCACGCTTGGCCGACGATGGACGTGGCGGTGTTTCTGCCTTTCCTGCGAGTACATGCGGGCTAAAAGCAAAACCGCAGCGGTTTTGCCAATAGCCCGGACGCTCCAGGCGGCTGAGACCGCGGCCAAGATCATCGAACACGCTGTGGCTGCGCACGAGAGAAGAGTGAGAAAAGTCCGGGCTAGTCGTGGCAATGCCGTAAAACTACTCAATCGTTGAGTAAAACTGGAGGAATTCTTCAGCCGGCCCGCGGAAGCGTGGTGTGGCTGAACCGAGCGGTGCGAGGC
>JACQWL010000343.1 GCA_016209255.1 Verrucomicrobiota bacterium
GCCGACCTGCGCACCACGGTGAGAGACCAACTCACCCTGAACGTCCCCCACTACGTTTACTCCGTGGTTGGGCCGGAGGTTCTGGGCAATCCGCGTACGCGCCTCTCGACCGGCATCAAGCTCGACTACAAGCTGAGCGAGCGGACGGTCATCACGCTCAATACCGTCTACAACTGGTTTCAAGAGGCCTCTTTCATCCAACAACGCTCGCTGACCACTTCGCAGTCGCTTGCGACGTTCAACGCCCAGGGTGTGCGCACGGGCACGGGCACCATCATGCCGGGATACACCGATACATTCACGGAAGTCCTGACGAGCACCAATTCCCTGGCCACGCTGACCAGCACGACCAACGACAAGTCCGGCCGCACCTACGTGCTTCAGCCGTCGGTCCGGCATCGATTCAAAAACGGCCTGCAGGTCGACTATGGCATGAGTTATTCGAACTCGAACACCTATTACGACACGTCGCCCTTCAACCGGCATTATAGTGCCATCCCGAAGGCCACCGTCACGGCCCAATTGCGCAATCTCGGCTGGACCGTGGACCGGAGCAGCGATCGGGCCGTCCCGGCGATCACCCAGACCGCGGGTCCGAGCATATATGACATCAACAATTTTTCGAATCTCGTCCTGACCCAGCCGCACCGCAACGGCGTGGACTCCATCCTGAATGCCAGATTCAACGTGAAGAAGTCGTTTGCGCTCGCGGTGCCGGCGTTCATCAAGACCGGATTCAACTACCGCCGGCAGCAGCGCGAGATCGCCTACCAGAGCCATCGTTATAATCCCAGGACGACCGGAAACCTGGCCCAGTTCGCCGAGCGGTCCGACGGTTACGACGCAGTCGTGAAGGCGTTCCTGAAAAAGTCCCGGGAGCCGCGGATGCCGTTGTTGGATTCCTATGCGGTCGCCAAGAACGCCTTTGAGCACCCCGAACTCTGGACGGAGGACATGGCGTATTACTATTCGGAAATGCTGACGAACGATCGTTCGGTCAAGGAGTCGGTCGCCGGCGCCTATTTCATGGGCAATGTGCAAATCGGCGGCCTTTCGATCCTGGCGGGACTGCGGTTGGAGGACACCCGGACCGACGGGGAGGGGCCGCTCGTGCAGATTACGCCGGCCGAGGCGGCGCGCCGGGCCGCGTTTGTCGGGGCGCTGACGGACGAAGAGATCCGCCGCCGGGCGTATGCGCAGTATGGCGGCAGGTCCAAGGGAAGCGGCCAGTATCGGAATGTTTTTCCGGGGCTCCACTTCAAGTATGCGGCCCGTTCCGGTCTGATGGCCCGGCTCAGCTATTCGACCGGGATTGGCCGGCCCGAATTCGGTCAGATCATGCCCAATTCCTCCGCGAACTATACCGCCGAGACGCTGACGATCAACAATCCCGCCTTGAAGCCGCAGTATTCCAATAATTTCGACGCGAGCGTGGAGTATTATTTCGAACCCATCGGACTTTTCTCGGCCGGGGTGTTCTTGAAGGAGCTGAGCGATTTTATCTATCAAGACCGGAGCCGGGTGGTCGGCCCGGGGGCGAACAACGGGTATGACGGCGAGTACCAAGGTTTCGCCATCATAACCTCGTCCAACGGCGGTTCAGCCCGCTATCGCGGCATGGAGTTGAGCTACCAACAGCAGTTCAGGTTCCTGCCCGGGTTGTGGCGCGGGTTGGGCGTAAACATGAACTACACGAAGGTGCAGACCAAGGGCGACTACGGCGGGACCGTTGCCACCACCCGGATCGCGGGCATGATCCCGGAAACGGCAAACGTGGCGCTGACCTATGTTCAGAAGGGGTGGAATTTGCGCTGGCAGTGGAACTGGCGCTCCAGCCGGCTGGTGACGGTTTCCACCAATCCGGCAGCGATCATTTATGAGATGCCGAAAACGGCCACGACGGTAAAGTTGAAGTACGCGATTTCCCCGAAAGTCGGATTCTTCTGCAATGTGGAAAACCTGTTTTCCGAGCCGCTCTTCCGGACGTATTTCGTCAGCGAGGATCGGGTGTTCCAGGTGCGTCCGACCGTGGCGAAAGTCACGGCTGGCATCCAGGGTCGGTTCTGATTCCAATTCGTTATGAACCTGAACCGTCGTGATTTCATCGCCGGCTCGGCCGCGGCCCTGGCCGGCAGTGCCATGCCATCCTCGCGCGCTGCGACGAGCAGTCGCTCGAGCCGCCCGCCGCGCATTCTGCTCCGCAGTTCGTGGCAGAGCGTCAATATTGGCGACATCGGCCACACGCCGGGCGCGTTGCGTTTGCTCGAAGTGCATTTCCCCGAGGCCGAGGTCACGCTGTGGCCCGGCCAGTTGGGCCACGGTTCGCGCGAACTCCTGACCAAAGGCTTCCCGCAGCTGAAGATTGTCGAGGGCTCCCTCGGCGCCCAGGGGAAGCCGACCGCACCCGGACTGATCAAGGCATGGGAGGAGACGGACCTGTACTTGAGCGGCTCCGGCTCGGGATTTCCCGCGCATCCGCACGCCGCGGCGTTTCACCGTGCCACCGGCAAACCCGTCGGCGTGTTTGGGGTCAGCACGGATCCGATCTCCGGGATCGGAGAGGGGCGCGAAGCCGAAGGCGGCACGCTCGAGCAGATTCGCGCCGGGGCGGCGAAACTGCCGCCGACGCATCTGCAGGGCGACATGCGCTATATCATCGACCAGGCCGCGTTCATGTTTTGCCGCGATACGATTTCGCGCGACTACCTGAAGGCGCAGGGGGTCAAGACGCCGATTCTCGAATTTGGACCCGACGCCCAGCTCGGCATGCACCTGCGCGACGACGCCAAGGGCGATGATTACCGGAAGAGGAACGGCCTCGCGGAAGGCCGGTTCATCTGCGTCATCCCGCGGCTGCGGTACACGCCGTACTACCGAATCCGCAATGTCGCGCGCACGCCGTCCGACCAAATCCGGGATGCGATCAACAACCGCACGACCGAAAAAGACCATGCGAAGCTCCGGGAGATGATCGTTTCGTATGTCCGGAACACCGGCAACAAGGTGATGGCTTGCGCCGAGATGACCTACCAGGTGGAAATGGCCCGGGACGTCCTCGTCGATCCCTTGCCGGCGGACGTGAGGAAGAACGTGGTGTGGCGCGACACTTACTGGCTGCCCGACGAAGCGGCGTCGATTTATGCGAAGGCGCAGGCGGTCATCAGCGTGGAGTGCCATTCGCCGCTCATCGCGCTGCACAACGGCACGCCGGCGTTCTACGTCCGCCAGCCAACCGATACCTGCAAGGGACAAATGTATCGCGACTTCGGGTCGAACGAATGGTTTTTCGAAGTCGACGAGACCAGCGGGTCGCAGCTCTGGTCGCGGCTCGAAGCGATTCACAAGAATCCGGCGAAAGCGCGCGCGAAGGTGAAGGCGATCATGGCCGGAATCGAGCAGCGGCAGCGCCGGATGGTTGAGGCGGTGCGGGCCGCGACGGGGCGGGCGTGAGGGCGGCGCATGGAACACTTGAGGCGGATTTTCACGCGGAGGCGCGGAGACGCGGAGGGCAACGCCGATTCCTCCGCGTCTCCGCGGATTCCGCCGATCGGCGCCGGTGAATTCGATCCATCCGCGATCATCCGTGTTATCCGCGGGAGAATTTGATCCTGAGCTTTGGTTGCGGCAGCGGCACGCCAAGAAATCCGTGGTCGCAATGGCGTTTTTTTGCTTCAATCCGACTCTGCTCTCGAATGAACCGCCGTGATTTCATTGCCGGAACTGCCGCCGCGTTTGCCGGCGGCGCGACGGGATCCTTGTTCGCCGCGGGCAGCGGCGAAAAGCGCCGCCCGCGGCGCATCCTCCTTCGCCCCGGCACGGCGCAGGGCGGCAACATCGGGGACATCGCGCATTCACCGGGGGCGCTTCGCCTGTTCGAACGCCACTTCCCGGAAGCGGAGATGACCCTCTGGCCCGTCTCGATCACGCCGGAGGCGCGACAGATCATCACGAAAGAGTTTCCCCGTCTGCGCATCGTGGAGGGGGAGATCGACGCCCAGAAGCGCCCGACGACATCTGCGCTGCGTACCGCGTGGTCGGAGGCGGATCTCCTGCTGCACGGGTCCAGCCCGAGTTTCAAAGGCGGGCCCTATCTGCCAGCGTGGCGCGCGGCGTCGAAAAAACCGTATGGCATCTTCGGCCTCACCAGCGATCCCGTCTCGGGCATCGCGGGGAGCAGGCCGGAGGGCGGCACGCTCAAGGAACTGCGTGCCGCGATCGATCAGTTGCCCGCCGGACATCTCCGCCCGCCCACGCTCGAGCTGCTGAGCGGAGCGGCATTCATCTTTTGCCGTGAGACCCTCACGGCGGACTATTTTCGACGGCAGGGAGTCCGCAGCCCGGTGGTGGAATTCGGCCCGGACGCCACGTTTGCCCTCCGGTTCCGCGATGACGCCCGGGCCGCCGCTTACCGGAAGGAGAAGCAACTGCAGGAGGGGCGTTACATCTGTGTCATCCCACGGCTGCGGTACACGCCTTACCACCGGATCACCGGGCAGGAGCCGACCCGCAGCGACCTGGCCAAGGACGCCGTCAACGCGCGCACGGCCGAGGCCGATCATGCAAAGCTCCGCGAACTCATCGTCGCGTGGGTCAGGGGAACCGGCCTCAAGGTGCTCGCGTGCCCGGAGATGACCTATCAGGTGAAGCTGGCGAAGGACTCGCTGGTCGATCCGCTGCCCGGGGACGTGAAGCGCACCGTCGTCTGGCGCGACACCTACTGGCAGCCCGACGAGGCCGCCTCGATTTATGCGAGCGCGGCGGCGGTCATCAGCTTCGAATGCCACTCGCCGATCATCTCGCTCACGAACGGCACGCCGGCGTTCTACGTGCGGCAGCCCACGGATACGATCAAGGGGCAGATGTACCACGACATCGGCTTGAGCGACTGGACGTTCGAGGTGGATGAAACCAACGGTGACGAATTGTGGTCGCGGCTGAAGTCGATCCACGCCGATCCCGCGAAAGCCCGCGAGCGGGTCAAAAGCGTGATGGCCGGAGTGGCGAGGGTGCAGCGTCGCATGGTCGTGGTGGCGCGCGAGGCGGTGGAGCGGACGCGTTAAGAACCGCCCACGTCGTCTCACGTTGCGACGATGGTCACATATCCCGGTGGTTTCCAGTCACGCGGTTAACTGAGGACGGATTTCCAATCCTTGAACCGCCTCGAAACCGTGCCATTCGAGCCGTTCATGATTCACGTGACGGGCGGGCGTTACGGCTCAGTTCTCGTTCTCGATTTCCGGATCGATGATGCCGATCACTTGGTCGCTTTGGCGCTGGATGCTAACGGAGAATTTATACGTGACGTACGGAGGCGGATTGGGGCCCGGCGCTGTCGTCGCAAGACCTCGCAGGGGCGTGACGGTGAATTGGAGGGTGGCCCCCGTTATGGCCAACCCGGTAAACGGCGTCGTCAGGGAAGCGGCCGGGTAGCTGTCCCATAGCACGGCTGTCGGCACCGTTCCGTCCGCGCGCTCAAAACTGATGCCCACCGGGTGGTAAATTTCGCCGGGGCCCACGAACGTGAACTTCAAGACGGCGCCGGGCGCCATCACCCGGATGGTTGTCGGCAACGGGCTCTTCGCATACATCCCACGGTGCAGAAAAACCTTCTTTGGGTCCGGTGAGACGACGGTCATGGCGTGGTCGGTCAGTGGCGCGCCATTTGGCGAGGCGGCCAGCACGTTGCGGAAGTTGGTTACCGTGAAGGCAACGTCGACAAAGGGGAGGGACATGGCGGGATCTCCTTATTTGGGTTGATGGTTCGGATTGCTGACAGAATTTGGCGCAACCGCCTCCGGCCACGGTTCGAGCGGCACATAGCCGGACGCGCTGAGCTGCGAAATAATGCCCTGCGCTTCGTCCGCGCGCCCGAGGAGCGCCGCCGCCCGCGCGGCGGGATCGAGCACCCGCCAGTCCTTCGTCGCCGGGACCAGCGGCGCAAGCAGCTCGTGCGCGCGCTGCCACTCGCGGCGGGCGGCGTCGGCATCGCTGCGCGCCGCGGCAATGCGGCCGGCCACGATCCCGGCCTCGGCCCGTTCCGCGCGGTGGGCATCCGTCGCGTCCTTGCGGCGGATTAACTGCTCGCCGATTTCGACGGCCCGCGCGGCGGCGGGCCCGGCGTCGTGTTGTCCGGCGAGGTGCTGCAGTTCGGCCCCGAGACGCAGCGCCATGGCCAGCCGGTATTGGAAGCGGGGATCCAACGGTTCCTTTTCGACGAGTTCTTCCACCGCCTGGCGTGCCGCCGCCGCGAACTGCGCGGCGCGCGACATCTCGCCCGCCGCCTTCGCGAGCAACGCGTCCTTGAGATCCACCACGGCGAGCGCATTGCGCCAGCGACGCTGAGTGCCATCGTGTTCGACCAGCGGAGCCAGCAACGCGCGAGCCTGCGCGAGAAACCGGCTGGCCGCCGCCTTGTCGCCGGTGATGGCGCTGACCCCCGCCTGGAACGAAAAACTGTCCGCCAGCTTGAACCGCCAGTGCAGGTCGTCCGGAACGAGTCCGCAGATTGATTCGAGCTGCTCAGATTGCGCGGCAAATCGTTGTGCGGCTTCGGCGAAATCTCCCGCGGCCTCCGCCAGGCTGCCCAGAAACGACGTGGCGTCGGCAAAGGTGCGCCTGACTTCGACGTCGTTTGGCACGGCGACGAGCAGCTTGCGCAGCGCCTCGAGTTCGGCCCGGAAACTTGCGCGCGCCTGCTCGGGTTTCCCATGGTCCTTGTCCAGCGCCGACAGGCTGTGATGTTGGGCGGCAAGCTGCCGTTGCCATTGCACGTTGTCCGGCTCGAGCGCGACCAGCGCTGCCCGCGTGGCACCTTCGCGGACAAACCACTCGCGCGCGGCGGCAATCTCGCTCCGCCGGTAGCGGACAAATCCGTTGCCCCATTCCGCTTCTCCCCGTGAGGCCAGAATGGCGGTGTCCTTCGGATTCCGGGCCGCGAGCAACGCGGCGCGGGCATGGGCTTCCATGTAAGCGCGCTGCGCCTCGTCATAACGCGTCTGATCCATCCGCAGCCCGCCGAGTTGGTTGAGCGCCTTCACGTGTTTCGCCAGCGTCCGGTCTTCCACGTCGCGCGGATCCTGCGAGGCGAAATATGCCATCGCCTGCGTCGCAACGGTGTCGAGCACGCTCAATTGGCCCAGCTTGGCCAGTTGCGGTCGGAGGTCGTCGAGCATGAAGGCCAGCAGCGTATCCGCATTTCCGCGCTCCCGGTTGGCGATGTGTTCCGCGTGCCGGGCCCTCACCGCCTGCGACCTGCTGACAATCGTTGCCGCGACCAAGACCACCGCGATGGTGGCGGCCGAGGCAAAACCGAACCGATGGCGCCGGATGAATTTGCCGGCGCGATACGACACGCTCGGCGGCCGCGCTGTCACCGGCTCGTGGTTGAGATACCGCGCCAGGTCGGCGGCGAACGCCGCCGGCGTTTCGTAGCGCCGGTTGCGATCCTTCTCCATCGCCTTCATCACGATCCCGTCGAGATCGCCGGAAAGCGTGTGCGAAAGATTCCATGACGAAAAACGCGCGGCCCAGCTCCGTGGCGCCGGCGTCGAGCACCTTGGCGATGCCGGGATGATCCATCATCGCAAGGGCCTGCCGCTCCGCCTCGAAGCGTGCGATCACCTCGCGCGTATCCATGCCCGCCTTGATCACTTTCAAGGCGACCTGCCGCCGGACCGGCTCCTCCTGTTCGGCCATCCAGACGACCCCGCAGCCGCCTTCGCCGAGCCTTTCGAGGAGCTTGTACCGGCCGATCCGGATACCGGGGTTTTCCTCCGCCGTCGCCAGGCCTATGGCGGACAGGTCGGGCGGCAGCGCGGACCGGACGGTGACGGGCGACTCAAGCAGGCTCCCGGGCACATCGTGGGCGGCGAGCAGTCCGGCGAGGTGGGTGCGCAGCGCGTCATCGCTGCGGCACGCTTGATCGAGGAAGGCGCCGCGTTCGGCCGGGGGCCGCGCGAGCGCGTCGGCAAAGAGCGCCTCTTCGCTCGGAAACGTCTTGCTCATGGCGGGGACGCGTGGAATGCGGAAGGAGAACCGCCGCGAGCGTGACAACGGCCAGGGCTCGCGGCAATCGTAAAACAGTGGGGTTACGCCGAAAGCGTATGCTGAACCCAGGCGGTGTCGCTGGCGGGAGCAGGAGGCGCGGCCACGGCGGGTTGGGTCGCGGCTTTGCGGGAGCGCGGCGCATGGCCGGCCGGCTTCCGCGCGTAATCCCAGCAGGCGATCGCGAGCACGCCGGAGGCGGTGAAGAAACCGATGAAGGCCGAAAAACTCAGCCCACTGGACGGGAGCACCCCGGCGATCTCCGCGGCGAGCGCGAAGGGATAGCCGACGGTGACGATGAGGGTGGCGAGGACGAATGGGTTTTTCATTTTAGTTGGGATGTGCGGTTTTTTTGGGAAATGGCGCCCGGAAACGGGCTTCATCCCATAGCGCGCAAAACGCCGGCCAAAAACGATCATTGCGGAAAAATATTTTCCGAGAGCCCAGATCCCGCCCAGTCAGATTGGCCACGGAGAAAACCGGCTCTCCGTCTGATTTTTCATGAACCATCACCACCACGTTTCTCGCAATGACTCGGACAAATTTTAAGCCCAGAGGACCCAGCGCGGCGCAGTCGCAACCGAATGAAAGCGCCAAACCATTTGACCACAGATTTCACGGATGGACACGGATGCAATGCTGTCTCTATCCGTGTTGATCCGTGTAATCCGTGGTCGCCCCGTTTAAACGAAAGCTGGGAAGGATACTCGCAGCTTGCGTGAATTTTCAGGGATAGCAGTGCGGAGACCAAGCCATGCCCGCCCCCCGCCATTTTCCGCTCTCTGCGCCGTTTCGACAAGCTCAAGGCCCGAGCCCATCGAGGGGCTCCTTGCGTTCCCTCGCGGCAAAAAATCCATCCCCCGCCTCCAAAAAAACTCCCACGGATTCGAGGCGTTCATGGATTGGCGGCCTTCAATCCCTGGGCGCCTCGAATCCCTGGGAGAATTCCGCGTCTTCCCCGTTCCGCCTGCTCAGTCATTCGTGCCTGTCTGCCGAAGGCTCGGCGCAGGCAGGCCCATTCGTGTCATTCGTGGGCAACCTGCCTTGGTCCGATCCCGATCTCCATCCGCCCAATCCTTTGCCCACGAATTACACGAATGACCACGAATCAATGCAGTCAATCCTCGGGCCGGTTACACCGCAGGGAACACAGCGCAGATAAAGGCCCTCCGCGCTCTCCGTGTGCTCCGCGTTTCCGCCTCTGCCCTTTCTGCGCTTGAGGCCCCGCTATCGGATCAATACTCCGTTGCGTGGCTCATCGAAGGGCTTAGCTTCATAGAAACCCTCTCCGCATGAACGAATCCACCCCTGAATTCAACCCTCTTACGGTCTTCCTCGCAGAGTTGATCCGCCGCCTCGAAACCGTGCCATTCGAGCCGTTCACGATTCACATGACAGACGGGCGCCAGTTCTACGTCCCGACGCCCGACCACATCACGATTTCCCGTAAACTGCGCCAAGTCTCGTACGAGACCGACGAGCCGCGCATCCCCGACATCAATCCGGCCCATATCGTTCGCATCGAGCGGGGCAGGCGCCGCAAGAAAGCCGCGTAAACTCCGGAGATGCAAAGGGCCGCAACTGGGCCGCGGCTCAATTGCGCGCCCCTCGCCTCCAGTTCGATTGTCTCGTCCGCGCGGCATCGAATTCAGTCCGGGCAAAAGGGTCAGCCTGTTACCCGTCAGCTCAAGGCGCCCAGACGAGGATCTTAGACGATTTCAGCTAAGTTTACTCTGTTAAGTCCGCCACTGGAACTTCGTCGTCTTTCAGAGGGGAATGTCATTTAATGGATGACAATCGGAATTAGCGGCTTTTTGAGAGGAACGTCACAGAGTAATGCTAACATGTAATCGGCCGACCCCGTCCGACCGTCGGCTGCAATAAACCAGCGGCCTCACATCCAGCCCGGCCGATACTCCTTCGTCACGAACTGGTTCGCGTCGGGGAGGTTCGCCACCTTCATTGCGGCGGAGTCCCACTCGATCCGGCGGCGCGCGCGGATGGCGACATTGGCGAGGAGCACCGACTCGGCGAACGGCCCGGAGTAATCGAAATTCGAGCCCGGCTTGGGTCCGCCCTTGCAGCCCTGCACCCACTCGGCAAACGGTCCGCCCTGCACTCGCGGAATCGTCTTGGCCGGCAGGCCCGGCGCCATCTCCTGCATCTTCGCCTCCGGGATGATCCGCACCGTCTCGTAATAAAAGCTGCAGAGCACGGTCGCCTTGCTGCCAAACAGCAGCGTGCCCGCCTCCTCGGGCAGGTCGCGTCCGAGTTCGAGCTCCTTCGGCAGCGGCGGCATCAGGCCCCCGTCCGACCACGTATATTTCACCGGCGGCATCGTGCCCCGGGCGGGGAAATGATTCGTCACCACCGAGGCCAGCGGCGAGGCGAGCGCGGTCGCCCCGGTCGACATCGCCTCCACGGCCGTCGGTGCGCCCAAATCGAGCGCCCAGTAGGCGCCGTCCATGATATGACAGGCGACGTCCCCAAACGCCCCGGTGCCAAAATCCCACCACCCGCGCCACTTCCACGGCGCGTAGGCCGGATCGTAGGGCCGTTCGGCGGACACGCTCAGCCACGCATCCCAGTTCAGCGTCTTCGGGACCACCGGAATGAATTTGGAATGATCCGGCGCCTTGAACGATCCGACCGGTTCGCGCCACGGCGGATAGAACGGCCGGTTGGTCCAGCTCACGACTTCGCGGACCTCGCCCAGCACGCCCGCCTGCACCCACTCCCGCAACAGGCGGCAGCCTTCGCCCGCGTGCCCCTGGTTGCCCATCTGGGTGATCACTTTCTTTTCGCGCGCCACGCGCGTCAGCTCCCGGGTCTCCCACACGGTGTGCGCAAGCGGCTTTTCCACGTAGACGTGCTTGCCCAGCGCCATCGCCGTCATCGCCGCCGGGAAGTGCGTGTGGTCGGGGGTCGAAACGGTCACGGCATCGATCTTGTTGCCGAGGGCATCGAACATCCGGCGGTAGTCGTTGAAGCGCGGCGCCGCCGTGACGCGCTCCGCCTCCTCCGGATACTTTTCGGCGAACGACTTCAACGAGCTGCCGGCGCGCGCCTCGTCGACATCGCAGATGGCGACAACGTTTTCGTCCTTCATGCCCTGGACAGCGGCGCCGCCGCGGCCGCCGGCGCCGATGATGGCGACGTTGAGCCGGTTGTTCGGAGACGGTGTGCCGGCCGGCTGCGAACGCAGGACGGCCGGAAACGCCAGCGCGGTGGCGGCGGTCGTGGTCTTGAGGAAGTCGCGACGGGTGACGATGGAGTTCATGAAAGAGTATTCGGCCTGGGGCGGTTGGACTTTCGTGGTGGCGGGGCGCACGGTGCGCAGGGCGAAATGGAATAACCTGGGGGGAGCGAAGGTCAAGTTGCGGACCAGCGCCAATAGGATTGACCCGCAGGGCGGGGATTATGAACTGATGTACTCCCCCGTTTTCGGGCTTGGTAAGTTTTCCATCACTCGCGTGGAAGATCCAGTTTTCGTTCAGCAAACCCGAACCCGTAGCATTCGAAAAACCTGCCAAGACCATGAAAACAAACAACCCCGTTGTCCTGCTGAGTGTCTCGCTGTCTCTCGTTTTCGCTTCCATTCCGGTCGGCAAGGCCGCCGACGCGCCGCCCGCCACGGGCCGGATCGAGGGCCGGGTCTTGAATCCCTCCAATGGTGAGTACCTCGAACGCGTCCGTCTGACCGTCGAGGGTGCGTCCCTGGAGACCTTCAGCGATTCCGGCGGTCATTATCGTCTCACGAACGTACCGGCGGGCGCGGCTCGGGTGCGGGCGTTTTACACCGGGTTGATTGCGCAGACCAATCCGGTGACGGTCGCCGCCGGCCAGACGGTGACACTCGACTTCAATCTGTCCGCGCTGCCGGGTCGCCCGGTCGCCGGCAAGGAAGGTGAGGTCGTGAAGCTCTCGGAATTCTTAGTCACCACCTCACGCGAGATGGACAGCGCCGCGATTGCGATCAACGAGCAACGCTTCGCGCCCAACATCAAGGGGGTCGCCTCGACCGACGAATTCGGCAACGTGGCCGAGGGCAGCGTGGGCGAATTCCTGAAATTCCTTCCCGGCATCGCCATCGAATACGAGGCGGGCGCGCTGGCGCGGGGCATTTCGATCAATGGCGTGCCGTCCGACAACGTTCCGATCCTGGTCAACGGCTTCACCCTCGCCAGTGCGGGGGGCAACAACGCCACGGCGCGCGGTGCCCAGATGGACATGACTTCCATCACGGCCACGGCCCGCATCGAGGTGACCTACTCGCCCACGCCCGAGACGCCGGGTGACGCGCTCGCCGGTGCGATCAACATGGTTCCGCGAAGCGCATTCGAACGCTCGCGGCCGGAATTCAAGGCCAATGCTTATCTGATGATGCGCGACAGCGCCCGGGAACTGAAGCGGACGCCCGGCCCCTTCGAGAAATCGACCTACAAGATCAAGCCCGGTTTCGACTTTTCCTACCTCCGTCCGGTGACGAAGAATTTCGGTTTCACCCTGTCGGGCGGACATTCGGAGAACGGCACGACGGAGGCCTCCATCCAGAATTCCTGGCGCGGCGCGCGGGACACCACGAACGCCACCGCTTTCCCCCACACCACCCCGGATCGCCCCTACCTCACCGCCACCGACGTGCGGGAAGGCACGAAGAACGCCGCGCGCACTTCCTTTGGCGCGACCGTCGATTACCGGTTCACCCCCAACGATCGCCTCTCGTTCTCCTACCAGCACTACTTCATCGATTTCCTGGTGCTGAACCACTCGATCCTCCATAGCATCACCGGCGTGGCGGCGGGCAATTTCACGCCGACGTCGACGCGCGGCAACCCCGGCCAGGGCGAACTGCAATTGAGCAACAACTTCCGCGATCGGACGAATTCGACCTCGTCACCTTCGCTCGTCTGGCGGCACGACGGCCCGGTGTGGAAGCTGGAGGCCGGCCTCGGGCACTCGCGCGCCCGCAACACGTTTCGCGCCACCGACAAGGGCTACTTCAGCACGGCGACCGCCCGGCGGACGGGCGCCACGGTGTCCTTCGCCGACATTTTCTATCTGCGGCCGAACACGATCACGGTCACCGATGCCGCCGGGGCGCCGCTCGACCCGTATAACCTCAACAACTACGTCCTCACCGCGGCGAACTCCAATCCGATCACGTCGTATGCCCTGCAAACGGGCGCGCAGGCCAGCGTGCAGCGCGAATTCTCCGGGCGCGCGCCGTTCGTGCTGAAGGCGGGGGTCGACTTCCGTCACGATCGACGCGATCAGCGCCAGGCCAGCTTCGCGTACGCATTCGTTGGCGCGGACGGCCGCGCCAGCACGACCCCGGTCGGCAACGATGACGTGGCCGCGCGGTTCCTGGCGCAGAATTATTCCCAACGCCCGGCGCCCTGGGGGTTCCCGACGTGGCAGCGGGTCGATAACGTGAAACTCTGGGACTACTACCGGGCCAACCCCACGCACATCACCCTCAACGAAAATGCCAAATACGTCGCCGAGGTGAATGGCTCCAAGTACGCCGAGGAACTCGTGTCAGCGGCCTACCTGCGCGGCGACCTGCAGTTGATCGATCGCCGTTTGAAGCTGATCGGCGGCGTGCGGGCCGAGCAGACCAACGTCAAGGCGCAGGGGCCCTTGAACGACCGCAGCCGCAACTACCGCCGCGATGCCAGCGGCAACGTGATCCTCACCAGCGGCCGCCCCACGCCGATCGTGGCGAACACCAATTCGCTGGAGTACTCCCGACTCACCGTGCTCGAACGGGCCGCCACGGCGGAAAAGGAATACCTGCGCCTTTTCCCGAGCCTCAACGCCAGCTTCAACCTCCGCGACAACCTGATCGCCCGCGCCGCATACTACCACTCGGTCGGCCGGCCAAATTTCAACCAATACGCTGGCGGCCTCACCCTGCCAGACGAAACCGTCCCGCCCAGCGCGACCAACCGGATTTCAGTCAACAATGCCGCCATCAAGGCTTGGGCGGCCAGGTCGGTAAACGTGCGGCTCGAATACTACTTCGAAGGCGTCGGCCAGGTCTCGGTCGGGGCTTTCCAGCGCGAGTTCGAGAACTTCTTCGGCAACGTCACGTTCCTGCCCACGCCGGAGTTCCTCGCCCTGTACGGACTCGATGCGGGCACCTACGGCCCCTACGAGGTGGCCACCCAACACAACATCGCCGACACCGTGCGCATGACCGGGGTCGACTTCAGCTACAAGCAGGCTCTGACCTTTCTGCCGCGCTGGGCGCGCGGCATGCACGTCTTCGCCAACGCCTCCACGCAGCGGCCCGTGGGCGACGCCACCGCGAATTTCCAGGGTTTCCTGCCGCGCAAGGCGAGTTGGGGCCTCTCCCTCGTCCGCGAGAAGTTCAACATCCGGATGAACTGGAGTTACCAGAGCAAGAACCGCCTCGGCGCCAGGTCGGGCAACAGCATCGAGCCCGGCGTTTTCGAGTGGCAGTCGTCACGCGTGTTTCTCGACCTCCTCGGCGAATATTACTTCACGAAGCGACTTGGCGTCTACTTCACGCTGCGCAACGTCGGCGACACGCCCGACCAGCGCGAAGTCGAGGGCCCGAATACGCCCGCACACGCGCAGTTCCGCAGCCGCGAACAAGCCGGCTCGCTGTGGACTTTCGGCGTCAAAGGCACGTTCTGAGCCGTATCCGTGCACTTCATGGTTTCCGAGCGAATTGTCATGGCCAAGGCTGGAGGCCATGGGAGGTTTTTTGCAGGAGCCTGCTTGCAGGCGATTCGAGGCGTAGCCGAACTCGTCAGAGTTTGGCCAAATTCTGACGAATTCGGCTACTATCGCCTGCAAGCTCCTGCATTTGATATCGCGTCGGCTCGGGATCGCTTTGAAGAATAACCCGGGGATTGCTCCAGAGTCTTTGCCCAGGCAGGCGGCACGATCACCGGTCGCGTGCAGAACGTGGAGACCGGACAGTACCTGAACAATGCGCGCGTCGCCCTCAAGGGAACCGGCGTGCTCGCATTCACCGACCAGACCGGCACGTACCGGCTGGTCGGAGTGCCGAAGGGACGCGTCGTGCTCGAGGCGTTTTATACCGGGCTGGACGCACAGCAGGCGACGCTGGAGATCGCGGCGGGGCAGGGCCTCGAGCATGATTTCCGGCTTGGCGCCGGCACGGTGGTCACACTCGACAAGTTCACGGTCAAAGCCGCGGCGGTGCAGATTGGGGTCAAGCGATCCGTGCAGGAGAACGACAAACGCTTCGAGACGGTCAACTGGACGTACAACGGGCCCAATGGGAATGCCACCACGGTGCCGCAATCGTATGCGCCGTACATGAACATCCTCGCCAATAAAAAGCTGGAAACATCCGGACCCGATTTCAGCCGGATTATTCCGAACGCCACCATCAGCGAGGCGAATCTGACGGAACTGCAGTACAACGATCCCTCCGTGGTGCGGGGAACGATCAACATCCGCAACACGGCGCTCAAGCCCTGGTCGGCGGTCAATTACGATTTGTCCCTGGAATATTATACCGATCAGGGCGGGCTCGTGACGGTCGGCGTGTTTCGCAAGGAGATTAAGGATTTTTTTGGAAACGTCGTGAAACTCGCGACGGCGGCGGATTTCACCTCGTTCATCAAGAGCAGCGCGAACTGGGGGTTCAACTTCACCCGCGAGCGCTTCGATTTCATGGCGCGGTGGAATTATCGCGGGCAGCAGAAAGGCGGGGCGCTCGCGGCGCTGGGTCCGGATGCGTTCACCTATACGGGCGCCACGACCATGCTCGATTTGAACGCCGATTATCGTTTCAAGAAGCAACTGGCGTTCTTCATCAGCGCCCGAAACGTGTTCAACCTGGACCGGCTCCGCTTCGGCTATGGCTCGCTGACGCCGGACTACGCGAAACAGAATTTTACCCGCGAGTATGGGACCCAGTACACGGCGGGGATCAAAGGAACGTTTTAATCAAAAGATTTCGCACCCGCGGGACCAGCCCGCAACCCGCCTGAGGCGGATCAATTCAGTTATACCTGCGGCAACGTCGTAGCTGCCGAGGCTTGCCCGCCTTTGGTGGGTAACGAGGCAGTCAAACATGGGTTCACCTTGCTTCCGCCTCCTTACGTCGGCGGCTACGTCCCACTGAATCGTGTAGGGCCACCGCTTGCGGTGGGCCGGAATTGAATGCGACGACCGGAGAAATATCGTCGCAAGCATGCAC
>JACQWL010000025.1 GCA_016209255.1 Verrucomicrobiota bacterium
AACCCGCATGTACTCGCAGAAAACGCAGAAACACCGCCACGTCCATCGTCGGCCAAGCGTGAAAACCAACCAGAGTGTGAAAAATGCGGGTTAGCCGGCGCGCCGCCGCGGCGCAGGGACCGCCCCGCTAATTCAGGAGCGCCGCAATCTTCTTCTCATATTCCTCCGTCGGCTCCGCGCCCACCTTGCGGTCGCGAATCCGGCCGGTGCGATCGATGAGGAAGGTGGTCGGGATTGCCTCCATCCCGCCAAAGGCCGCGACGACATTGTCGTCACCCATCACCATCTGGTAATTCACCCCGAACTTCTCGGCGAAGGCCTTCACGACAGAGGGGCCTGCTTGATCGAGCGACACCCCGACGATCGCGAGACCGTCCTTCCCGTATTTTCGCGCCAAATCGATGTAGCCGGGAATCTCGGCACGGCACGGCGGGCACCAGGTCGCCCAGAAATCGACCACGACCACCTTGCCTTTGAATTGATCGGAGCTGACGACGTTGCCACCCAGGTCCTTCAGTTGCCACGCGGGCGCCGGGCCCAATACCGGCAGCGCCATCGCCGGCTTGCCCGGGCCGGCCGTCGAACCCGCCGCCAACGAGGGTTTACCCGCCGCCGGCGGCGCCAAAGGCGACCAGGGTTTCGGCGGCTCCGTTTCCTTTTTTTTCGTGCAGGCTGCAACCCCTGGCAGGAGCGCGGCAATTAACATGACAGGGACGATGGACAGTCGGTTCATGGAAGGGAAGCGGACACCATACGGGTGTGAACCAGCACCGCAAATTTTCTTCCCGCTTATTTCAGAGCGGCGCCGCATCCCACCTTCTGGAGGTCCCCTTCTTTCTCGCCGGGCCACCGCTTGCGATGGGCCGCTTCCCTTGAACCCACGCGCCCTTCATCGCTCCTCCAATCCGGCCCCGCGCAAGCGCAGACCCTGCGGCGCAACCACAGCGTGTCCATAAACCGGGATGCGCGAGCGTCGCGGAGATCCCGGAGATCCGGCCACCTGCCCGGGCATCATTCCCCGGTCGAACGCGAACTGGAATCAGGCCGGCCGCCGGCCGGCAGACGGCTGGATCACCTTTTCACGACTCCCGCATCTCCGGCAAATCCAGCCCGAGCGTCTCGATAAATTTCTTCATCGCCGGCGTCAGGATCCGGCCCTTGCGGTGCAGGATCGCCAGCGGCCGCGTGAACTCCCGGTCTTTGAACTGCAGCACCGCGAGCGTTCCCTGCCTCGCTTCCTGCGTGACCGTCGCCTGGGGCACAATCGCAATGCCGTGATCGATTTCCACGGCGCGCTTCACCGTCTCGATGTTGTCGAACTCCATCACCGGCTCGAGCTCGAGCTTGTGCTCGCGGAAAATCTGGTCGACGGCCTTGCGCGTCGGGATGTCGGGGTCGAAGCCGATCAGCTTTTGCCCGGCGAGATCCTTGATCTCGATGTCCGTATTCTTCGCCAGCGGGTGCTGGGGATGCGTGATGACCACGAGATGGTCGTTGCGGAACGGCAGCACATCGATCTGTCGCTGCTTCACCGGGAAGGCCACGAGGCCGAAATCAACCGCGTTGTGCAGGATGTCCTCGTAGACGAGGTTCGAGCGCCGGTATTCGACGCGCACATTGACCGAGGGATAATCGTGCAGGAATTTCTTGATGAACGGAGGCAGCTCGTGCAACCCGATGGAATAAACGGTTGAGATGCGAATCGTGCCGCTGATCACTTTCTTCATCTCCTGCAGCTCCGAGAGCAGCTTCTCGTACGTGTGCAGCATTTCTTTCGCCGCGTCGTAGACGCGCTGGCCCTCGCGCGTGAGTTGAAACTGTTTCTGGCTCCGATCGATCAACAGCATCTTGAAGTGCCTCTCCATCGCGCGTGCCTGCTGGCTCACCGCTGATTGGGTGATGCCGTTCAGTTTCGCCGATTTAGAAAAGCTCTTGGTTTCGACGAGGTCAGCGAAGATTTTGAAATTTTCGATCTGCATGATTAGCTGGCGTTGTAGTACCCAATCTAGAAGCTTCACCGCCTGCGTAAATGATTAAGTAGTTTTTCTTAACCTGCCATTTGTCCGCCATGTTGCTCCCTTACGAGGACTTTGCCCGTCGCGCGGATGCGATCCGCGGCAAAATCAACGCCGCCTGCGCCGCCGCCGGCCGTGACCCGTCCGAGGTGGAGTTGCTCGCGGTCACAAAGACGCATCCTGCCGCCGCCGTTGAGTTCGTTGCCCGCTATGGGCTGCACAGCGTCGGCGAAAGCCGCGTGCAGGAGGGCGTCGACAAGCGCGCCCAGAGCACGGCCGCCGTCCGCTGGGAGTTGATCGGACATCTGCAGTCCAACAAGGCGAAGCTCGCCGCGCAGCATTTCGATCGGATTCAGAGCGTCGACAGCGAGAAGTTGTTGAACCATCTCGACCGGGCGGCGGCCGAATTGGGCAGGACGCTGCCGGTCCTGCTCCAGATCAACGCCGGCAACGATCCCGCGAAGTTCGGCGCCGAGCCGGCCGACGCCCCGCGGCTCCTCGAGGCCGCGCTGTCCCGGAAAAACCTCCGCGTCGACGGGTTGATGACGATCGCCCCGCTGGGCGCAACCGAGGCCGAAACGGAGGCGCACGCCCGGCGCACCTTCGACCATCTGCGCGCCCTGCGCGACGATCTCGCCACGCGTTGCGGCGTACCCTTGCGCGAGCTTTCGATGGGCATGACCGGCGACTTCGCCCCGGCGGTGGCCGCCGGCAGCACGCTTGTGCGCGTCGGCACCGCCTTGTTCGGGGCGCGCTGACGCGGTTTCCCTGTTGCACCGCGCCAAAAAGCTTTTTCGCTTTGTGGGCGTGGACATCGAAACCCTCAGCGCGACCCGGCGGGAGGCCTTGCTCAGTTTGCTCGACGACTGGAATCCGGCCGTCCGCCGCGGCCTCCTCGCTCATTTCACGGCGCTTGGCGGTGCGGCCGCCCCGTTTTTGCAGGCCGTCGCGCGCGGACCGAATCGCGTGCTCGCGCAGCATGCGGCGTGGTTCCTCGAGGAGCTGCAGCTCTCCGATCCCGTCGCGGAGTTTCGCGGTTTCATCCGTTCGATGCATTACGAACTCGAGACGGGCGCGCTCCTGCTCGCCCGCACCGTGGCGCCGCGGCTCGATGCCGGCAAGTGTTGCACGGCGCTCGACCGAATCGCCGCGCGCTGCCGCGAACTCATCGTCGAGCCCTCCTCCGCGCGCGAGAAATGCCGCATGCTCAACCGCGTGCTCTTCCACGAGTGGGGCTTCCACGGCAACGTCGAAAACTACATCGACCCGCGCAACAGCCTCCTCGATCAGGTGCTCGAGCGCCGCACGGGCCTCCCCCTCTCGCTCAGCATCGTCTACCTGCTCGTCGCCGGGCGCCTCAGCCTCGATCTCGAGCCGGTCGGCCTGCCCGGCCACTTCATCGTCGGGTGCTTCGTGGACCCTTCACCGTTTTTCATCGACCCATTCGACCGCGGTGTTTTCCGGGACGCCGATGAGATCTTGTTTCTCCTGCGCGCCAGGCACGTCGCACCCAAGGCCAGCGATCTCGCGCCCACGCCCGTACGCGAAGTCCTCTGCCGCTGCTGCCGCAACCTGGTGAATCACTACACCGCCACCGGCGAGCCCGAACGCGCCAGGCTCTTCGCGCTTTTCGTCGGCGATTTTGAGGCCACGTACCCCCGCCACGCGCAGCAGTAGCCGGTCGTTTCCGTTTCTCGTTCCCTTTTCCGTGCCCAAGATCTCCCTCGCCCTGAGAGAAGGAGACCGGGTAAGAGAACGGGAACGATGGCCGCACTCGACCCCGTTCTCACCCTTTGCGATCTGGAATCGTGGTCGCGCCCGGGCACCGCGCTCGCCGTTCTCGGCCACCCCATCCAGCACTCGATCAGTCCGCCGATGCACAACGCCGCGCTCGCTGCGCTCGCCCGCGCCGATGCCCGGTTCGCGGACTGGAAGTATTTCCGCTTCGAGATCCATCCGGACGATCTCCCGCGCGCCCTGGATCTGCTCCACGCGAAAAAATTCCGCGGCGTCAACCTGACGGTCCCGCACAAGATCATCGCCTTCGATCGCGTCGCCGAAGTCGATGCCGCCGCCCGGCCGGCCGGCGCGGTCAACACGTTGCGCTGGAGCGAACGCGGCTGGCACGGTTTCAACACCGATGGCTACGGCCTCGCCTCCGCCCTGCGCGAGGTCTTCCGCCGCGAACTTTCGGGCGCGCATGTCCTGCTGCTCGGGGCGGGCGGCGCCGCGCGCGGCGCCGCCGTCGAGTGCCTCGAGCGCCGCTGCGCCTCGCTCTGGATCGCCAACCGCACGCGTGAAAATCTGGATGGCCTGCTCGCCGCGCTCGCCGGCCTCGCCGGGGCGATTCCACTCCGCGGCTTCGCCCCCTCGGCCCCGCCCCCCGGTTTGCCCGGCGGCCTGCTCGTCATTAACGCCACCAGCGCCGGGCTCCGCGACACCGATCCCCCTCCGATCGATCTCGCCGCGCTGCCCGGCCCCGCCGCGGTGTTCGACATGATCTACAATCCGCCGCAAACGCCGCTGCTGCGGGCCGCCGCCGCGCTCCGGATTCCACCGGCGAACGGCCTCGGCATGCTCGTCCACCAGGGCGCAAAGGCGCTCGAAATCTGGAGCGGCGTTCCGGCCGCGCAGACCGCGCCCACGATGGCCGCCGCCGCCCGCGCCGCGCTGGGCGTCGCTTGACTCCGCACAGTGTCGCGCGAGTCTTTCGCCATGCCCGCGCTCCCCACACGTACACCCAAAATCAAGTCTCGCTCCCCGCGTGCTGGCGGGAAAACCGCCGTCACGCGTCGGCCCAACCGCGGCCCCTCCTTTGGCGAGTGGGCACGAAAATACTCCGGCATCGTCAAGAACGCACCGCCTGACCTCTCCATGCGTGAAGGCTTCGGAGATTAACTACTTGGTTGATGCCGGCCCGATCGTCGGACTATTGAGCCAGACCGATCAATGGCACGTTTGGAGCGACTCGGTGCTGACGGTGCTCGATGAGAGGCTCGCGACCACCGAGACCATCTGGGCGGAGGTCTGCCATCTCCATCAAAAAAACCGCGTCGGACTTTTCGCCGCAATCGAAGCAGTCGAGGGTGGGAAAATCGTTCTTCTCTCCGTTTGGGATCGCGCTTCGCGAATCAGGATGCTCCTCGAAAAATACCTGCACATGGACGTCGGCGACGCCACGCTCGTGGTGCTCTCGGAGAAACTCCCCAAGGCGAAAATCATCACGACCGACGTGCGCGATTTCACCGTCTACCGGCGCTTCCGCAACGAACCGCTGCCCCTGATTCATCCCTGACGCCCCATCCCCCGCCGCCCGAGCCGCGCTCGAGTTGCAGGAGCGTGCTTGCACGCGATGGCTTGGTTCGCGAACGTCCCGCATCGCCCGCCAGCCCGCTCCCACCCGATGAATCCCGCCTCGATCGCCGAAATCGCCTCCGCGTTTCCGTGGTTTTTTCCGCTGTGCGCGTTCGCCGTGGGCGCCTGCGTCGGCAGTTTTCTCAACGTCGTCATCTACCGCGTGCCGAAGGAGGAATCGATCGTGTCGCCCGGTTCGCACTGCGCGTGCGGCCAGCCGATCAAGTGGCACGACAACATCCCGATTCTGTCCTGGCTGGCGCTGCGCGGGCGCGCGCGCTGCTGCGGCCGGGCGTTTTCCATTCGCTATCCGTTTGTCGAGTTGCTCACCGCGCTGCTGTTCACCGCCTGCTGGTTGCAGTTCACCCCGCTGGTCGCCGTGTGCGGCTGGATCCTCCTGGGCTCGCTCGTCGCGGCAACGTTCATCGATCTCGATCACATGATCATCCCGGACGTGTTCACGCTCGGGCTCGCCGTCGTGGGCGTCATTCTTTCCTTGTGCATCCCGGCACTTCACGGCCAGCCCGGCGATTATTTTGTCGTGGCCAGCCTGCGCGCCGGCGTGGCGTCCGTTCAAGGCGTGCTCATTGGCTCCGGCCTGGTGCTCTGGATCGCGCTGCTCGCCGAAGCCGTGCTGAAAAAGGAGGCAATGGGGTTTGGCGACGTGAAATTCGTCGGCGCCATCGGCGCGTTTTGTGGCTGGCAGGGTGCGGTGTTTGCCGTGTTCGGCGGCGCGCTGGTCGGCACCGTCTGGTTCGCGATCGCGTGGACGTGGCAGAAGGTCTCCGGCAAGGCGTCGCCAGTCGCGCCCCCGTCCGAGACACCCGAAGGCGAGCCGACCGCGCTCGCCTTTGGCGCGCACGTCCCGTTTGGCCCGATGCTCGCCATCGCCGGCGGCCTGTATTTCCTGTTCTTCCGCGCCCCGGTGGCCGCGTGGTTCGCGGATGTGTCGGTGCTGTTCTGACTGCCGGCCTCACCCGCGCAGCAACTCCGCGCCGTCCCCGGTCTGCACGTGGAGCCGGTCGGGCCGGGCGCCGAATTTCTCCAAATAGGCATCCGCCACGCTGCACGCCTGCGCCTCGCCGAATATTTCCGACGTCAGCGCCATCACCGCGCCGCCAAAGCCCCCGCCCGTCAGCCGCGCGCCGTGGACGTTTGGCGCCGCGACCAGCGCATCCACGAGGAAATCGAGCTCGGGCGTGCTGTTCTCGAAAAGCGTTTGCGAGCTGCGATGGGAGGTGGTGAGCAACCGGCCAACGGCGGCGAGATCGCCCTGGCGCACGGCGCCAACCGTCGCGCCGACCCGCGCGATTTCCTCGATCACATGTCGCGCCCGCATGCCCGCGAGGCGCGACAGTCTCCCCGCCGCCGCCGCGAGCGCCGCCGGCGATGCCTCCGCCAGGAATTCGACCCCCATCGCCATCGCCGCCGCCATGCACTCGCGATGGCGTGCGGCGTAGAGTCCGTCGACCAGCGCGTGCCTCGTGTGCGTGTTGAAGATCCAAAAATGCGCGCCCGGTGGCAGCGGCACGGTCTTGAATCGCGGCCCGCGGCAATCGATGAACACGAGGTGATCCTTTCGGCCGAAGCCCGACACCCCCTGGTCGAGAATGCCGCAGGGTACGCCGACAAAGTCGTTCTCGGCCCGCCGGCCAATTTGCACGATCGTATCGCGCGGCGGCTGTTGCCCCGTCACCGCGAGAAACGCGAGGGCCGAGGCGAGTTCGATCGCGGCGCTGCTGCTCAAGCCGGCGCCCACTGGCAGGTCGGAGGCCGCGAGATAATCGAACCCGGCGGGCGCGCGCAGCCCGAACTCCGGCAACGCCGCCAGGACGCCGAGCGGGTAATTGGCCCAGCTCGGCGGTCCGGAAAGTTTCTCGAGCCGATCCGCGGACACCGTGACGTCGCCGTCCCGCCCGTCGCTGGCGAATCGCCGCCGCCCGTCGCCGCGCCGCGCCAGCGCCACCCACACGCTGCGATCGATCGCCGCGCCGAGCACGGTCCCCCCGTTGTAGTCGGTGTGGTTGCCGATGAACTCAATCCGGCCCGGCGCGCGGGAGAGGATTTCGGGCGGACACCCGAACCGGGTGTGAAATTTCTCGAACAGCTCGGCTCTCATGCGGAGAAAGGCGCCCGTCGTCGGGTCGAATCCTGGGATTGAATACGCCGCGATCTTCGGAACTCCGGCCGGCGGCCGGCGGGTCGAGGGCGAATAGCGCGGTTACGAGGGAGCGCCGGTCAGGCCAGACCGCGTAATTCGGCCCCCGGCTTGAACCGGATGGTCTTGATCGCGCGGATTTTCATCGGCCGCTTCGTGTGTGGATTGAAGCCGTTGCGCGCCGGTCGCACCGCCATGGCAAACGTGCCGAAGCCCACGAGCGCGACCTCCTTGTCGCGGCGCAAGCCGCGCTTCACCGCCGCGAGCACCGCCTCGGTTGCCCGCTCCGCGGCCGCTTTCGAGGTGCCGTCCCGCAACAATTTCTGCACTTCTACAATCAGGGCGGCCTTGTTCATCGGGATGGCGACATGGGGCGAGAGAAGAATCGGCACCCGGCGCGGTCAAACTCAATCCTCGGCCGGCGGGCGGCGGGCGGACCCCTTTACAGGAATTTGCGAGCCTCCGCCCGGGTTGGGCGGCGGCGGGGCGAATTCCGCCGGCACCTGGCCCGCCCGCCCCTGCACCACGAGGTCGAGCAGCCGTTTCAGCGCCGCCTCCCGCGTGATGCCACGCTCGCCAGCCAGCTGCCCGGCCCGCTTCAACAGCTGCGCCGCCATGGTCTCAGCCTGGGCGCGCGCCGCCCCGAGCTCCTCGCAAAGCCGGGTGAGTTGCTCGTGCTCGGTCATGGCGTGTCGACCCTGCGCAACGTCGGAGCCGCGTCAGCCGCCAACGCGAGCTGGCCTGCCGGCTCGACATGCAGCAACGAGATCATCGCAAGCCCGACCAGCCCGCCCGCGCCATCGCGCACCGCCGATCGCAGTTCGCCCACCCGGCGGCCATGGACAAAAAGGGGCGCCGGAAGCGCCGGAATGTTTTCGCCCGGCCCGCCCACCCGCACCAGCCGCCGGCGCACCTGCCCCATCGCCAGCAGCCGCGCGATCACTTCCTGGCCCAAGTAACAACCCTTCGAATACGAAATCGCGTCCGCCTCGAGCCCGCCTTCGTTCGGCAGGTCCCCGGGTCCGATATCGGCGGGCACCGCGGGAATGCCGGCCGCGATTCTGCGCCGCGCGATTTCGTCCGGGCCGATTTCACCCATGTCGCGCAAACGCTCCCGCGCCGCCGCCACCTCGCGGGCGGGCAACACCCACTCGGCGTTTTCGCCCCGCGCGCGCCGCCCGCCGAACACGAATCCCTCTCCCTGTCGTTCCGCCAGAAATCGTTGGGCGCCTTCGCCGATCAGGCTCACCCCCGCCCACGCTGCCGTGCGATCCTCAACCGTCACATCGTCGGCGATGACGTGGCTCTCCAGCCGTTCGCGAATCACGGCCGCCGGCGAAAAATAGCTGCCAATCCAAAATTCATTCTCCTCCGCGCCGCGCAAGACAAAGCTGTCCGCGAGCACCTTGGCTTTCACACTGAGCCACAGTCCGTAGACCGCAGCCTGTTTTTCCAACGCGCGCAAATCGTTGGTGAACTGACCTTGCAGGAAACTGGGCGCGTCGGGCCCGGCCACCCGGAGCCAGG
>JACQWL010000325.1 GCA_016209255.1 Verrucomicrobiota bacterium
CGGTTTACCCGCCTCCGGCGGCGCCAAAGGCGACCAGGGTTTTGCCAATAACCTGGACGCTCCAAACGGCTGCGACCGCGGCTACGATTTTCGAACACTGTGTGGCTGCGCATGAGAGAAGAGTGTGAGATGTCCAGGTTAGGCCGGAACCATGCGATCGGTCGTAGCCGCCGACGTGAGGAGGCGGTGAGGAGCTGACTCACGCAAGACAGCCTCGTTACCTCGGCTGCTACCACGCTGCGAAAAATCCGACGGCATCGACACGGCAAAGGGGCAACTCTGTGCACGGTTCGGTTCTGCAGTCATAACTTGGGCACAGGGTGTCCGTCCGCGGAGCAATTTTCAACTCTTCGGTTCCCCGTGCAACCGCAGCCAAATTCCCCGCTGGACGACACCCCCTTCATGCCTGACACTCGCGATCCAGTTCAAGCCTCGCGTAGCATCCCAAGCCCCTTCATTCCCAAGTCTCGTTCCCAATGTCCTCCCCGACCGTCCCCGTGCCCGCTCCCCCGACGCTCAGCCGCCGCCATTTCCTCCGGCAATCCGCCGCGGCGGGCGTAGGCCTGCTCGGCTTTCCCGCCATCCTGCGCTGCGCGTCGCCAAATTCGCTGCTCCACGTCGCCTGCATCGGGGTGGGCGGGATGGGTGGCCGCACGATGAAGAGCGTCGCCAGTCACACCAGGGTGAAGATCGTCGCGCTGTGCGATGTCGATCGACGGTTCCTGGATCCGGCGGCCCAGGAGTTCCCGGACGCCTCCCGGCACCAGGACTGGCGCGAACTGCTCAGCCGTCATGCCGGCACGTTCGACGCCGTCACCATCGGCACCCCGGATCACATGCACGCCGCCCCGGCGGTCACGGCTCTGCGGGCGAAGAAGCACCTGTATTTGCAGAAGCCGATGGCAACGACGCTGCACGAGTGTCGTGTCATCACCCAGGAGGCGGCGAAGGCCGGTGTCGTCACCCAGCTCGGAAACCAGGGACGCTCGAGCATCGAGAGCCGGATGACGGTCGCCCTCATTCGCAGCGGAGCGATCGGCCGGGTCAAGGAAGTCATCGTTTGGGAAAACAAGCCGCTCACCTGGTGGCCCAAGAACACCGAATTGCGTGCGCCGGCCGACCCGATTCCACCGGGCTTCGACTGGGACTTGTGGCTGGGGGTGCGCGAACCGCGGCCGTATCGGGACAAAACCTACCATCCAAAGACCTGGCGCGCCTGGTTCGACTTCGGGGTCGGGGAAATGGGCGACATGGGCTGCCACCATTTCGACATCACCTTCGACGCGCTGAAGCTCACCGCGCCCCTGCGCGTGCGCCAGACGACGCCCGGCAGCGGCGGTGCGTTGTGGGGCGAGAAACGGGTCGTCGAGATGATCTTTCCGGGCAGCGACGTCACCGCCGGCCCGACCGTGCAGCTCACGTGGCACGATGGCGGGATCGAGCCGGATCGGAGCAGGATCACGCTGCCAAAGGGGATCACCCAGTTCCCGCTGTCGGCCAATTACTGGATTGGCGAGCGCGGTTCGATTTTCAAAATCTACGGCAGCGGCCGTCCGTTCGTGCTGCCGGAGGCGGATTTTCCGGCGGAGAAATATCCGCGCGATTTCAAGGGCCAGGACCACTACCACGACTGGGTCAACGCCGTGCTCGAAGGCCGCAAAGCGTGCGACGACTTCGCCCACGGCGGCCCGCTGACCGAGTCCGTGCTGGTCGGGGCCATGGCGGATCGATTTGCCGGCGAGTGGCTGGAATGGGACCGCCGGGCGCTGACGTTCACCCAACACGCAAAGGCCGGTGCGCTTGTCCGCCGCCCCTACCGTGCCGGCTGGAAGGTTTCGGGGCTGGGTTGAGCGCATTGAATCTCGCGGTCCCGTCCTCCCGGCGAGCAGAGCTACGACGGCGCCCAATCCCTGGCTCGCCGAGCGTCTGAACATGCGCGTCGCGGACTCGGTCAGTCGATACCTGGCCGAAACCAAGCGAGGAATTCGCCGCGACGCCGATTCGGGGGGTCACGTCGCGAACTGCTACAAAACCGGGATTTGCCCGAGGAAGGCCGCTCGCGGCGGAGCGTTTCCGCTCGATGGTCGACACCTGACTGCATGCGAGCGGCGCGATGGACTCGTCGATGTCGCGATTCGAGACATGACCCCATCGCCGGGCCTAGTCGAACTTGGCCAGCCAGAACGCGCGGGCTTCGCGCCACGGCTGGAGAACGTCCTCGCGCTGCGCTGCGGTGAGATTCGGGTTGGCATTCAGCGCGCTGAGCCATTCGTCGCACCACTCCACAAAAAACCTGGCCGACGCGCGCTCTGGTTTTGCGGGCGCGTTGCCGAGTTCGACATAAAACGGCCCGGTGCTGGCGAAACGGAAGGTGTAGGCCACGCCGGCGATAGCGCGAACGAGGAACCATCCGCTCTCCTGCATCGTCACCCGCGCGGGCAGGGCGATCCGTTCCACGCGGCCGTTGCGCACGAGTTCCAGCGCGGCGATGGGGTCGCGTGAATCGAGGCGGCCGTCGATCATGAGATCGAGCGACGGCGCGCCGGTGCGGAAAACATGGCCGGGCAACTGGCCGTTGGCGCGCACGCGCCGGCAGCGGGCTGGTTCCATCGCCCGCCAGCGTCGAAACAGTCAGCGAACCGGCCACGCCTTCAAGCGCCAGCAGGCCCGCCACGGCCGTGAGAAAAATGATCCGCCTCATCGGCTCACGGGGTCTCTGAGCCGTAACGATGCAATGGAGTGTAGGGCCGTCGCTCGCCGACGGGCCGCTTCACGACAGAAAACCGCGGCATGGAGACCCGCCTTCGCCAGGCTGCGGCGCGGCAGGCAAGCGCCAGCCCTACACCATTTGGTGACCGACCGTTCATTCGTGAATGGGGGTCCGACTGCATGGATACGGCTGAGCGCTGGATAATCGGCCCCCTTGGCCCCGGTTTTTGTCTGGGCAGCGCCGCGCGCCCTCCCGCCCGCCATCCGAGGCCGGGCCCTAGACGATTTCCTCCGTCACCGGGTTCCACTTCACCTTGGTTTCCCGGCGATAGGATTCGACGGACATGATCAACGCAACCGCCTCCTCGAACGCGCGGTCGACGCCGCAACGCGGGGTTGCGCGGGAGCGCACGCAGTCGACGAAGTCCTGCATGTGCGAGCTGACCGTGAGCTCGCCCGGCCGGTACACATAATCGGGCGCGACGGCGGTCGGGGGCGCCGGAATTTTGAGTTGCTCCGCCGCTTTGCGCACCTCGGCGGCAATCTTGCGACCCGCCATCACGCGCTCCTGCGCCTCGGGCTTCCAGTCCGCGACATACGTGCGGCAGAATTGCGACGACACCTCCATCGTCATGTCGCGCCCGAGGAACTGGATCGTTTCGCCCACGTGCTTGTTGTGGAAACTGCAGGCAAACGTCACCGCGAGATCCTTCTTCGGATAATCGAACAAGACGTGCCACATGTCGGGCACCTCGCGATCGGCCTTCCAAAAATACTTTCCGCCCTGCGTCATCGCGCTCTCCGGAATGCCCATCCCTCCGACCATGTTGATCGCGTCCCAGATGTGCGTCAGCAGGTCGCCCGCGATGCCCGTGCCGTAATCCCAATAACGCCGCCAGGTGAAGAATCGCTCGGCATCGAACGGCCGGTTGGGATGCGCCGAACCCGCGACGAAGCGCTGCCAATCGATCGTCGCCGGCGAGGCATCCTTCGGCATTTCGCGAATCGGATAATCGGTGTAAAACTGCCATTCCGGCAGCGCGCTCGTCCGGTCGATGTAACCGCGCACCAGCGGCACTTTGCCCAGTGCCCCGGAGTGGTAGATCTCCCGCGCCTTGTGCAGCTGCGGCAGGCTGTTCATGTGGTGGCCGAGTTGCATCACCACCTGGTTCTTCCGCACCGCCTGGCGCATCTGCTTCGCCTCGGCCAGCGTGATGCACCAGCCTTTTTCCACGTAAATGGCCTTCTTGTTTTCCGCCGCCGCGACGGTCATCCGGCAGTGCCAGAAATCGGGCGCCGCAATAATCACGGCATCGATCGTCGGATCCGCGACCACCTGCTCCCATTCCTTCACGATCCGGACGTCTTTGTTGGTGCAGAGCTGTTTCGCCCGCTCGATGTTGCCCGTGTAAAGATCGCAGATGACGCCGATCTCGGTGTCGGGTACGCTTTGCACCGCCTGGAGCAGGCGGTGCCCTTGCGTGCCGACCCCGATGCACGCGACGCGAATCCTGTTGTTGGCGCTCTTGGGCGCCGGTTGCGCCGGGGCCTGATTGGCCGCGAACACCAAGCCGGCGCCCGCCGCGGCGCTGGTCTTCAGAAACGTGCGCCGATCCATCGACTGTTTGGAATTCATAGATCCTCCACCATGGGTTTTCCTGACGTGTCTCGCCTCAGGCCAGCGAATGAGCCGCCCAGCCGCAACGGAAATTGTACCACCGGGCTGAAGGGCCCGGCGCCGCGCAGAACGGCGGTCAATTTTCCCCGCTGGACGACGCCCACCTTTGCGCCCGAAGACAGACAAAAAGGGTCAGGTAGCGGATATTGATATTTGTTTTCCGTCGCTTGCTGTTCGCTCGCCGCAACACGCAACGACTTTGCGGCACATCTCGCGTCAGGTCTGCGCAAACTCCGTTCTGTCATAAACCCCTCCCGCCGAGAATCCGGTTTCCTTTGCGTCACTCCTTCGGCATGCCCCATTCGCCGGCGGCGATGAGGCGGCGCTTCGTCGCCGCGTCCACGGGTTTAGCGCCGATCGCCTTCAACCAGCGGCGCAATTCGGGCAGCGTGCGTGGCACGTATTCGCTCTTCTGCGGCTGCCGTTTCCAGACGTAGTTCCTAACCTTGGTAGTCTTCATGGTGCGCCTTGAAATGTCTGATGGCCCGAGTCAGCGCCTCGTTGAGGGAGGCGTCGAGCATCCATTCCTTTCTCTTGAGATTTCCGGACGGGGTGAGCAGATCCTGATGCGGAGTGCCGTGAGCGGTGTCGAAGCGGGAGAGGATCGAATCACCACGGGAGTCTTTGCGCATGAGACGGACAATGAACGAAACCACACTACCGCGAAGCGTCAAAAATTCCACCGTGATATAGGTGCGTTCATCCAACCAGATGACGAAGTTCTCTTCACCCATGGTGTCAGGATTGAAGCGAATCCGGGCTCCGAAGCGAGTATGAGTTCGATGCGCGCATGACGTCTGCGTCGTAATGCTCAGCAGACCCGGCGCGGAATTCTCACCCCGCGAGCACTTCGTCGCGCACGAAGTGGAGTCGGATCGGTTTCGGCATTTCGCCGGGCACGCCGTCGCTGAAGTGGCACTGCACGGCGTCGCGGACCATGTCGCGCAGTTCTTCCATCGTCTCGCCCTGTGTGGCGATGGCGTGGCCGAGTGCGGTCGCCACATACCCGCCGTCGGCTTCGTCCTTCTTGCGCTTGGAAAGACGGCGCCCGGGATCGCTCCAGGCGAGTGTTTTGCCGGTTACAAGGTCGCGCAGCGCTGCGACGCGCGCGTCGCAGCCGAGCACTTTTGCCGCCACGGCTGACGCGATGAACCCCTGGTAGCGCGGATCCGTCGTGAACTGAATGCGCAACTCGCTGCCGGCGTGCTGTGCATTGAGCGACCACGTTTCGTCGTGAACGGCAAACCCCGCCGCGACGAGGTCGGCGCGCACGGCTGGAAGCTTGTCGGCATAAACGACAAGGTCGGCATCCATCGTGTAGGCGGGACGCCCGTAGGTGTTCACGGCGAGCCCACGGAACACACAGAAAACACGGAAGGAGAGCGGGATTCCGTGTGTTCCGTGTGTTCCGTGGGCAATAGTCTTTCCGATCTTTCGGTGGCGGCTCGGCCGCCGCTTCACCGCAGGCCGAGGGAAATGTGCTTCGTCTCCACAAACGCTTCCAGCCCTTCGCTGCCCAGCTCCCGCCCCCAGCCGCTTTGTTTGACGCCGCCAAAGGGACACTGGCTGGTCGTGGGCACGCCATCGTTGAGCCCGATCATCCCGGCCTCCAGCGCCTCCATCAGCCGGAAGGCCCGGTCCAGATTGCTCGTGAACGCATAGGCGCTCAGTCCGTACGGCGAGGCGTTGGCGCGCTCGATTGCCTCGGCCTCGGTGTCGAAGGCACAAATCGGCGCGACCGGGGCAAAGGTCTCCTCCGCCATGCAGGCCGCGCCTGGAGGCACATCGGCGAGTACGGTTGGCTCGAGAAACCAGCCCTTGCCGGCGATGCGCTGGCCGCCGCACAAGAGCCGCGCGCCGCGACCGACGGCATCGCGAATGTGTTCGAGCGCCTTCGCCAGTCCGTCCTCGTTGATGACCGGACCGACTTGAACGCCCTCCGCCAGGCCGTCCCCCACCTTGAGGGCGCGCGTCTGCTGCGTGAAGCGCTCGAGGAAGCGCTCGTAAATGGAGCGCTCGACGTAGATCCGGTTCGCCGCAATGCAGGACTGGCCGGAATTGCGGAACTTCGCGATCATCGCTCCCTCCACCGC
>JACQWL010000326.1 GCA_016209255.1 Verrucomicrobiota bacterium
CTGCGGTTTTGCTTGTAGCCCGCATTTCCCGCACACTCACGATTCCACCCCGCCTGTGCGCTCTTGGACGGCCGAAAAAAACGCTGAGAGTGTGAAAAATGCGGGCTAAGCCGTGTCCATGCAATCAAACCCGGAAAACATGAGTAGCTGCCGAGGCTTGCCCGCCTATGGAGGGTAACGAGGCAGTTGTTGCCGGTTCACCTCACGTCCCGCCTCCTCACGTCGGCGGCTACATTCGATTGCATCGTTACGGCTAAGTACCAGCCGTAGCAGGTGATTCCAGTTCAGCCGGCGGAGGTGCCTCCGTTGTTTCCGCCATCGGCACGATCCGGGCGTGCGGCACCTCGGTGTCGATGACCTCGCGGGCGAGGTTGAACCACCGCTGGCATCGGTCGAGCACGACGCTGTCGGCGGTGGCGACGATCTCTCCGCTTGCGCCGAGGACGTGGTCGGGATCGTCAACGAGTTCCACGCGCCACCGCCAGCCGTGCTGCGCCGCCATCTCCTCCATCAGCCGCCTCAACCGGCCGCTGTTTGAGACCGGACGGTCGAGGAACCAGACCCACTCGCCGGCCGCCCGGACCGTTGCCGGGCGCCCGAGCAATTCCAGGGCCTTCACCGTTTCCTCCACTTTGCGGTAGGTGCCGTGCATGCTCGCAATGTCGCGATAGGTGCCGTCGCGAGCGGCCAGAATCACCCCGCCCCCGAGGGCCACCTCGACCGTGGTCAGCACGTTGTAGCCGTCGATCCAGAGCGGGCGGTCTAGCACTCCCGCGACGCCCGCCCGCCGCGCCTCCCGGACGGCACGGGCCTCGTCCGGGCACGCCGACCGCTGGACCGCCATCCGTTGCCGGACCGCGAGCTGGTACCGGTCGCCGACCAGTTTCATGGCCGACGGCGCCGCATAGCCGCGACCAAGCAGCCAGCTCATATCCCCGGTGGCGTGTTGCAGCGCCGGCCACGCCGCCGGCGCGAAGAGCTTCGCGTCCTCGGGATGCGGACCTCGATGTATTCGGGTGTCGGGCACGCCTCACCTCGCCGGGTTCACCGGCCCAAACCTCCTTGTTCGATCGCCAACGCGCGGTTTTACAGCTTGTAGCCGATCTTCCGCAGAAAATCCCTTCGCCAGGCGATGTCCGCCTCGCCCTCGACGCCCTTGGGCGGGGAGCCGTCGACCACGCCCACGATGCCGCGCCCCTGGTCCGTCGCGGCCACGAGCACCTCCGTCGGGTTGGCCGTGGCGCAGAACACGTGGCAGACCTCCGGCACCGCCTTGACCGCGTTGAGGACGTTCACCGGGAAGAAGCCCTCGCCGAGAAAGACGATGAAGGTGTGTCCGGCGCCGATCGCCTGCGCATTCCGCTTCGCCAGCTCGATCATCGCCGCATCGGTGCCGGTCCAGCGGATCAGGCACTTGCCCGACGCCTCGCAGAATGCCACCCCGAACTTGATCCCCGGCACGGCGCTGACCAGCGCCTCGTGCACGTCCTCGACCGTCTTGATGAAATGGGTCTGGCCGAGGATGAAGTTGATCGCATCCGGTTTTTCGATTCGGACTGCTGTCAGTTGCATCGCTTTCCCTTTCTTTGTTCCGCCGGGCGGCGGCGCGAAAAGAGCGCGCCGCCGTCCCGGTTTTTCCCACCGCCAGGCCGGGGGGTCAAGCGATCTCCGGCCGGGGTGGTGGGTCGGTTTCCTGTCGCGGCGCTCTATGAGCGCCGATCTTCCCGGGGACGGCGGCCATGAACCGCCGCTACAAGTTTTTCAAACTGACCCACTACCCCGGCCGAGCTTCCGTGCCGGGGCGCGAGTCAGGTTTTGAGCGCCGGTTTGACCCCGACGAACTGGTCGCACGGGACGCGACCGAGGCGAAGCCGGTCCCGGTTTTCGCCGCCTCTCGGCTACAGCCAGCGAGCCGCGGCCGTGAAGACACTGCGATGCGCGCGATCCAATGACACTCATGCACGCAACGAGGTGCGCACATCGTCGGAAGCGCGTTGGGGACGACGCGGCCCGCCGCGAAGCCACGTCCTGATATTTTCCACCGTAACTCAAAAACTCAGCGTGCTGGTCAGGCTCCAGCGGCGCGGGGTCTGGTAGACGTAGCGGTACGCGCGGATCTGATCGGCGTCGGTGATGATGAGGCCGTCCTCGTCGAGCAGGTTATCGAGGTTCAGTTGGAGCCGCAGCCGGTACTTGCCCTTGAGGCGGAGGTTGTACGCGGTCATGGCATTGCAGAGGAAGTAGTCACTGCCGTAGAGGGGCGTGTTGTTGCGCGTGGTGTCGTAACCGACGACGGCCTTGCCGCGGTAGTTGGCGCCACCGCCGATCATCAGCCCGTTGAGCCAGCGGTTTTGCGCGCGAATCGTGTAGGTGGTGAAAAAGTTCCCGGCGTACTCGCGCAGTTGCCGGCGGCTCTGGCCCTCGGCCTGCCTGAAACCGGCGTACAGGGCGTCAATGGTGCTGATCGCACTGGCAATCGTGGCGGCAGTCGGCAGGCCGAAACCAGCCGGAATCGGCAGATCGGGAAAACGGGACCATGTGGCCCGGTTGGCCTCCACATACGCGCCGTTCCTGGGCTGGATGTTGGCCGTGATCTGCTGCGTGCGGGAGAAATTGAGCGACAGGCGCCAGTTGGAGGCGGGGTTGGCCGTGAGGTCGAGTTCCCAGCCCTCGCCCTTGGTGTCCTGGCCGTCGCGTGACGCGGTGTCGACGAACAGCTCCACGCGATTCAACGCCTGCCAGATGCCGTTCATGGAGTTGATGAATTGGTTGTCGCGGCCGGCGGAGCGGTTGACCTCCGCCGTCTTGTAGCGGGAGACCGAGCCGCTGATGCGGCCGTCGAGCAGGGTGAGGCGCACGCCCAGGTCCTCGCCCTTGCCCTTGCGGTTGCCGAGCACCTGGCGGAAGATGTCGAAGTCGGACTGCGGGACGAAGTTGTTGGCGTTGTTGTAAAACAAGCCGATTTGCTTCGTGGCGTGGAACACGACGCCGTAGGTACGCGTATCGCCCTCGGAGCGGCTGGCGTTGGCGTTTCGCCTGCGCTTGGGAAACAGGCGGGAGACGGGGTCGCGGTCGTCGTTGATGTTGCCGTTGCCGTTGAGGTCGGCGGTGCTGCTCCAGACGGCCTGCTTGTCCTTGCGGATGCCGCCGGTAAGAATGAGGCGGTTGTCGAAGAAGCGGCTCTGGATGGCGGCCATCTGGGAATCGGTGCGGTTGAGATCGTTGGTGGAGGCGTCGCGGGTACGAACGAGGGCGGCGGTGACGCCGTTGACATTGGCGATGGGGAAACGCCGCGGGTCGTGCATGCCGCGGCGGTCGGCGTTGCGGCTCGAGAGGTCGATGTAGGTGCGGCGGCGAATCTGGTTGTTGGCGTTGGTGACATCGGCCGGGTAGTTGGCGTTGCCGGCGGGGGTGATGTTGGCCTCGTTGAGTCCGTCGTTGCGCCCGAAGTTCTCACGGCGGGAGAGGAGGCCGGCGAGGGTGTGCTGGCCGAGCCAGCGGTGGGTCTTGCGCAGATCGAGGGCGTAGGAGGCGGTCAGGCGGTAGTCGTCGCGGATCTGGTTGCGCAGATCGACCTGCAGCTGGCCGTCGGTGTAGAGCTTGCCGGCGTTGGGATTGGGGCGGCCGTCGGGGAGCTGGGCGTTGGGGTCGCCGCGCAGGGCAACGTCGTTGAAGACCTGCGGGCGGTATTGCTCGCGCTGCTCGCACTGGCGGTTGAAGGCGGCCTCGAGGGCGAGATCGCCGACGCGTTGTTCGAGGAAGACACCGGAGTTGTAGTAATAATAATCGCCGGTGAAGCCCGGTCCGGAGAGCGCGGCGGCGCGAGGGAGAACGGACTCATCGGTGATGGCGACGGTGTTGTTACCGAGGGCCGGCGAGGTGACGCCGGCATTGGTGAGGCGGCCGCCGAACCAGGAAACGGGACCGAGACCGAGGTAGGGTTCGAAGATGTACTGGCGCGCGGTGTTGTTGCCGGTGCCGGTGGCGGCGGCGCCAAAGGTCGGAGACATGGGCCGGCTGGCGTTGAGCCAGGCCTGGTAGCGCTCTTGCGCCGGCCACGGCTGGGACACGACCTGGTTGACATCGCCGTATTCACCATCGAAGCGAATCTCGGTCTTGGGAAACGGCCGGAAGGTGACGGCGAGGGCCGCCCCCGTACGCTCGTGCCGGTCGAATTCGCGCCAGCCCTTGCGGTCCTGGTAGAGCAGGTTGACACGGGCGGCGAGCTTGCCGGGGATGAGGGTGCGGCCGAAGTCGAGGGTGCCGCGGTAGTCATCCCAACTGCCAACGCGGATGCGCACCTCGTTGCGGCCGGAACCCAGCAGGGCGCGCTTGGTGGTCGTGTTGAGGATGCCGCCGGGGCCGCCGATGCCGAAGAGGATCGAGTTCGGGCCGCGCGCGAAGTCGAGGCGCTCGATGTTGTAACTGTCGCTGGAAAGCGACCAGCCGAAGTAATTGCGGCCAAGGGACGCGCCGGTGAAACCGCGGAACTGGAGGAGCAGATCGTTCGAGACGATCGCGTTGCCCGTCATGTCGGTGGCGTCGGTGCCACCGTTGAGCGAGTACTCGAGGGCCTGGTTGACGTTGATGGCGCCGATGTCGTCGAGGAATTCCCTGGTGAAAACCGAAATGGCGGCGGGCGTGTCGCGGAGTTCCGTGTTGAGGCGGCTGCCGGCGAGGGTGCTGGTGGCGGTGTAGCCGGTGTCCTGGTCGGAGCGGACCTCGAAGGGCGAGAGGGTGATGGTGCCGTCCCCGGCGGTCGGAGCCGGACTCGGCGGGGGCGAAACGGCGTGGGCAAACGCCGCATCGGAGGTGGCGACGACGATAAACGCCGCGGCGAGGCCGGGCATGCAGGAGCGCAAGTGCGGGATCATGGATGGTGGGGACAGCCGTGAGGGGCGATTGGAATGGCAGACTTTGGAGACGGACAGGGGTGCCCTTTCCGTTAGTCGCGGCGGCTGGATTGGTCAACGCTGGGCTGGCGGGGGTAGCGGGTCAGATTGGAGAATTATTGCGTCGGTCGATGACCGCCGCCCTGGGAAAATCGGCACTCCTGGAGCGCCGCTACAGGAAACTGACCCACCACCCAGGTTGGCAGCAGACGGGAGCGGGTCTAACATTCACATTATCGATCCCCGCCAGCTCATCCGCGCCGCGACCTTTGAGCTTTGAGTCTGGAAAACGCAGGTGAGACCACAGGTTTCACGGATTGGCCTCCGACCCTGTAGGGCTTGCGGTCCGGAGGGCACGGATGGATTCGTCGGAGCTCATCTCGATGGTCTGCAATTCGGATTGAGACGTCCGCCGTTTGACGATGGGGCCCGTTGAAGTCAGACCGGGCTCCTCGTGCCCAAAGCTTTGCGCGGCAAAACAGCGTCAAAATTGTTCGACACAAAAGACTCTGATGAAGAGCCTCGCGGCCATGCGCACAGGCACCGCCCTTCCCTGACCCATTTTGGACCCTGCCCATGACTCCTCAGCTTCCAGCGCCATTTGCCCAAAGATTGCGCCAGCCCGCCCGGCTCTACGGCACCGCTGTGATCAGCCCGTCGCCGCACTGGGTGCCCGTGGTGGCGCGTCTCGGGCTCGATTTTGTCTTCATCGACACCGAGCATATTCCCCTGGATCGGGAAACCCTCGCGTGGATGTGCCAGGCCTACCGGGCCGCGGGAATCCCGCCCATCGTGCGCATTACGTCGCCGGATCCGTACCTCGCGTGCGTCGCGCTCGACGGTGGCGCCACCGGCGTCATTGCACCGTATGTGGAGTCGCCCGAGGAGGTCCGGGAACTGGTCGGCGCAGTCAAGAAACGCCCCCTCAAGGGCCGCACGTTGTCGCGGCACCTCGCCGGCGCCGGGCTTGATCCGGTGTTGCGCGACTACGTGGAAAAAGGTGCCGCGGCCCGCGCGCTCATCGTCAACATCGAGAGCACCCCGGCGCTGGAAGCCCTCGATGAAATTCTCGCCGTCGAGGGCCTCGACGGGGTTTTCGTCGGCCCCCACGATCTGTCCACCAGCCTGGGCGTGCCGGAGCAGTACGAGCACCCGAAATTTCTCGCGGCTTGCGATGCGATCATCACCCGGGCGCGCGCCCGTTCGCTCGGGGCCGGCGTGCATGTGATTTATCCGGCCAACCGCCTCGCCCACGAGGAACGCTGGGCGCGGCTCGGAGCCAACTTCATCGTCCACGCCGCGGACATCATCCTCTTTTCCGAGGGAATTCGCCGCGACCTCGGCGACCTCAAGGCCCGCCTCTGCGACACCGCGGCGAGTCACGGAGCGAGCATCAACCTTTAGCCCGTTCGGCAGCGACGGCGCGCCGCCCTCCACCCTTGCGTTTCCCGGAGGCGCCGCGCCGTCAGCGCCGGTCCGCTTCAGGCACCTTCATCTTTTTCGATGAACCCAAGGAGAATCGGAAGACCTCAGGCTTTACCATTTACCTTCACGAGTCGTGGCGTGGGACTTCGCCGTGCTCAGGCACGGGAGGAGACCCGTCCCACCCGGTCGAACCCTCGGAGTTGTCCTCCGCGACCCTGTCAACGGACATTCGATTTTGGGTTGCTTCAAATCCTCGCATTTTTCGATCCGGAGCCCATCCTCGACCGGCCATGAACTCTCACCCCGTGCGAATTCTCGGAATCGGAATGATGCTCCTGGCGTCCACCGCCTTCGTGCGCGGCGCCGACCGGCCACGGGTCCTCGAACGAGTCGCCGTGTTCGATGTGGACGGGAAATATGGCGGCTGGCCCGCGAACCATGGGATTTGGATGTGGGGTAATGAAATCCTCGTCGGGTTCAGCGTCGGCGACTATAAGGACCTCGGCCCCACTCGTCATAACATCGACCGCGAAAAGCCGGAGGAGCACGTTCTCGCCCGCAGTCCCGACGGTGGCCACCGCTGGACGATCGAGTATCCGTCCAGGCAACACGTCCTGGTCGGCCCGAATGGCAAAGGGTGGCGGCATGGGACGCTGCCCGCCGGAGAATCCGAGCCCGAGCCCATCGCCTGTCCGGGCGGAATCGATATCACTCACCCCGGCTTTGCCATGACGATGCGCATGGCCGACACCAATGCCGGGGAATCCCGCTTCTACTATTCGTATGAACGCGGCAGGACTTGGAAAGGGCCGTTCAAGCTTCCGTTGTTCGGCCAAAAGGGAATCGCCGCCCGCACGGACTACATTGTCAACGGCAGGCACGACTGTTTCGTATTTCTGACGGCCTCGAAGACCAACAGGCGCGAGGGCCGCGTGATTTGCGGTCGCACCACCGACGGGGGAAAGACGTTTCAGCTTGCCTCCTTCATCGGCCCCGAACCGGACGGCTATAGCATCATGCCGTCGACCGTTCGGTTATCCGAGCGCGAACTGCTGTGCACCATCCGCTGCAAAGCCCCGGGAGGCGACAAGGGGCGAAGTTGGATCGAAGCGTGGCGATCCAAGGACAACGGAAAGTCATGGGAATTCGCGGGCGAACTGGCCGACACGGGAGTCGGAAATCCGCCAGCCCTGCTCAAGCTCAAGGACGGCCGGCTCGGCCTCATCTACGGTTATCGGGCCGCCCCGTACGAAATGCGTGCGCTCCTCAGTGGAGACAACGGCA
>JACQWL010000328.1 GCA_016209255.1 Verrucomicrobiota bacterium
CGGTTGGCGGATGTAGGGGCGCCGCTCGCCTGCCGCGCCGTAGCTCGGCGCAGGCGGGCCGGCGCCCGTGGGCGGCGTCAAGCGCCGCCCCTACAATGAGCGGCAAACTCGAGTTGATCGTCCGCGGCGGAAAGCTTGTCATACCGGACGGCGTGCGGGTGGGCGATCTCGCCGTGGCGGAAGGTCGCATCGCGCGGATTGCGCCGGGCATTGGCGAATCGGCGCCGGTCGAAATCGACGCGACGGAAAGTTTTGTTTTCCCGGGCATCATCGATGCGCATGTGCACTTCAACGAGCCCGGCCGCACGGAGTGGGAGGGGCTCGCCACCGGCTCGGCGGCGCTCGCGGCGGGCGGGGGAACATGTTTTTTCGACATGCCGCTGAACTCCGAGCCGCCGGTGCTCGATGCGGCGTCGTTGCGCGAGAAACGCGCGCTGGCCGAGGAGCGATCCTGCCTGGATTTCGCGCTCTGGGGCGGACTCACCCCGCGCAACCTCGACCAACTCGCCGGGCTGCGCGACGCGGGTGCGATCGGCCTGAAGGCGTTCATGTGCCACAGTGGCATCGACAGTTTTCCGCGGGTGGACGCGGCGGTGCTGCGCGAGGGCATGAAGCGCGCGGCCCGGCTCGGTTTGATTGTCGCGGTGCACGCCGAGGACGACGCGCTCGCGGCGAAGTTCACCGCCGCGGTCAAGGCGAAGGGTCGCAACGATGCGAAGGCGTGGCTCGACTCGCGGCCGGTCGAGGTTGAGCTGGCGGCGATTCGGCAGGCGCTGGAACTCGCCGGCGAGACCGGCTGCGCGCTTCACGTCGTGCACGTGAGCAGCCCGGAGGGCGTCGCCCTGATCGATGAAGCGCGCCAGCAACGCGTCGACGTGACGGCCGAGACGTGCCCGCACTATCTCCTGTTCAACGACCAGGACGTCGCCCGGATCGGTGCACCCGCGAAATGTGCGCCGCCGATCCGGGACGAGAAACGCCGCGTCGCGCTGTGGCGCGAGTTGCTCGCGGGTCGGATCCAGACGATCGGATCGGATCATTCGCCGGCGCCGGCGGAGCTGAAGGCCGCGAAGAACTTTTTCGAAACCTGGGGCGGCATCGCCGGCTGCCAGCATGGTTTCGAACTGCTGTTCTCCGCGTGCGCTGCGACGGCGGGCCAGGACCTGCCGGTCCTCGCCGCGGTGCTCGCCCGCAATGTCGCGCGACGGTTCCGGCTTGATGCGCGAAAAGGCATGCTGGCCGAGGGGCAGGACGCGGATTTCTCACTGGTCGAATTTGGCCGGGAACGGGAAATCCAAGCCGAGGATCTGTGGACGCGCCACCGCATCGGCGCCTACGTCGGGCGCCGGAGCCGCGCGCGTGTGACCCACACTTACCTGCGCGGCTGTGCCGTTTATGCCGATGGCCGGTTGACGAATTTGCCGGCGACGGGTGTATTCCTTCGGCCGCAATAACGCCATGAGCGGGAAAAGCTCCAAGCACCAACCTCCAAGTTTACCCGCCTTTGGCGGCGCCGAAGGCGACCAGGGCTCCAGAGAAACTTCAATGAGCAAAGCTCCAATTTGCTGTTTCGCGCTTGGTGCTTCATTGGCGCTTGGAGGTTGGAATTTGGAGCTTTGTTCACCTTCGTCATTTCCATGAATCGACCTTACGGAACGACCCGCACGCACGTCGCCGCCCGCCACGCCCTCCTCGCGGCCGATGGCCACGTGAAGAGCCACGTGCCCGGCATCACCGGGGCGGCGGCGGTGATCTTGATCAACGAGGCGATGGGGGCGGGATTTGCCCAGCTGCTCGTGACGTTCGAGGCCGGCGGGCGGGCGGTGTTCCCCGCCAGTGGTGTGGAGACGGGTGGCTATTTCGAGTCCGGCGGCGGAACCGTGGCGATCGGCCGCCAGAAAAAACGCTGCCCGGCGGGCGGGTTTTTCTTCGCGCCGGCCGGCGAGGCGTGGGCGATCGCGGCGCCGAAAGCGGGGACGCGGGTGACGCTGTTTCAGAAGGAATTTGCGCCGCTCGCGGGGGTGACAACGCCAAAGGCGATCATCGGCGACGCGGCGAAAGTGAAGGGCCAGCCGTTCCTCGGCGACCCGGATGCGCGGCTGCAGGTGTTGTTGCCCGATGAGCCGGAGTTCGACCTCGCGATGAACATTTTCACGTACCAGCCGGGCGCGACGCTGCCTTTCGTCGAGACCCATGTGATGGAGCATGGATTGCTGATGCTGGCGGGGCAGGGCGTTTACCGGCTGGAGGACTCGTGGTATCCGGTCGCGGCCGGCGACGCGATTTGGATGGCGCCGTTTTGCCCGCAATGGTTCGCCGCGGTGGGCAAGGCGCCGGCGAGTTACCTCTACTACAAGGATGTGAACCGGGCGGCGTTGTGAATGGCGGGAGCGGGCTCCTCCCTTGCGTGTCCGGCGTGTTGGTGTTTTTTACGGCGCATGGAAAACGGTTCCGCGAGCTTCGAGTTCACGCTCAACGGCGAAGGCGTGTGCGTGGAAGGTCTTCCGGCGACGATGACCCTGCTCGATTGGTTGCGCGCGTCGGGCCGCACCGGGAGCAAATGCGGCTGCGCCGAGGGCGACTGCGGCGCGTGTTCGGTGGCGCTGCTGGAGCGCGATGCCGCCGGCAAGCCGACCTATCGCGCGATCAACAGCTGCCTCGCGCTTTTGCCCATGTTCGCCGGGCGCGAGGTCGTGACCGTCGAGGGTCTCGCGCCTTGTGGTATCGGCGCACCGGCCGATGCAACGCTGCATCCGGTGCA
>JACQWL010000329.1 GCA_016209255.1 Verrucomicrobiota bacterium
GAGCGGAATGGTGCGAGCCCGTTATCGGACCTCCCTGAAAGCGCCCGCGCCGATCGTGGCGGGCGAGACCATGCGCTACGTGATTCGAATGGGACCCACCTCGATTCAGTTCCGCAAGGGTCACCGGCTCCGACTCGATGTGACGAGTTCGGATTTTCCGAACTACGACCGCAACCACAACACCGCCGCGGATCAGAACGTCGACGCCAGGCTGGTCCCGGCGGAGCAGACGGTTTTCCATGGCGGTGCGCGTGCCTCGCGGCTGGTCGTGCCGGTGATAACGTCCGCCGCGACCCGGCGGAAGTGAGCCTCGGCCGCTTCCGCCGCAAAGGCGGGCCAACGGAGGCAGGGCGGAACCACCGGTCGCTCGCCGGCGTCGTGCGTTGAAGAGATTTTCGGTCAGATTAACATTACTCTGTCGAGTTCCACGCCCAAAGCGCGATGATCCTCAGAGGAAGTGTCACGTAATACGTGACACTTTTTTCGAGGGCAACTTCAAGCTCGGCCTCGATTTTTTCCTCCACGGTAAACACGCGCCGGTCCAGGCGGGCAAGCGGCACCGTGGCGTTGCAGAAGCGGCTGTATTCCGCGGGCGAGATGTAGCCTTTCTCCTCCCAGAACGGATCCAGCACACCAACCAGCGCCGTCCCCTGCCCCGGGAAATCGTGCAGATCGAGCAACTGAAATCCGCCCATTCCCGGCGTGCGCAAGGCCGACTCGATGTCCTCCTTGTAGCAGAGCGCCTGCAGCTTGCCCGACGCGAGCAGGAAGGCATGCGCCTGGTCGCTCATGCCATGGGCCGCGAGCGAGTCGCGGGTGCCGAGCTCGTGCCCATTGAGCCAGACGCGCGTCTGCCAGCGCGGTCGCTCCAGCGTGAGCTCGACGCGCCGCCCGGACCAGATGGCCGGAATCTCGAGGTCGCGCTGATACCATGCCGCCCCGGCGTAGTATTTTTCCGACTGCCGCCAGAACGGCACCTTGATGTTGCCCGCCCGGCGGTACGGCTCGAACTCCGGCGCGGTGAAATAGGACCGGTCGATGATGCCGCCGACCCACTTGATCGCGGGCGTGACATCGTCGCCGACACCCTGAGCCGACAGAGTGCCCGGCAGTCTGATACGCTGGGCCAGCGCGCGCCCGAACCAGCGTTCCGCGACACCGCGATTATCGCGGTCGAGGGCAAACCGCCACTCGCCGTCGAGCGACCGGACGTCGCCCGCCGGTACCGCGGCGGGCAGGAGTGAAATCACGGAGGAGAGCAACACGGTGGCCAGGCTGGTCTTGGAGTTCATGGCGGAAATTCGTCGCGGTGAGCCGGTCGTTTTCGAGTGTACGGACTTTTCCCGAAACTGCGCTCGGAAAAAGACACATATGTCGGTTTCTGTAATCGATGAGTCGACATCCTTCTTTCTCATCGCGAGCCCGGCGCAGCCGGGCGTTCGGTTTGGACATTCGGAGACGCTCATAGTGAAATGCCGCTTGGCCCCAACGGGGCCGCCTTCGAAAGCCCAGCCCGCCTTCGCTCTGCGAGCTACGGCGCGGCTCTGGACTATCGACGGGCCGCGACGAAGGCTTGGCGAGTCGGGGGCAACGCCCTGGAAACCAGGTTCACGGAAGGTCGAAGCCCTGAAAGGGCGTAATGCGCCCATGGTTAAGCCCATTCAGGGCTTTTTTCTTCTGTCGATCCGATCCCGAGGCGTTGCCTTGGGCTATCGAACCTTGCCCCTTCGAGGCAGCAAAGGTCCAAACTGTAGGCCCGGCGTAGCCGGGACTGGCGATCCAGCTGGATGGATTGCTTCCTCGCCGCGCTCCACCGGCTTCACATTCACCCGGTGAAGAAGTAAGACGGCGCCCCGGTCCGCCACCATCCGTGCGAGGTGTCCGGTGCATTGTCCCGACTTGGGACAAGTATCACCCGGTAAAGTCCGTCACCGGAAATTCGCCGTCGTTCAGAGGAGTTTGTCATTTAATGGATGACAATCTGAATTTGCAGCTTTTAGCAGGATCGTCACCGAATGATGTAAATCGGTCGGAACTCGATCCGCGCCGTCGCCGGGGTGGCCCGGCAGGGCGGGCATCTTTACCGTGGCGCCGGAGTCTGCATCCTTTCGCCGGATCTTATTCTTCCGGTCAACCGGCCAACGAATTTGATCGCGTAGTAGTAGCTCCGTTCGCGCGCCAAATCGACGTTCACGGAGAAGGGCGGAATATCCAGTTCGGAAAGTTCGTCGATCGTCGAGTCGTCGCCTTCCCCGGGGTGCAGCGCGATCCAACACAGGATTTTCGCCAGCTGGTCACGCGGGATCGTTTCTTGCAGCCGCTCGAACACGATGGCCGGAACGTAGCGCTCGATCTGCATTTGGACGGCGTCTGGCACGGCGGCCACATAGAGATGGTTGCGCACGCGCTGCACGATGTCGTCCGCCTGCCCCGGTTTCCAGCGGGGCAGCTTCGCCCGAATATCGTCGAGTTGCTTCTGCGTCTCCTCGTCGGGTTCATCGCCCGGTCCCGCCATGGGAGTGACGATGCCACGGTCGGGTGGCAGACGATAGTCCAGCGCGTTGATATTATCGATCGTTACTTCCGCCCAAGACTTGGGTGCAACCGGATGCACCGCGGGTTCGACCGGCACCGGCTCGAGCGTCTTCAACGGCAATGGCGGGCCGACCGGCGCGGCGGGAACCGCCCCAGGCGCCGGCGCTGCGGCGGGCGGAGTCGCAGCGACGACGCGGGGTGCGCGCTCCTCCGCATCCGCCGCGATGGCGATGCGTCCGCGAAACTCGGCCGTCAGCCCGACCCCGATCCAGGCCAGCAGGGCGAATCCCACCCACGCCTTGCCGGTACGAAGTGTGAGCCGCTGTTGCGTGTCCCAACGAAACATCTTGGCCCCGGCGACGCAGCCAGCCGCGCCGATCAGGACGAGCGACTGCAGGCTGAAGCGGACGGACGCGAGCCCAAGGCCGTTGACGCAGGCCTGGATCGCCTCGACCGCATACCGGCCGGGAAAAAACGCCGCAACGTGCTGCGCCCACGGCGGCAGGCTGGAAAGCGGCACCGCGACGCCGCCAATGATCAGCATGGGCAGAAAAATGCACTGGCCCAAGGCCTGCACCGCTGGAACGGTGTCGGCTAGCATCGCGATCACGAGACCGAGTCCGAGCAACGCAAACGCCACAAAACTGAACGCGACGAAAAGCTCCAACGGGTGCGCCGGCATCGGCATGCCGAGGGCCAGTGCCAGCGCCAGCTGGAGGAACCCCGCGGAAATTATAAGACAATAGCGACCGGCGACGCTGCTGGCGACGAGGATGCCGCTCGCCAGCGGCACCAGCCGATAGCGACGCCAGACGCCGCGCTCCCGCTCGCTCACGATAATCGTGGGGAAGCCCAGGCACGCGCCGCCGAGCGCACACACGGTCAACAGCTCGCCCATATGCCGCGCCAGCGGAACCTTCTCGTGCCGATACAGCACGGCGAAGGCCACGAGGAAGATGAGCGGAAAAAGATAGCCATAAAACAGGGCCATCTTGTTGCGGAAGTATATCCGCAGACTGATGCGAAAGTGATGGAGCAGGCCGCTCATGCAGAATCGGGATGTCCGGCAGCCTGTCGCACGTGATAATGAAGCCGAGACGTTTTCGTGCGGATTTTTCCGCATTCGAGGGGCCTAACTCTTTCTTGGACCAACCTGGGCATCGAGCGCCTGCTGCACGTTGCGGAAGAACACTTCGTAGTGTGGCGTGTCGCGCAGCGATGTCTCGGTCGCGAGCCCGGCCCGGTTCGTCGAATCCGGCTCGATGATTTCCGAAAAGCGCACGCGGACCTCGGTCTCCGCGGCATCAAGGGTCGCATGCAGGCGCACTTTCATCGCGATCTGCCGGGAACTGCGGTTCGTCTCTCCCGGCGCAATGCCGCTCATCGCATCCAGTTCACCCTGCGCGGCTCCGCCCCGGAGATACCGGTAGCCCATCTGTTCGGCTGCCGCGCGGGCCGCGGCATACGTCGCCCGTGGCGGGGCCGCGTAGATCCTGGTCCGCGCGTCGGTGCGCGAATCGAATTTCGCCCGCACGTTGCCCGCCGCGTCGGAAACGGACTCGCAAGCGGCCAGCGCCAGGCCGGCCAGCGCGAGAAGAAGCGGGTTCAGATTCATGAGATGATGCAGTGGAGCCCGGCGCTGCATGGAGCAAGTTTCAAACTCAGGCGTATGAATTCAGTTGGCGCGAGGTAGCAACGCGACTCGCCTGAGGCGAGCTTCGGCGCGCCACTTGACCGCAGCCACGTCGTAGTCCGAGGGGCGAAGACGGGAGGTCGCCGACCCACCTATTGGTGCTCGTCGCTCTATTCTTGAAGTGGCGGCCGACTGCCTCGTTCCGGCTCAGTCATACGTCAGCCACGCCGTGGCCGTCGTACCCACGTCCGCCGACACGCGCACCCAGTAGGCCTGGTAGCCGTCGGGGAATCTTTGGTCGACGGCCTTGCCGGCGGGCACGTCGACGACCGCATTCGTCACCCACCTGCCCGTGCCGGTGAAATCCACCTCCACCCGCATGCGCACGCTCCAGGGCGAGCGGTGCGACAGCGTGAGCTTCTTATGATCGTAGCCTGTCATCAAATACGGATCCGACGGCTGGCCGGCGGCGACCGCCGTATCTTTCCATGGCCCGCCCTCCCCCACGGGTTTGCCAAAACTCCACAAGTCATCGACGGCGCCGACCCAAACCGCAACACGGCCGTCGTCCGAGCGAATGATGTGTCGATTCGTGGCGGGCGCGTCCGCGGCCACGCCCGACAAGACGAGCAGACCGCGCCAGCTCGCAAAATCGTGGATGCGCCGGTTGTGCGTCGCGACCGGGCGGATCTTTGCGATGCCACCGGCGTTCTCCGCCGGCACCTCGAAAAATGTCCCCGCGCAGTTGAGCAGGTCGCGTTCGGTGCACACTTCGCGCAGTGTGCGTTCGGCTCCGAGCGGCCCGGCGGCGGTGAAATCGGCGCGTCCTTTCGGCAAACGAAAACGCTGACCCTTTTCGTCCGTGTACACAACCGACGCGGCGTCGACGGCGACCGCGTCAACCGGGATGGCCACGTTCGCCACCATCCACGCCAGCGCCGCCGGCTCGTCTTTCCGGCCAAGCTTCATGTCCGCTCCCAACTCGTAATAAGCCGCCGGCTCGGTTTTCTCTCCGACGATCCTCGCCGCCGCAAACTCGAGCGTCTGTCGGCCGTCGCCGCGCGCATGCAGCAGACCGCCGCTCGCCGGTTTCGCGCCGTCTCTCAGCAGCCCGTCGAAGCGCGCATCGGCCTGCATCGGGCGCCGGTCGGCGCCGCGGGCCGAGAAGAACGCCGTCGTCTTCGCGCAATCGCGCGAGGGCCGCACGCGTATCCACGCGCCCGTTTCCGCCGCGGCAAAAGATGTCCACGCATAACCCGACGCGGGCACTGCCACGCGCCGCAGTTCGGACCACTGGTTGTTGCCCGCGCGGTCGATTTCCAAGGCAAACGTCACCGCCACGCCCGCGTCGTGGGCGAGATGCAGCATGCGCTGGTCGAAACCGGAGAACAGGAACGCATCGGAGGGCTCGTCTTTCTTCACCGGCTCGTCGAGCCAGACGGCGCCGCGGCCGATGGGCGGTCCCAGCCGTTCCAGCAGCGCGGGTTCGACAGACCACAGATTCGACTGCGACTGGCCGGGCGCGGCGAGTTTGCCCTTCGCGCGGCGCTTGTTGAGGAACTCGCTGAGCGCGGTGTCGTCGCAGCCCATGACCACGCGATCGTTCCAGCGCGCGAAGTCGCCGATGACCTTGAGATAATTCGAGCGGGGCGCGACGCCGGCGGATTTCGCCGGGGCGAAATCCCTGGGAAACCGCCAGAACGCGCCGTGCATGGTCATCAGCAGATCCTTTTCGCCGATGTCGCGGATGCGCGGCCATTCCGTGTTCCAGCCGTGCGCGCCGTCGTAGGAGTGGCTCGCCTTCGGGAGCCGGTAGGCGTGCCACCTGCCCGCATCGAGCACCATGAGAATGAGGGAACGGTGGTCCCAGCCGATGCTCCAGATCGGATCGCTCGCGGGGTTGTCGTTGCCGTGGAGTCCGCCGGGACCGGTGACCTCCGTGAACTGGTTGCGACGCACGACCGCCCATTTGTCGCTGGCGCCGTTCCACGCCGCGAGCGCGCCACTGGGGATGTCGGGCCTGGTCAGCGCGTCTTTGCCGTGCTCACCGTTGTTCGCGTAGACGAGCACGCCCTGGCCGGAGTAGAGGCCCTTGCCGTGATAACCGGGCAGGTTGGCCTTGCGTCCCTCCGGGAGTTGCTCGTCCCGAAAAAGCTCGGTGACCGCGAGCGTGCGCACGTCGACTTCATAAAATCCCTCTTCCATCGTCGCGTAATAGATCTTGTTCGCCGGATCGGTGAGATGCCGCGCGTTGCCGGTGAGACGGCCGTACATCTTGTCCGGCGGGATGACGCGCACGTTGCGCTGCGCATCGATGATGTAGGGGTCGATGAAGAGCTGCTGCGTTTCGCGGTGGATGAACCGGTTCGCCGGTGTGCCGCCGACACTTTCGGGACGAACCGTGCGGTTGAGCGCCGCATCGATCTCGTAGAGCTTGTCCGTCGAGCCCTTCGGCTTGTGCGGCGCGTAGGTGATGACCCACAGCCGGTCCGCCCACGGCACGACCGCGCCGGTGCCGCATTCGTTCTCGCCATTGAAATGCGCGAGATGCGGGTAGATGCCGCTAATTTCGAACGGCGCCGGGTCGGCGGACGCGGCGGGCAGACCGGCGAGGAGGCCGAGGAAAAGGAATGGCGATCTTTTCATTACACAGAGTGTCGTGGCAGCGATCAGGTTTGCCATGCGAAAATCCACCTCGAACTCCGACAACACGGAAGCCGCTGCGTAACACCGCACCTTGAACAACGCCGCGGGCACGTGCGCCGCGGGCGCAGTGAGTTCGATGCGCGATTTCGGCGCGGCGCGCGAGGTCGGCGTCATCGTCCCCTGCTCGTTCGGGTTTGCCCCGCGCACCCGAACCTGCGAACCCAGAGGCCCACCATGAAGGCATCTGCCGCTGCTCTCGCCTGCCTGCTGGCCGCCACGGTCGCGGCACAGCCCTACGATCTACTTTTGAAGGATGGCCATGTCATCGATCCAAAGAACGGCGTCGACCGGCCTATGGATGTGGCCATCGCCGATGGGAAAATCGCCGCGATCGGAGCCGACATCAACCCGGTGCAGGCGAAGCAGACGATCGACGTAAAGGGGCTTTACGTGACTCCCGGCCTGGTGGACATCCACGTGCACCTGTTCGCGACCACGGGGCTCAAGGAGGCTTGGGCCGGTGACTACAGCGTGCTGCCCGACGGTTTCAGTTTTCGGTCGGGGGTGACGACCATGGTCGATGCGGGAACCGCCGGCTGGAGAAATTTCGAGACGTTCCGCCACACCGTCATCGACCGGGCCCAGACCCGCGTGTTCGCATTGATCAACATCGCCGGGCTGGGGATGTCCACCAACGCCGCCGAACAGGTCCAGAGTGAATTTCAGCCCGACCAGGTGGCGCGGCTGGCGGCGAAGCACAAGGATGTCGTCGTCGGCGTGAAGACGGCGCATTATGAAAAACCGGACTGGAACTCGGTGGACCGGGCCGTCGAAGCCGGCAAGGCGGCGAACATCCCGGTCATGGTCGATTTCGGCTTCTTCGTGGTCGAGCGCCCCTATTGGCAGCTTGTGACCGAACGGCTGCGACCGGGCGACATCAGCACCCATTGTTACCGGGCCAGCGTGCCCTGGATCGACGAGGAGAACAAAATCTACGAGTACCTGCATCGCGCCCGCGCCCGCGGCGTGAAGTTCGATGTCGGCCATGGCGCCGGCAGCTTCGTCTTACGGAATGCGGTGCCGGCCATCAAGCAGGGTTTCTACCCGGACTCGATCTCCACCGACCTTCACGTCCTCAGCATGAACATCGCCATGTTGGACATGCCTACGACCATGTCCAAGTTTCTGAACATGGGCATGCCGCTCAAGGAGGTAATCCTACGTTCCACCTGGAACCCGGCGCTGATCATCCGCCGCCCGGAGGTCGGCCACCTCACGGTTGGGGCCGCGGCGGATGTGACCGTTCTGCGGGTTTCAGGAGGTGACTTCGCCTATGCCGACAGCAAGGGTGGGCAGATGCGCGGCACCCAGCGGATTTTCTGCGAGCTAACCCTGAGGGAAGGGCGAATCGCGTGGGACTGGAACGCCCGGGCCGGGACGGACTACAAAACCCTCGGGCCGGATTATGGCTTGCGTCCCGGGATCGACGTCCTTGTGCCGCCCCGAAAGTGAACGTGCGGGCAGAGCAAATATCCCCGGCGCAAGAGCCCTGGCCATTCTTCAGAGCCGATTCCAGACCGGCGCAAAACCATATATGCAAGTGCCCGCTTGCAGGCATGGTCTTTTGTCTTGGTTTCGTAAGTTTCAGGCAGCACGCTTGCGGGCACTGGCGCGCCACGGTGGTGCTCAGTAGGTCACACTGGTGGTGAGCGCGAGCTTGCGCGGCGCATTGAACCATTGCGCATACCGCAGCGTGCCGTTGGTGCTGTTGACGAGGTAGAGCACACGGTTGGCGTCGAGGACGTTGGCGACGTTGATCTGCACGGACGCGCGCACGCGGCGCGACACGTTAAAGCGATAGACCGCGAACACGTCGTTGAGCAGGCGGTCGGGGAAATAGAACATCTTCCGCCGGTTTCCGTCGGCGGCGTCGTTGTACATATAGGCGCGGTAATTCTGCTGGTAGCTCGTGGTGAGGCCGACGACGATATTCTTCAGCCGGCCTTCGGTGAACTGATAGCGGTTGATGATGCTGTAGCTCCGCTCCGCATAGCCCGTGGTCTTCTCGCCGGCGCGGCGCACGATCAACGTGCCGCCAGAGGGCGACACAAAGCCGAGCTGATGGTCGGTGATTGGGAGGCCGTTGGTGCCGGTGCCGACGCCCGTGGTGAGCAGGCCGATCGATTGAGCGTTGAGAATCTGTCCGGACTCGAGGTCGAGCTGCGCGTAATAGGGGCTGTTCTGGTCCTTCAGCATCGCGAGCGAAAGCGGGATTTCCGGAGAGGTGGGATCGCGCGGATCCGCGGGCACGAGCAACGGCACCACCGCCGCGGTGGCCGACGTCTTCGCCCCGACGACCGCCTGGCCGCCGACGGTCGTGGTGTTGAACTGGTCGTTGTAGAACTGCGGGAGGGTGACGTTGCTGCGCTCGCTGCCATTGGCGGTGGCGAAGCTCACCCGCAGTTCCCAGCCGCGCAGCGGGCGCGAGGAAAGGGTGAGGTTGTAGCCGTCGGAGGTCTTGCTGTAGGTGTAGGCGTTGCCGCCGTGGCGGCCGTTGAGGCCGTTGGGGTCCACGTCGTCGCGGCTGGGGATCGAAGCGGTGAAGTTCTGCGCCTCGGACACATAGTAGTTCACGTTGCCGGAGATGCGGCGCTCAAACAGGTCGAACTTGAAACCGACGTCGCGGCTCACGCCTTTGCCGGGTGGCAGCGGCTCGTTGAAGATGTCGCGCGTGGTGTCGAAGTTGATCTTGCCGTTGGAAGAAAAGCTGGCGGAAAGGCGCAGGTCCTTGATCGGGGTGTCGGCGACGAAACCGGTCGTGAGGCTGTCGTAGGAAATCGGGCCGCGCTTCAGGCCGGTGTGTTTACGGAAACCGGTCGCCTCTTCGCGGCGAAAGCCGGCCATCGTGTCGATGCGGCCGCGCCACCACTCGCTGAAGAGGGTGGCGCCCCAACTGGTCTCGCGCGTGTCATCCATGGTGTAGGTGGTGTTGCTGCTCTGGCCGGTGGCGGCATTGATCGGACCGGAGAGTCCCATGGGGTTGCCGGCGGTTTTCGGCGCGGCGTCGGCGTAGATCTGCGGGGAATATCTGTATTTCCGGCCGTTCGGGTGCTCGATGGTGTCGACCGGCCAGTCGCGGCCACCGATGATGGTGGCGGGAAAGATCGGCATCCACACCGCGGGCATCGTGATGCGGCCGGAGTCGGCGTTGGTGAGATTGGCGAGGTTTTGGATGACGTTGCCGCTGGCGTCGGTCTCGTAGAAACGCCACGGCTGCTGGTTGACCCACGACCACATGTCCTGGCGAAACACGCTTGCCTGGTGGCGGCCGAACCACTTGCCGAGATCTTTATTGTACGCGACGGCGGCGCGGTAACCGCGGGCGCCGGTCCAGAACGGGGTGGCGGTCATCGACTGGTTCATCGCCCACTTGGTGCCGATGGCGCCGGTCGCGGGATCGACGTAGTTGTTGCCCGTGGCCCCGGGGGCGAAGACGGTCGTGCTGCTCGCGCGCGGCGAGCATCTGCCGGTTGAAGATCTTGGCGTCGAGTGGGGTCTTGTTAAGGGGAGTATTGGTGCCGGTCACCGAGTTCGTGTTGGTCGCGTCGTAGGTGTCGGTGGGATCGGCTTTCACTTCAAACACGGACAGGGTGACCGCCTGCTCCTTTGCGGCCGCGGCCACCGCCGTTGTTTGTCCCGGGGAAGTGGCAGGGGCTGGAGCGGCTTGGGCGCGCAGCCCGGCATCGCCCAGCCAGCCAATTCCGAACGTGCCGACCAGCACGCGAACGCCACGGTGGGTGAAAGGTTTCATGGTCTTCATTGGGGTTTGAGGTTGGAAAAGTCCCCGGATTGACGCGAAAACGACCGCACGTGCGTGTTACACGGCTGCAGCCGGCGAATCGAGGGAATTCAGACAGGCGGCTAACGTTTCCAAAGCTCGGCCAGTTCGATCCGATACGCTGCGGCGGTGCGGTGCTTCATCTGATCTTCACCGCCGAGGCAATAGACGAAACCGCTGCTCTTCACCAGGCCGACCATCGCCCCATACGGAAGCGGCGGGGCTGGCGTGTAGCGGTCCTCGCCGATGATGTAGACAAAGGCCCGGTCCGTAAACGCGCCAGGATCGCCGGCGTAACCGCCGGCGAGATACACATGCTTGTCGTCCAGCGCCACGGCCGCAAGCCCGCGCACCGGATGCGGCAGCGGACTCAGGCGGCGCCAGGCGTTGCGCCGCGGAGAGAAGGCATACGCCGACGTGAGATTGGCGACCGACTGAGTCTCTTCCTTCCACACCCCCCCGCCGAAAACCAGCAGTTCGTCGCCCGCAACCGCCGACCCGGCGGTGCCAAAGGCCGGACCCGGATACGCGGGAAGCGCCCGCTGCCTGCCCGTACGGATGTTCCACGCGAAGGCATCACGCCGGAAGCCCTTGACGTTCGCCGCGTCGTCGGTGCCGCCGGCGAACACGAATTCGTCGCCGATGAGACCGCCGGCGGAAAGGACCGCCGGGGCGGCGATACCAAATGTGTCGCGCACGCTCACCCGCCCGTCCTCGATCCGGAGCAGGCCCGGAAACGGTGCGCGGCCCGTGGTGCCGCCCGCCACGACGAGAACGCCACCGGTTGTTCCCGCGATGGCGTAGGCCAGCGGTTGACGGAGCGGTTCGAGCGAACTCCAGCGGAGCGTTTCGGGATCCAGCCGGTGGACCACCTTGAGCCAGTTCTTCTGGCCTCCTTCCCAATTGGTTCCGCCCAGCACGAAAACTGTCCCGTGCACGTCCCCGCAGACGAAACCGCCGTTCGACTCCGGCAGCGGCGCCAGTTTCTGCCACCCTGCCGCGGAAGTGCTGACCGTGCCGGCCAGCGCCAGTGCCAGCATGCCGGCGGCACGTTTGATTGTGGGATATGGTGCGGTTAACATGGGAGAAAGTAGGCTCAACGCTGCCGGTCCCATCAAAAGCATCATCCGTAACGGTGTCCATGCCGCAGAACCGCGTTCACTCCCTGGGCAGCTCAAACTGATTGGTGAGGAACCTTCCTCGGGGCATGCCCTGAGGCATTTGATTCAAGAGTAGAAGCCTGCTTGCAGGCGATTCTCCGCGCGCCAATAATCGACATCTCTTATCGCCTGCGAGCAGGCTCCTACCGCCAAGCAATCCAAGCCGGCGCAGCCGGCACGCCCAACGGAGGGCCGAGCTCCACCGAGGCCGACATTTCTCTGAACACCAGCGCTATTTCGATGTCCTCAGCCGTGTCCATGCGATTCAACCACGGATGTACACGGATAAACACGGATTTGGCCGGTGAATTCGGACCGGTTGGACCTCGTGGCGATGCTTACCAAATGGTGTCGCAGTCGTCGCTGCACAAGAACCGGGATCTGCCCTCTGCATCCGTGTCCATCCGTCTAACTATCCGAGCGTAGAGACCAGCATGTTTGTCTCAGTGCTCGGGCTGTTTGAACATGTTGTTTTCCCGCGTGCATTTTTTTGGCTATCTTCACCGTGGATTACGCGGACCAAGCGGAGGAGGAACCGCTAATCTGCGCTCATCTTCAGAATCAAGGGCAAGTGAGGGCGTGCGTGCTTCGCCTAATCGGCGAGGCGCGGCAGGTAGTTTCCGGGATCTTATCAGCGGAGATTAGCGAAGATTAGCGGTTAAAAACTGCCTTGTCCTTTTGGTTGCGGCATGGCCGCACTGGGTTCATCCGTGGTTTCCGAATGAATTGTTACGGCTCAGTCGCCGCGAGATGCGATCGGAAACATTTGGCGCCGTACCCGGCGTCATGACTGGTTTCCGTTTGTACCGGAAAGAGGTTCCGGCCCTTCAGGCCGGGCTGACATTGTGGCCCCAAACCCAGGCCGTTGGCCTGGGCTGAAAGCTGACTCGCCTTTGGCGCTCGGAAAATTGGACCGGTCCGCGCAGCGGACCGTACTAACGAGGCGCTCGCTGCCACCCTGTTCAACAACCTCAAGTACCAGAATGTGGCACCGCGCAGAACGGTCTGGAGCGGCGCCTCGTTAGTTTGTACCGCTTCAATCCCGCTCCGTCGAACCCGGAGCCAGCTCGATCCGGCCTTCGACCAGATTCGACGACACCTGGTTCTTCCTGCCCCCCGTCAGCCGGATCGCGACTGGGTTTTTCGCCTCTGGGCGCCGGTCGTGGATCAGGCAGCCGGAGACGCGCGTCCACTCGACCTGTTCGAGCAACAGCCCGGCGCCGTCCGAGTCCAGAATCGTGACATCCGTGATCTGGAAGTGATGAGAGCGGCGCACAATCACAGATGCCTCCGCCCGCCGGGAGCGGTTGATCAGCAGGCCGTGAATCGTGGAGTCC
>JACQWL010000027.1 GCA_016209255.1 Verrucomicrobiota bacterium
AGCGCCATCACGGCATCCGCGAGCAGGTCGATTTTTTCCTGCACGTCGGCGGTCTCGGCGGCGTTGGGCCCTTCATCCAAGACCCGCAGCGCCGCCAAATCCCCCAAAGGAACGAAGGGCGCGTTGCCGTTTTTTCGCAACACCTTGAGGGCAACATGACGGGCGACGGTGAAGAGAAACGCCTTGGCCGAATGAATCGGCTGCGTCGCGCACGCTTTCCAGACCCGGAGATAAGACTCCTGCACCACATCCTCCACGTCGCGCACGGCCGGGAACGAGCCACGGAGATACGATTTGAGCTGTGAGTCGTGGGCGTGGACCTCGTTGGCAAACCACTGCGATTGCTCCACGGGCGGGACGACACAGGTGGATGCGCAGGATGCGGGCGTTGAAGTCGGTTGGCTCACGGCAATAAAAAGGCCTGGGTCCGGGCAATTAGAACACCAACTTACTGAATGCTCTGTCCCAAGCGCACCCCAAGTCAACCAGTACCCGCACCGTCTTTGGCCGCCCCGGAAACGTCCTCGTCTGCCGCGGACGCGCCGCGGGCCAGGGCGCCAGAAGGCTGCGGGTCATCCCTGCAGGCGCCGCGAGCCCGCGGCCCTGGCGCGCGCAACGCAGCCGTGCTTTTCCAGGCCGCTCCGGCGGCTGAGCGACCATATGTGCTTTTCTGGAAGGCGGGGCGGCCGCGGTGGACGTCACACCGGAGGGGCCGGTCTGGATGGCGGGCTATGGAAGTCGGACACGGCCGAGCGGAGCCGTGGCGCAACGCATTTCTTGGCGCCGTGACCAGCGGGTCACTCCGACATTTCCAAAAAAAGCGACCCGGCTTTGGAGCCGGGTCTCTCTACTGCACATCAAACTGATTATATAGCCAGCGATGCCGGGTTAGAACCGCCCGGTGATGCCGCCCACAATCTTGGTGTGGAACGTGCGGTAGCTGATGACCCGCTCGGGATAAGCGGCGTAAATGCGGTCGAGCGGCACTTCGAACATGTTTTCCAAATCAAGAAAGACACCGAGACCCTTCGAGAAAGTATAGCGTGACTTCCAGTTCCATGTCCATTTCGGCTCCTGCCACTGAACGAGAGCCGCGACGGTGCTGTTGGCCCGGAGATACTTGCCCCGATAAACGGTTTGCAGCCGTAGATCGAAGCCGAATCCGCGGTAGCCAAGGCCGATGTTGCCGGTCTTGTCGAGGAAGCCCGCAATGGTGCCACCCGCGCTGCTGCTCGGACCGGTCGTGAACGCGGAATTCTGGCCCTCGGTCCGGAGCTTGGTGTAATTGGCGTAAAGCCCGAAGCCCCTCGACCAACCGGGCAGGAAGGTCAACTGCTGCTGGTAGCTGAATTCGAGGCCCTCGATCTTCGCGTAGCCATCGTTGATCGTCGTGATGATGCGGTATCCGACGTACTGGCCATCGAAACCGTTGTCCTGGCCGGCCTCGACAAACCGGCTGTTGTTCGAGGCAATATAATCCGTGATATTCTTCCGGAACGCACCGACCGAGATCATGCCCTGCGGCTTGAAGTAATACTCCGTGGTCAGATCCCAGTTCTTCCCATATTGCGGCTTCAGATTCGGGTTGGTCACCGTGACCGTCTCGGCGTTGTCGTTGATCACCGTGTTCGGGATAATCGAGCCGAAGGCCGGCCGGCCAACGCCGGTCGACCAGCTCAGCCGCGTCACCAAGCCGTCGATCGGTTCAAACTTCAAATGCGCGCCGGGCAGGTAAAACTGGTATTTGCCTTCATTCGTAAAGCGACCACCGAATTGCTCGAGATTACGGCGCCGCTGTTCCGGATCCGTCACCGGCCCGACCCAGGCCGCCCGACGGGCGGCCTCGGCCGGCGAAAGCCGGCTCAGCGCGCCTTCGCCCTTGTCGCGGGTATCTTCAAAGCGCAAGCCGGTCAGCAGCGACGCCTTGCCCAGGCGCACGTTGCCCATGACATAGGCGGCGGAAACCGTCTCGTCTATCATCTGCCGGGTCGTGAGCTTACCCGAGGTGAAGGCGATGTCTTCCTTCCACAGTTCGGGATAGAGTTTCTGGTGGCGAGCGACCCCATACGGGTTGACCCACGGCGGGATGCCGCCGCGGTTCTTGAAGAACTTGTCTTCATCATCCGTAGCGGGATGTGGATCCTCCAGGAACTGACGCAGATCGACGCTTTCGTCGCCGGTGCCCAAAACGCCGTCCGGTCCCGTGTAATTGTAGCGCCGGGGATCCTGCCAGAGCTTGCGCTTCTGCTTCTGGACCGTGAAACCCGTCTTGACGTAGGTTGGCAGGGTGAAGGGGAGAATCTTTTTCAAGTCGAACTTCCCGTTGAGCACCGTATCGAAGCCGCGTAAATCGGTCTGGGAGAGCAGCAACGTGCCATAGTTGGCCAGGTTATTCATGTCGGCACCCTCGGTCTGCACAATCGTCGGCCAAATCGAATCTTTCGAGCGGTCAATGCTGTAGCCGAGGTTCGCGAGCCGATAGCTTATCGTGCCTTTGGGCCGCGAGTCGTACTTGTCGTTGTTGTGCGAGATGTCGTAGTAGGTGGCCGAGTTCGAATAACTGGCGCTATAGTCGATCATCAGGCCCGGGAACCGGTGCCTCACGACCGGCGAAAACAGGATCGTGCGGCCCGATTTGTCATTCGAAGTCATCGTGATGATGCTTGTGGCGCTCGCATTCGCGTACAAGCGCGTGAAGGTATCGGAGTAGTTCGGATTGACAAAACCGCCGCTGATGCGGTTGCCCGCGGCATCGACCGTGGCCAGCACGTTCGGAACGGCCGCGGTCGGGACACCGATGTTTGCAAGGGCATGCGACCGCGTGTCATTGTTTTCGTGAAAGAAATTATACGACGTGTTGAGTGAGATCGTGGTTTGATCGCTCCACCGGTAGTCCAGCTTCAGGCCGGTCGCGATCCGGGAGCGCGTGGCCCCATTGACCATCGTCCGGGTGGTGGCGTAATTGAATACCGGACCGGGGGCATCTTTGCGCTCAAATGAATTTGCGATAATCGCGCCGCCTACCGCCTGGCTGTGCACGAGACCCGTCAGCGTGATGCCGATGTTGCGCCTCTCGCCGACCACATCCTGATAGCTGAAATTCGCCGAGGGACCGAAACCCTTGATCGGCTGCTTCCATTTGCCGGTGGGACCGTTGTAGCCCGGCTGGCTGGTGAAGCCGGCGCCAAATGTGATCAGCCGGCCGCCGGCGCGATCGAACGCGCTCTTCGTCACCAGGTTCACGCTCCCGCCAATTGACGCTCCGTCCATGTCCGGCGTCGGCGCCTTCGTCACCTCAATCGTTTCGATGTTGCCCAGGGATGCCTGTTCGAATTCGAACTGGCGCCCGGTGCCGGCCGACTGGGCGCTGGCGACCTGCTGGCCGTCCATCGTCACGGAGTTCAGGGCGGAACCGACACCGCGAATGCTCACCTGGCGCACGTCCGGTCCGTTGTAATCGGCCGTCAGTCCGGCCATGTGCTGCAGCATGTCGCCGATGTTTCCGTCGGCCACGTTGCCGAACGTGTCGGAGGACACGATCGCCTTCACGTTGGGGGCCTGCCGTTGCAGCGTTTCCGCCTTGGCCGTGCCTTCGCGCTCCCCGGCCACCGTGAATTTGTCGAGCTTGTAGATCTCCGAGGTAAGTTCCACATCCTGAACCACCCTCTGACCGGACCCCACCGACACCGGAATCCGTTTCGTATCCAGACCGGTGAAACTCACCACAATCGTCGCTGCGCCAGCGCCGACGCCGCTAAATTGAAACCGGCCTTCACGATCGGTGATGGTGGTTTGATTTGCGCCCGCCAGTTCGACCACCGCGCCCTCCAAATAGGACAGGGTCGCGGCGTTACTCACCTGGCCGGTGATCGTTCCGCCGCCCGCCTGGCCTAAAGCCAGCAAGGGGAAGAACCAGGCAATAAGGAGGGCGCACCCTCCGCGAAGAAACAAGGATACAGTAGTTCTCATGGGTTTGTGGTTTGGGTTAGGGGGTTTGGGTTAGGTGAAGAGACACTCCCTCGAGGTGAGAATCTCACCCCCAGGTCGTCACGGAACCACCATTGCTTCATTTCGATTTCGGCGCGTCAATTGAATAAGCCGCATCAGCGTTCGTTTTCAAATCGCGGTCGGATTCACTACCGGCAAGATACGCCCACCATTGGACGGATATCCCAATTCCGCTCGACTTCCCTCTGGCCGTGCGTGAGAAGCCCTGTCGAATTCATCCGCCCGCCGCGAGGGCTCGTCACCCCCGCCAACACCAGAAAACTTATTTCCATGATTATGTCCCGCGTTTCGAGGTGGCTTTTTGTGGCCACTGCACTTTTGGCCGGGTTCGCGCCCGCCACTCCCCTCCTCGCGCAACTCGGCGATCGTCCCGGCGGCGATCCCCAGCGCCCGCCGAGCCCGGACATTGAGATCCCGCCGGCACCCGTGCTGTCGCCGGCGGAAGCGCTGCGCTCGTTTTCATTGCCCCCGGGTTTTCGGATCGAAATGGTCGCCGCCGAGCCCCTGGTCCACGACCCGGTTATGATGGTTTTCGACCCTCGCGGCCGCTTGTGGGTCGCTGAACTCAGCGCCTACAACATCACCGAGATTATCACCAAATTGCCGGTCTACCTCGACCCGGGAAAACCGCCACCCACGCGCCCGGTGGGGCGCGTGGTCATGCTCGAGGACACGGATGGCGACGGCCGCATGGACCGCCGCACGGTTTATTGGGACAACATGGACGTGCCGCGCGCGATCGCATTCGTCGGCGATCAGGTGCTGATCGGCGACCCGCCCAACCTCTGGCTCACCCGCGACCGCAACGGCGACGCGGTGATGGATGAGAAGACGTCACTGGACGACGATTATGGCACGCAATCGAACGTGGAAGGCAGCCCCAACGGTCTGCTCTGGGGGCACGACAACTGGCTCTACAACGCGAGCTACAAGTGGCGCTGGCGGCCCGACGCCACCGGCCCCTGGCGTCGCGAGCCGGTACCCGCGGTCGGGCAATGGGGCATCACGCAGGACGATTTCGGCCGGCGCTTTTACACGTCGAACAGCGACCAGCTTCGCGGCGACTTTCTTCCCTCCCACTACGCCGGCGGGCTCGATCCGCGGCTGTCGCTTTACGGCATAAGATTCCAGGTTGCGACCGACCAGTCGACCTGGCCCGTGCGCCCCACCCCGGGCGTCAACCGCGGCTACACGAAAGACCAGCTCCGCGACGATGGCCGACTGAACACGTTTTCCGCCGCGTCGGCGTCGCTGATCTATCGGGGCGCAAATTTTCCGGCCGCCTTCGAGGGCAACGCGTTTGTGCCCGCCCCCGAGGGCAATCTGGTGAAGCGCAATCTCCTGCTCGAGGCCGAGGGCCGGCTCACGGCGATCAACGCCTACCTGAACACGGAATTCCTCTCCTCGACCGACGAGCGTTTCCGCCCCGTGTATCTCGCCAACGCGCCCGATGGTGCGCTCTACGTCGTCGACTATTACCGCGGGATGCTGGAGGGCTACGAGTTCATTACGACGTTTCTCCGCGATCAGATCTTGCAGCGCGGGCTGAATCGGCCCCTCTGGGGCCTGGGCCGGATCTATAGGGTGGTGTACGAAGGCGGCCCGCGGGCGAAGACCCCTGATTTCGTGCGCGCCGATTCCGCCGCGTTGATCAAACTTCTCACGCACGAGAACGGCTGGACGCGCGACACCGCGCACCGCCGCATCGTCGATTCGGGTTCGCCCGCCCACGTGCCCGCGCTGCGCGATCTTCTCGCCCGCGCCCCGAAGCCGCGCGACCGGCTTTCCGCCCTGTGGTGTCTCGAGGGCTTGCAGTCGCTCACGCCCGCCGACGCCGAACGCGCATTGACCGACCCGGACTCGCGTGTCCGGGCCGCCGCGGTGCAGGCCGCCACGCCGCTCCTGCGCAACCCGTCGGGGGCGAAACTGCTCGCGCTCATGAAGGCGAGGGCCGGGAGCGAAGAACCGATGGTTCTGGCGCACCTGGCGCTGAGCATTGCGGGCACGGAGGATCCGGTGGCGCGCGAGCTGTTGTGGAGCCTCCTGCCCCGCGCTCCAGAACATCCTTCGCTGGCCGACGGTGTGCTTATTGCCCTGCGGGGGCACGAACTGGAGGTTTTGCAGCGCCTGCAGACCCGCATCGTTGCGGATCGCGGCCTCACCTTCGGCGTCCACGGCCTGCTCGAGTCCCTTGCCACGCATCTCGTCGTTGCGGGCGGCGCCTCTTCCGAGGCGCTCGTGGCTGCCATCAGCGACAAGCGGCTGCCGCAGTTGTGCCGGATTGCGCTCATGCGCGGCGCGACGAAATCACGCGGGGCAATCCTGCCCGAGAAAGCCCTCGCGCAACTTGCGACGGCCGCACCGGATGGCTGGGTCCGGCGCAAGGCGGCCGAAGGAGCCGCGGCCATCGCCCAGCGCCGCGCGAGTCGCGCCAACCGCCCGCCGACCCAACCGTTGACCCCCTTGCAGCAAGCGCTGTTCGACACCGGCAAGGTCACCTATGGGCTGTGCGCCGCGTGCCACCAGCCCGACGGTCTCGGTCGTTCCGACCTCGCCCCCTCATTCAAAGAGGGCCGCTGGTCCAACGCCGTTTCGCCGGAGGCCGCCATTCGCATTGTGCTCAACGGCAAACAAGGCACGCCCGGTTTCGCCGCTCCGATGGTGGGGCTTGCGGGCCTCACCGACGAACAAGTCGCCGGTGTCCTCACCTTTGTCCGCCGCTCGTTTGGCAATGACGCCTCCGCCGTCGATCCCGACGCCGTTGAACGCATCCGCCGTCGCGTCTCGTCCAAGCGGGCCAACCCGTGGACGGATGCGGAACTCGCCGCCAGCACCGGGGAAACGCCCTGATCTTTCAGGCCGGCGCCAGGTTCGGCATCTTTCAACCGTAGGATTTGGCGGGCTTGCCATGAAAGTACGGAATAAGCCCAAATATTTCGCTGCGATGCAAACCGCTCCATCCGACAGACTCCTCAATCCGCCACGATGCGCACCACGATGCGGCGGAAACTCAAGAGAAGAAAGCCGGTTTTCGCAGCGCGGAGCGCTGCCTGGAGGAGCCTGTCGAGGCCGGCGCCCGCCACCGCAATAAAGTTTTCGACCGAAGATAGATATTCATTGAAAGTCCGACAGGCTCCTCCCAGATGAAGAAAATCCTCACGACCATGGCCGCACTTGGCGCCCTGAATATGGCGGACGCCCAAAGCGAAAAAAAACCGGCTGGCCCGATCCAGCGGGTCGCAAAAAACGACCGCAGCGGCACCGCCTGGACCGTGCGTGCGGCCGACGCGCCGATGATGTTCACCGGGCAGGTGTTCGCGACCGACGTTGCGCGCGATGCACGGGCGCAGGCCGAACAGGCCCTCGGCCATCTCGGCGCGCAACTCGCAAAGGCGGGCGGGGATCTCCAGCGCGTGCTGCGCCTCAACGCGTACGTCGCCGACGACAGTGCCACGCCCGCGGTCGACGCCGTGATTGCCGCGCGCTTTGCCGGCGCGCCTCCGGCGGTCACCCTGGTGTGCACGCCGCTCGCGATGAAAGGCGCGCTGGTCGGATTCGACGCGATTGCGGCGGTTACTCGCGCGCCCGCATCCGTGGAGATCCTGGCGGACGGGGCCGCAGTGATGCCGGCGGGAGGGAAAGTGTTTGTTTCGGGCCAGGCAAACAAGGGCCGGGATTTGGCGGACAGTGTCGCGCTGACGATGGAGCGATTGCATGCCAGCATTGCGCATATCGGGCTGGCGAAATCGGACGTGGTGCAGGTGAAGGCATTCATCACGCCCTTCGCGGATCACGCCCTCGCTGTGGCCGAAGTGAAAAAAAGCTTCGGCGGCGCACCCGTGCCGCCGCTGGTGTTAATCGAGTGGCTCTCCAGCTCACCGGCGGAAATCGAACTTGTCGCCTCGGCCCGCACGCTGGAGCGCAAACCGGAGGACGCGGCCGCCTTCCTCGGGTTGCCGGGGATGACCTCGTCGCCGTATTACTGCCGCATTGCAACCGTGGCGGCCGGCGCTCCGCTGATCTTTATATCCGGCATCGACGGTGGCGAGGGCGGAACGCCTCGCGAGCAATGGAAACGGATTTTCGATCAGTTGGGTAGCACGCTTTTCGAGGTGGGCAGCAGCTTTCGGCATTTGGTCAAGGCGACGTATTTTCTGGCCGACCCCAACGCCCGCCAGGCGCTGGGCGACATTCGCGCGGTCTATTATGACCCGGCGCGTCCGGCCGCTGCTTCCGCGTTGAACGTGACGAGCATTGGCCGCCCGAAGCGCTCGCTCATGCTCGACATGATTGCCGTGCCGGCCCGTTGATTTCCTGGCGGACGAAGCCTGCCCGAGTGCTAACCGAAGACCTTCCGCAGATACTCGCGGCTCCGTGTGGCGATGGCCTCGGGGCCTTCGTCAAACTTGAAAACCTCGACGCTGACCATGCCATCGTAGCCGGCTTCGCGCAGGGCGGCGGCAATGGGAACGAAATCCACGTCGCCAAAGCCGGGACCCTTGAGGTTGACGTCGTTCGCGTGGAAGTACGCGAAGCGGCCGGCGCTCTCGCGGATGATTTGCGGCACGGGCTTTGCCTCGGAGGACATCGCCTTGACATCGAGAATGATGCTCATCGCCGGGCTCGAAAACTGCGCCGCAAAGCGGCGGCCCTCCTCGGCGGTGTTCACAAAGTTGGTCTCGCTCGGCGCGAGGGGCTCGAAGCAGATGACCACGCCGCGGTCCTCCGCGCGTTTTACGGCGTCGCGAAAAACATCCGTCGCCCACTGCCACGCCTGCGCGTAGGTGACGCCATCCATCAAATTCCGCTGCTTCGGCGAACCCACGACGATCCGCGTGCCGCCGAGGTCGGCGCAGCACTCGACGAGTTCCACGAAATAGCGCGCGGTTGTTTGGCGCACGGCCGCATCGGGATGAGTGAGGTACAGTCCCTCGGTCTGCGCCAGCACCCAATGCAGGCCGCTGATCCCGATACCCACGCGGGCGGCGACTTCGCGAAGGCGCGCTCGCTCGGCAGCGGAAATTTCGGTGACGTACTTTGCGATCGTGAACGGCGCAATCTCGACCGCATCGTAGCCCGCCTGGTGCGCGTAGGCAAACGTGTCATCGAGCGACCACCCCTGAAAAATTTCGTTGCAGATGCCGAATTTCATGAGCGGAGGTTGGACGGCGGAAGGACGGACACAAGACTCCGATGCAGATTTCCCGGTTGTTTTCGATGCCGCTAGCCCGAACTTTTCACACGCTTCTCTCATGCGCAGCCTCAGCGTGTTCGAAGACCTTGGCCGCGGTCTTAGCCGCCTGGAGCGTCCAGGCTATTGGCAAAACCCTGGTCGCCTTTGGCGCCGCCGGAGGCGGGTAAACCCTGGTCGCCTTTGGCGCCGCCGGAGGCGGGTAAACCGCTGCGGCTTGCCCGCCTCAGGAGGGTTTTGCTTTTAGCCCGCATGCACTTGCGGGAAGCGCAGAAACACCGCCCGGTCCATCGTCGGCCAAGCGTGAAAACCAACCAGAGTGTGAAGAATGCGGGCTAGGGACGTCGGAAATCCCTCCCCGCCACGAAATGCTTGAAAACGCGGCACCGCTCAGGTCCATTGCATCCGGCCGGATGCGAAGGATCGCAGGGCCTTCGTTTGCCAGCGTTCTGATGCCCTGCCGGGTTCTCCTCTTTTATTCCCAAAAACATGAAACATTCCCTCCTCAAATGGCTGCTGGTGGCGTTCCTTGCCGCCGCTTGCTCCGCGACCGCGCAAACCGGGGTAAAGATAACCACCCTTGACGACCGCCTTCGGGTCGAAATCGATGGGAGTCTCTTCACCGAATACTACTTCAAGGGCGTCCCGAAACCTTTTCTTTACCCGATCATCGGCCCCGGCAATGCCGCCCTGACTCGCAATTTCCCCATGAAGCAGGTGCCCGGGGAAACGCAGGATCATCCCCACCACCGGGCGCTCTTTTACGGCCACGGCAATGTCAACGGGATCGATTTTTGGGCGGAGGGCGCTAAATCCGGAAAAACGGTTCACGACGAATTTGTCGAAGTGAAGAACGGAGACACGACCGGCATCATCCGCTCCCGCAACCGGCTGGTGACCGTCGACAACAAGGTGCTCGGAACGGACGAACGGACCCTGCGGATCCACAAGACGCCGCACGGCCCCATGATTGATTTTGAGATCACCCATCACGCGTCACACGGCGATCTCGTTTTTCAGGACACCAAGGAGGGCACGATGGCGATCCGTGTGGCCGAAACCCTCGTCCAACGCCATTCTCAAAGCAAAAAGAACCCGACGCCCCGCAAGAGTTTTGGCAATATCGTCAACAGCGAGGGCGTGCGCGACGGAGCCACCTGGGGCAGGCGCGCCAAGTGGGTCGATTACTACGGCCCCGTTGATGGCAAGACGGTCGGCATCGCGATGTTCGACCATCCCAAGAACCCCCGCTTTCCCACCTGGTGGCATGTGCGCGACTACGGACTGTTTGCCGCCAATCCCTTCGGGGTGCATGACTTCGAGCGGCTGGAGAATCCGGCCGCCGGCGACCTCAAAGTCGCAGCCGGGAAAAGCGTCACATTCCGCTACCGGCTGTTTTTCCATGCCGGCGACGAGAAAGCCGCCCACATCGCCGAGCGCTACGAAGAGTACGCCGGGAAGAAGTAAGCTGCCAATGAACTCCCGGTTGCCAGTTGTAGGAGCCTGCTTGCAGGCGATGCTCGATGGGCGCGGATGGACAGGATTTAGAATCGCCTGCGAGCAGGCTCCTACCCAGCGCTGCGGAAAGTTCATTGGTAAGAAACCACGCAACGTGGCGTTGATGGGTGTCTCAGAATGACAAACAGATTTGAAAACGCGCCCAGCTTGATTCCGGCCTTCCGCCCATTCGCGGCACCGCAGAGTCCGCCCGGAGATGAGTCCGTGGGAAAAGAATTCCGGAGTCTTCTACGACCTATTAGCTCGATCTTGACGCAAACCGCGGCGGTCTCGCTGTTACCTCACGGCCGGCAGCTTTTTCGCTCGGATTAAAGAAATCGCTTCTTTTCACTCTTCGTGGGATTCATCACCGAATGTTTCCAAACCCATTCCCAATCGTCTAACCCCCGTATGTCCCAAGCTGCGAAGTCCTCCCGTTGGCCGAGAATCCTTCTGCGCACGATCATCGTGCTCGCCCTGATGGCCGGTGCCGGGTGGGGCGGAAAACTGGTGTGGAAACAAATCAGCCCGGGCCTGTTCGGAACGAAGCGGGAGGAGAAGATCCCCACCGCGCGCGTGAGAGCCGCGACCATCTCTGAGGAGATCGTGGCCGTTGGCCGGCTCCGGGCGGTGTTCTCGACCGAGCTCCGTTCGGAAATCAACGGTCGCATCGTCAAGATTCTTGGTGTCGACGGCCAGAAGGTTGAACGCAACCAGGAGATTCTGAGACTCGACCAGACGGACCTGCTCACGCAACTCCAGGAGATGGAGCGGAGCATTGAAGCGGCCAAGCTCAAGGCCCAGCGCGCTCGCGCCGATTTCCAGCGGCTCAACGGATTGCAGCAGCGCGGTTTGATCACGCCCAAGGACTTCGAGGATTCGCGCATCACCCTTTCGCTGGCGGAGAATGATGCGGCCATCTCCGAGGCCCGCGCGGCGAACATTCGCGACAAGCTGACGAAGACGATCATTCGTGCGCCGCACGCCGGCACCTTGCTGCTCAAGGATCTCACCGAAGGCCAGGTCGTGACCAGTGCCGCGGCTCAAAACGGCGGTACGCTCCTCGGCGAGGTGGCCGATCTCTCCTCCTTGATGGTCCGCACCAACATCAACGAAATCGACGTCGCCCGCCTGAAGGTCGCCGATGTCGCGCGCGTCCGCGTCGACTCGATGCGGAGCGTGCAGATGACGGGCGAAATCAAGCGGATCGCCACCAGCGCCTTCGAAAGCTACTCGGATCGCACCCGGGTTTTTCCCGTGGATGTGCTCATCGAGGAAACCGATCCGCGTCTCCGGCCGGGCATGTCCGCCACGGTCACGTTCACGCTCTCCTTTGTCGAGGACGTGTCCGCGGTTCCGCTCTCCGCCGTGTTTACCAACGCCGATTCCATGCGCTACGTCTTTCGGCGCAAAGCCGACACGCTCACCTTCGAGGCGCGTGCCATCGAAATCGGCGTCGCCGACACCCGGCGCGTGCAAATCATTTCCGGTCTGAATCCCAATGACGAAGTAGCCCTGACGCGACCGCTGGAATTCGACGGCGAAATTCCCGCCCCCAAGGCGGTGGCGGCGCCGAAACTGAAGAAATCGCGGCGCACCGGCACCTGAGCACACCCATGCGGCTGCTTTTCATGGGCATCGGCAGCGGGTGGAGCGAAGTCCTCGCGCACAAGCTGCGTTCCTTCCTCACTCTTTTCGGCATCGTTCTCGGCGCCGCCGCGCTCGTCGGCATGCTCGGCGTCGTCAAGGGCCTGCTCCGGGGCTGGGAGACGATGATTTACGAGACCGGCGGCATCGAGCGCATCAGCGTGTGGTCGCGACCACCGCCCGAGAGTCAGCGGGAAATCGCTCCGCTGTCACCGGGCCGCACCTTGAATGATGTCGACGCGATCCTTGCCGCCGTACCGCTCGCCCAGCGCGTCACGGCCGAGGTCTCGATTCCGAATGGCGCCCGGCTTGCTTTCCAGGGCCGCGCGACCGGGCAGAACGTCCGCGGCGTGCTGCCCGCGACGTTCGCCATGGACCGCTTCGAAGTCGAAACCGGCCGCATCATCGGCGAACTCGACCTCGAGTTGCAGACGCAGGTGGTGGTGCTGGGCTCGTCCGTCGCCGATCAACTTTTCCTCCGTGGCCTCGATCCGCTCGGTCGCGTTGTCACGATCAATGGCCAGCCGTTCACGGTGGTAGGCGTGCTGAAAGAGTATCGCATGGCCCTCGGTGGCAGCGGTGGCAGCGGCCGTTTCAGTGCAAAGAATTCCGCCGTGTTCATCCCGCTCACCACTCTGCAAACGCTGTTCCGGATCGACGAGAACATCGACGTCTTGAACGTAAAGATCGCCGACGTGGCCAATATTCCGCACGCGCTCGAGCAAATCTCCAACGTTCTCACCAACACCCATCGCGGCATCCAGGATGTACGGTTCGAGACGCGGGAGGACCTGCTGCAACGTTTCGAGGAAACCCGCCGCAGCTACGTCGTTTCGCTCGGTGGCGTCGCCATCATCGGGCTCATTGTGGGCGGCATCGGCATCATGAACGTGATGCTGGCCTCGATCAGCGAGCGGGTGCGCGAAATCGGGGTGCGCCGCGCGCTCGGGGCGAAACGCGGCGACATCCTCGTCCAGATCCTCGCCGAGTCGCTCACCCTCGCCGTCGCCGGCGGCCTGATCGGCCTCGTCGCCAGCATTGGTTTGATCAAGGTTTTGCAAAAGGTCGTCGTCGAAGCGAACCGCCCCGAGCTTTCGCCCGCCGCGCTCCTCATCGGCGTGATCTTCAGCGGTCTCGTCGGTGTGCTCGCCGGCCTCTATCCTGCGATCCGCGCCTCCCGGCTGAGCCCGGTCGAAGCCTTGCGGACAGATTGACGCCCACCCGCGGCCAACCGCATCGTTCCGGCTACGCCAGGTTGACCGGATCCACGTCGAGCACCTGGGTGATGTCGTCGGCCCAGGCGAATCCGGCGCGGAGCCGCGCAAGCTCGGGCACGACCTTCGTCACCGCATTCGTGAAATACCAGAGCTGCCAGCGGTATTCGTCCTTGATTTTTTCGATGGGCGACGCCGACGGGCCGCGCAGCTCCACGCGGTCGCCCAGGGTTTTCTCGACCAGCTTTGCCCATTGCTCGGCGAAGAACTTCAGTTTTTCCGGGTTCGGTCCGCGAAAAAGATGATGAATTAGATGCCGGTAAGGCGGATAATGGAAATCCCGCCGCACCTTCAGTTCGGCGGCGGCGAAGCCGGCGAAGTCGGCATGCCGTGAAAACTGGATCGCCTCTGCCTGCGGCGTGAAGGTCTGCACAATCACCAGGCCCGCGCGGTCGCCGCGGCCGGCGCGCCCCGCCACCTGAACCAGGAGCTGAAACGTCCTCTCGTTGGCGCGGAAATCCGGCACATGCATCGAGATGTCGGCGTCAACCAGGCCGACCAGGGTCACGTTCGGAAAGTCGAGCCCCTTGCCGATCATCTGCGTGCCCACCAGTACGTCGATGTGGCCGGCGCGGAATTTCGAAAGCACTTCGCGGAAGCGGTTCTTCTTCGCCATCGTGTCGGTGTCCATGCGCTCGACGCGCGCGCGCGGCAGCAGGCGGTGCACCGCCTCCTCGACGCGCTGCGTGCCGAGCCCGCGCCACCGGATGTCGGGCGCGCCACATTTCGGGCACCGCACCGGCGCGGGCCGCTGCCCGCCGCAGAGATGGCAGCGCAACGTCTCGTCGCTCCGGTGGTAGGTCAGCGCGATGCTGCAATGCGCGCATCCCTCGACGTGGCCGCATTTCTTGCAGAGCATCGACGACGAGTAACCGCGCCGGTTGATGAACAGAATCGTCTGCTCGCGGCGCTCCAGGCGCTCCTGCATCGCGCTCACCAGCCGCCCGGACAGCGCCGGCATCGCGCGTTGCTTCGCCGCCTCGATGCGCAGGTCCACGATGTCGATATAAGGCAGTTTGCGGGCGTCGATGCGCTGCGTCAGTTGCAGCAGCCGATACTTGCCGGCCTCGGCGTTGGCGAAGCTCTCGAGGGACGGTGTCGCCGAACCCAGCACGCACACCGCCCGGCAGAGCTTGGCGCGCATCACCGCGACGTCGCGTCCGTGGTAGCGCGGCGTTTCGTCCTGCTTGTAGGCTGGTTCATGCTCTTCGTCGACGACGATGAGCCGCAGGTTTCGCACCGGAGCAAAGATCGCGGAACGCGCGCCGACCACCACCCTCGCCTCGCCCCTCGCCAGCGCCAACCAGCCATCGAGCCGTTCGCCGTCGCTGAGATGGCTGTGCCAAACGACGCAGCGATGAGCTCCGGCCGGCCCTGCCTGCCCGCCGTAGCCCGCCGTATGGCGGGCAAGCCCCTGTCCGCCTCCGGCGGATTGGCGAAGGTGGGAGCCGGCCGGCCCTGAGCCTGCCGAATGGGCCGCATCGACCGAATGGACCATGGTTTCGAGCCGCGAGCGCAGCCGGGCCACGGTCTGGGGCGTCAACGCCACTTCGGGCACGAGGAACACCACGCCGCCGCCCGCCTTCAACGCGTCGTTGATGGCGCGAAGGTAAACCTCGGTCTTGCCCGAGCCGGTGATGCCGTGCAGCAGCGACACGACAAATTTTCCCGTCCCGAGTTGCGTCGCCAGCGTGTCGACCGCCACCTGCTGCTCGGCGTTGAGCTGGTGGGGATGCGCCGCCACGAGTTCGCCGGCCGTGTGCTCGTCCACGTAGGCGATCCGCTCGACCCGGCGCGTCTCTTCCCGCAAGACCCCGCGCGCGACAAGGGCGTTGGCCACCGCCGCGGTCTGTTTGAGTCGCGCGAGCACGAGGCCTTTGTGCTGCGGCCGGAATTGTTGCTCGAGCAACCGGTAGAGCCGCGCCTGCTGCGGCGCCCGCTTCTCCAGCGCCACCCATTCCTCCGGGGTCAGCCGCCGCGCCACCGAGAGGAGTTTATCCTGTTTCAGCCCCGCGCCCTGCCGGACCGCCGCCGGAATCATCGTTTCAATGATGCTGTCAACGCCGCACGCGTAATAGCCGGCCATCCAGCGCGCGAGTTCCAGCAGATCGGGGGTCAGCGCGGGGAAGGGATAGACCACCTGGGCAACCGATTTCAGCCGGTCGAGGGGAAAGTCCCGCGGCGCGCCGATTTCACCCACCAGGCCGAGCCGCAGCGCGTTCAGAACCGGCACGCGCACGAGCGAGCCAATGGCCAGTGACGCCCGGAGGTTCTCCGGCACGCGGTAGTGCAGAAGCTTGTCGAAGCCTGCGAGCGGATGGACGCCGACGATCATCGCGCGCATCACGGCGGCCCGTTGCGGGTGGGGCAAATTTATTTGCGGCCCGCCCGCTTCCGGTCGGCGCATCTCGCAGATGCGCCCGCCCCCGGCGGTGCGCTTGGACCCGCCTGGCGCCCGGCTGGGATCCTGCTCAGGGGCAAAATGCCGGGCGGTGGGAAACGAACACGTTGACACCCGAGCGCCGCGCGCAAGACATTCGCCGCGTGACCATTCCGGCGGACCGCGAAAGATTCCGAAAATTCCTGACCAAAAAAGGCCTGCGCGCGACCAACCAGCGGCTGGCGATTTTCGACGCGGCGTTCGCCCAGACGGAGCATTTTACCGCCGAGCAACTGCTCGACTATGCCCGCATCATCGACGACTCAGTCTCCCGCGCAACCGTCTACCGCACGTTGCCTATCATGACCGAGAGTGCGCTGCTGCGCGAGGTCGACATCGGCTCCGGCGAGAAATTCTACCGCCCCAATCGCGAGGGCGATCGTACCCAGGTGGCGCAGGTCGTCTGCGTCGATTGTGACCGGATTTTTGAAATCAGCGCGCCCTTCATGGAATGGTACGGCAGCACGGTTTCATCGAAGCTGGGCCTCACCCCCGTCTCGCAGCGCTTGCAGGTGAGCGCCTACTGCAACGCGTTTCGCCAGACCGGGTCGTGCCCGCGCCGCGGATGAGCCGCCAGGTCTTTGTGGAGCAAGAACCTGATTGATTTTCCGCCGGAAGCGGAAAACCTCCCCAACTGACAAACGCCATGCCCAAGGAAAAAGCCCATGATCCCGAATTTGACATTCGCTTCTTCGAATCGGTCCTGCGCCGGTCTCCGAACTACACCAACGCCGTGGAAATCCTCGGCGGGCTTTACACGCGGCAGGGGCGGATCGCCGACGGGCTGAGGATGGATCGCCGGCTGGTACGGTTGCAGCCGGCCAACGCCACGGCCCGCTACAATCTCGCGTGCAGCCTCGCTTTGAGGAAGCGGAAGAGCGACGCCCTGCGCGAACTCCGCCAGGCCATTGTGCTGGGCTACCGCGACTTTGACTGGTTGCAGCAAGACCCGGATCTCGAGGCATTGAAAGGCCTCCCGGGTTTCCAAGCGTTGCTCGAACTGCTCAAGGCCCCCAGCTGATTCTGCGCGGGCCACCGCGCTCCGGTGGTCGGAGTCTCCCCGCGCGGCCTGCGTCCGGATGTCTCTCGTCACCGCAGTCCGAACAACTGCTGCAGGACGGTCTGGAGATCCCGGCCCGCCGTCCAGGCGCCGCGGCGCGCGAGCGCCAGGCTCTTGCTCCGGTCGCGCCGTTCCGGCGCCACCGCGTTCACCTCCAAAATGCTGGGCAGTTCCGGTCGCAGGCCGATCACCTCGACCGCGGTGAGCGGCGTCCACGCAAACGGAATCCCGGTCCAGTTAAACCTGATCTCCCAACCGGCCACCAGCCCCATGGGCGGCGGCTTCGTCAGCAGCGAAGGATAGCGGCGCACAAAATCCGGGGTGCGATGCGTGGCGA
>JACQWL010000351.1 GCA_016209255.1 Verrucomicrobiota bacterium
CCGCTCCCGGCCCGGTTGGCGGAATCGGCTTTCGAGGGCCGACTCGTTCCTGATGCGGGGGGAAACGTGACACTTCCACGTCGTCCGTCCAGACTTATTTTTGCGCCATTATGTCATAAGGGTGCATCGCCGTTTTCTGTCGCGGCGCTCTGTGACCGCCGTTGAGGCCACGGCGATGTTCCCGGCGTTCATAGACCGCCGCTACAGGTCCAGCTCGACAGGTGCAGCCCGACCCTTGCCTGCGCTATGGCGGCGCAGACGGCCGTTGGTCGGAGCCACACCGCGTCGTGATTTCGGTCCCGAGTTTTTCCACGAGGAAAAGATACTCCTTGAGCCGCCACCGGCGCCAGTTGGCCGCATGCCGTGACGTCCACTCACGGGTGATGAACGCACGGTCGTAGTCACCCTTCTCGCCTCGGATCCAAATCTCGTTTCGAATCTCTTCTGCCTGGTCCCTCATTTCCGAGGGATGGTGGACGCTGCCAGCCTGCGCGATCAGACCCTTGACGACGGCGAGCACCGCGACCGGAGGGTGCGCTCCGTCGACTGAGCCTTGAATGACGCTCCGGTTCTGGTCGATGAAATCCATGATTCGCGTAACGTGGCGGCGCAAATCCCCGCCCGCCCAGCGTCTTTCAAGGGCGTGAAGTTCCGCATCGTTTGCCGGTTCGAATTCCTTGAACTCATCGTGATCGGTCATGGTGGCGCCCGGTTAAAACCAAAGTCCCCTTGGGCGGAGATTCAGAATCGGTCCGCCAGAATGCGCTGCGCCTCCGGCAGCGGGAGGTCGTTTGGCAGACTGTGATAGACCGACACGAACGCCTTGCCGCGCGCGGTGTGGGCGGTCAGGCCGAAGATGTTGGCCCGCAGGTGGCGAAACATCTTGTAGGTTATCGCATAGATGAGGCCGCTGCCGCCCGCGGCGGTTTCGAACCTGAGGCAGTATTGCGCGGGCCGCCATTCGTGCAGCGTTGCCTGCCCGGTGACGGCGGGCAGGCTGGCTTCATCTGCATCGGCAATATAGAGCCGCCTTAGGATGGCGTCCTCGATTGAGGCGACAAGGTCGGCTGCGAGCGGCTGCGGACTCGGTGCCAGATGAAAGAAATCCAACGCCAACCCGTGGTGCATGGCGGAAAAGAGATGCGCCTGGCGGAACTCAATCCGCCGGTGCCAGAGCGCACCGCTGATCGTCGCAGCCAGTCCGCGGTAGTCGCGGGCGGCGACCCCGAGGATCATTGCCGTGCCATCGCGCACGATGGCCGCTTTGACCGCCGTCGTCCCGGGTTCCTCGATCAACCGCACCAGGTGCGCGCCGAAGCGATTCGCGTACTGCCGGTACACTCCGCCGAAAAAGTCCTCGCCGAAGTCCTTCAGGATGTTCCGTTGCTCCGGGGAATAGCCGGCCGCGTGCAAGGCGCGGGTGGGATCGGCCGCCGGCCGGAAGCGCTGCAGCGTCTTGGCGTAGAGTTCGCGCGTGTTGAACCACCGCGCGGGATCGGTTTCGGGCGATTCCCATTCCGTGCGGTCGGCACACGTGAATACAAATAGCGTGCGCAGGAGATTTTCGTCCCGGCAGAGTTCCGCGAATTCGGTCACCTGGCGGGCGTCGTTCAGACCCGCGGCGCGCTCCTTGAAGACCCGGCGGTTGGCGACCAAGAACTCGGCGACCCGCAGCATCTCGGGCGGGAAGTCGCACTCCCGGGCGAACGGAGCGAAGTACGCCGCCAGGGGAATCCCGGAGAATCCGGTGGAATAACGGGCGAACAACGGCCGCGACTCGTCGGCGCGGACAGCGATATCGTCCTCGGTCAGCGGCAGGCGTTTGGTCACAAGGGCGAGTTTGACTGCCGCCAGATGATCGGTGTCCAGGAGCGCGGCTTCGACCTCGACCCTGACCCCCTCGCTGGAGCTCCCACGCGCCAGGACGGCCCGCCCTTCGCGTACGTAGCGCTCCAGGGCGCGCAGTTTCTGGCCAACGAGCGCGCCGCGGAGCGACCGGCGCTCCGCCATCACCCGGCTGTCAATCGAACACTCGAATTTCGCGAAGCCGGGCAGCAGGCGATCGACGGCGCCGTCCAGCTGGGAGACAAACGCAAAGGAATCGGCGAGGCCCTGCGACTCGTAGAACAGCGCCGCCAGGTCCGGCCCGCGCTCAAGCCAGCTGCCGGCATCGCGAAAGGTCGCCTGCAATTCCGCGGGGTCGATCGGCACGGCGTAATGTTGCGCCGCGAGGAGCAAGGACAGCGCGGCCCGGCTTTTCTCGGGTCCAGTCTGGCCCTGCGTCGCGCGCGTGTGCCTCAAGCCGCCCGGGCCGAACACAATGGGGCTTCGCGGGCCGATCGGGCGGCCGGCCTTCAGTTCGCGCTCGATGACGCCCTTCGTGAACAAAGCCACCCGCCGCCGGGCGGACAGGAGCCGCGCCCGCACATCGTTCGCGAATTCGAACCGGGCCCGCTCGTCCGCGTCCGGCCCGAGCATCTCGCCAAAGGAAAGGAAGTCATCAAAGGTGAGCACGTCCTCGGGGTGATGGCCACCGCCGAAGGCCAACCGCGTGCCCGGCCGCCGCGAGTGCACGAAGGCCCGGATCCGCATCAGGAAGTCGTACGCCTCGAGATCCCTCGGATCGGGGAGGGATTGATAGACTTCGTGGGCGTGGAGAAAATCCCGGCCCGCCAGCGTCCAGACGCCGGCGAGGAAGACCCGCAGCCCGTCGTTCTTGATATCGAACCGGTCGAGCCGCTCGCTTTCGCCCGCGGCCTTTTCCCATTGGGCCTGCCAGAAGCCGCGCACGTGGAGGAAGTGGGCAAATGAATCGAAGGACGCGCGTATCCGTTCGCGAAACACAACGGACAGGGCACCAGGATCGTGCACGGGCCGCAGGTCGAGGAAGGCGTTGAGCTGCCGGTCCGCCAGCGCCGGAAGGTCGTCGAGACTGAACGGCAGCGCCAGGCAGGTGAAGCCGTACCGGTTGCGGAACTCGGACGTGTGGAGAATCTGCCGCTGCAGCTCGAGCAGGAAGGCGTTCCCCTCGAGGGCGTCGGCGAAAAGGAAGGCGAAGTCATTGTCCGAATGGGGCGCCATCTCCCCGCGCCCGGTGCCGCCGAGGGCCACGACGGCAAACGGCTTGTCGTAGCCGGAGGCGCGCTGCTGTTCTTCCGCCCACCCGCGAACCAGTTCGGTATGAATCGTGGCGCGGGCGGCGGCGATCTGGCGGCCGTTGTCCAGCGCGGGGGCGCGAATGAGAGCATCGTTCTCGGCGACGAGCTCGCGGAACGCCGCCAGCGGACCGGCGCGGGCCACGATCGCGCGGACGCGGGTTTCAACGGCGGAGGCGATGGCTGAAGCAGGAGGCACGGGAGGAGCAGCCGGGAAGGCCGGCCGGAATTTCACGGATCACACGGCAGGAAAGCACCTGCGGAATGGGCAAGCGAACAGAGAATTTTCTCAGGTGGGCGGCGCGGCGGGTGCGAAACTTTCTCAAAGAGAATTCCCATGACCACGGAGGATCTTAGCCGGGTCGTGGCCAGGGCGGCGGTTTCGGGTGCTCCGGGCGTGGGTGTCGTGGCCGCCTCAGCCGTAACGATTCAGTCGCGATGTAGGGGCGTCGCTTGCCGACGC
>JACQWL010000341.1 GCA_016209255.1 Verrucomicrobiota bacterium
GGTCAGGGGCACGCGGGTTCAACTCCCGCCACCTCCACCAATTTTCTTTCCGCGGCGGAAAGAAAATTGCCCGCCGTAGCCTCAGGCGAAGGCGGGCTTTTTCTTGGCCGAACGCCGCCAATACAAGACGGAGCCGGTCACGGTCTCCATTTGGAAATGCTCCAACGAGAGTGCCGTCATGCAGCCGACGGAATAACCGGATCGGATCTCGCTGGCCTCGGCGTCGCCTTCGCGACGAGCTGCCTTATGCGCCGCACGCTTCTCGCGGCGCGCACGCAGCCAGGGCGGCTCGCGGGCCTGGCGCGGCAGGATGACCGCGAGTTGCTTCGGTTATTCTTGTTCGAGCTGGGCAAACACCTCGGCGCGCGCGAGGCCCGTGGCCTCGAGATCGCGGGCGCAGCACGCACCGCACCACCCGCGCTTGAATCTGAATATTAGCGAAACTTGCCCGCCTCCGGCGGCGCCAAAGGCGGCCAGGGATTAGCGTTCCCAACGGATTGGGAGAATATGCACGCCGGAAAACAACATGATCCGACATAGTATTGCGGCCTTTCCCCCGGACTGCGCCGGGAAAAAGAGGCTGCGCAGCCGGGTACCAAACCCAAACAGCTTGAAACGCGGAGCCCGCGAAGAACGCGGAGGCTCGCCCGCCTTCGGCGGGACCAAACGACTCTCCGCGATCTCCGCGTCCTCCGCGTTTAAGACCTGTTCGGGTCATTAAGACAACCATGTTGGTCTTAGTTCGTGAATAGTCAGGCAGAGGCACACGGTTTCCTGGCTGAAAACCGGCCCTTTTGCTCTTGCCGTCTCCACCATGTCCCCTTACCAAAACTGCTTCCAACACCTTTAGAAATAAAGGGATAGATACAGTCATGCGCGCGGCCGTAATCGACATCGGTTCCAGTTCCATCCAGCTCTTCATCGGCGAAAAGGTGGAGAACGATGTGGTGGTGTTGGAGGCGCTGAAGAACCTGGTGCCTTTGGGACGGCACACCCTGCTCAAGGAGCGGATCGCGCCCAAAGTGGTCGGCCAGGTCGTGGGCGTGCTCGAAAAATACAAGCAGAAGTTGAAGGAGTACGACATCACCCAGGTGCGGGTGGTGGCCACGAGCGCGGTGCGCGAAGCCCGAAACAACGACATGTTCGTCGACACGGTGCTGCGGCAGACCGGCCTGCCGGTGGAACTGCTCACCGTGGGCGACGTCGTGTATTATATCGACGCCTACCTGCACCACAAGCTGCGCAAGACCTACCCCATCCACGCGAAGAAGGCGCTCATCGCCGAGCTCGGCACGGGCAGCCTGGATCTTTCCGTGATGGACAAGGGGTTCACCCAGATCAACGTCGGGTTGTCGGTCGGTACGCTCGTGCTCAAGGAGATGGCCGCCAATCTCGAGGGCAGCCGGGCCGAGGTGAACGAGGCCCTGGCCGAGTATCTGGAAAAAGAGGCGCAGCACCTGCGGCGGATGCTGGCCGGCGCCGATTTCGACGACGTGATCCTCATCGACGAGAACTACTCGGCGCACCTGCGGGCCATCCTGCCGCGGAAGCAGGCGACCACCCTTTTCTACCAACTGGAACCGGCCGACGTGGACGAACTGCTGGCCGCGCTCGACGCCAGGACCGCCGACGAGGTGACGCGCGAGTTCGGCATCCCGGCCGAAGCGGCCGAGACCATGCGCAGCTATGCGCTCCTCGTCAGGCTGCTGCTGGCGCTGGGCGGACAGAAATTCATCCACGTGCTCGAGACCTCGCTGGCCGAGGCGATCCTGGCCCAGACGCTTTTGAACGTGGAACTGGCGCAAAAATACCAGAAGACCAACCAGCTGGTGTCGGTGGCCACGTTCCTGTGCAAGAAATACAATGCGGATTTGAAGCACGCGCAGCAGGTGGCCAGGCTGGCGGAAACCATGGCCCGGGCGCTCCTGGGTTACCTGGGAATCAAGGAGGAGGAAGTGCTCTACCTGATCCTGGCCGCCTACCTGCACGACCTGGGCATGTTTGTGCACAACCGCTCGCATCACAAGCACAGCGAGTACATCATCAGCGCGCTCAACCTGTTCCGCCTGACGGACGAGGAGATCAAGCTCATCGCCTGCGTCGCGCGCTACCATCGCAAAGCGCCCCCCCTGCGGAGCCACCTGCTCTACCAATCGCTGCCGGCGCAGCGGCAGATTCTGGCGCAGAAACTGGCCGCGCTCATCCGCATCGCCAACGCGCTGGACACGTCGCACAAACAGAAGATCGCGCAGCTGAGCGTGGAAATCACCAAGGGCCAGGACGTCGTGCTGAAGGCGCAGGTCCAGGGCAACGCGATCCTGGAAAAGAGCGGCTTCAAGGAGAAGAAGGATCTGTTCGAGGAGATCTCGGGCAACCGGATAAGTCTGGCGTTCACCACTTAGTGTGGAACCGCAAACGAGATGACGGAAAAAACCCCTCCGGATCCAGCCGTGGCCGCAACGCCCCCGGCCCGGTTCATGCACCGGGACCTGAGCTGGCTGGCCTTTAACGAACGGGTGCTGGAAGAGGCCGAAGACGCCGCCAATCCGCTCCTGGAGCGGGTGAATTTCCTGGCCATTTTCGCCAGCAACCTCGACGAGTTTTTCATGGTGCGGATGGCGGCCCTCAAGCGCCTGCTGGACGCCGGCTACCAAAACCAGGACGACTTCGGCTGGTATCCGCAGAACCTGTACGACCAGCTGCAGGAACGCGTCCAGGCGCTGACGAAACGGCACTACGACGGGTACGAAAAGAGGGTGCGCAAGGAGCTGGAGAAACACCGCGTCGCCATCCGGCGCGCCGGGGAGCTTTCGCCCGAGCAGAAACGTTTCGTCAAACGGTATTTCGATTCCACCCTGTTCCCCATCGTGACGCCCATGGCCGTGGACCAGGGGCACCCCTTCCCGGCGCTGGCCTCCCGGACCCTGGCCTTTGCCGTGGTGATCACCCGCTACAACCAGCCACACCTGGCCATTGTACCGGTGCCGCGGGTGGTGCCCCGCCTGCTGAAGCTGCCGGCGGAAAAGGACGAGCACCACTTCATCCTCGTGGACGAGATCATGCGGCAGCACCTGGGCAATTTTTTCCGCGGCTACAAGATCGAGGGCCAGGCGCTCTTCCGCATCGTGCGCGACAGCGAGCTGGGCGCCGACGAGGAGTACGCGGCCAGCCTGCTCAAGGCGATCGAGACGGAACTGAAGAAGCGGCCCAAGGCCAAGGTGGTGCGCTTCGAGATTGAGACGGCGGTGAGTGACGAGCACCTGGCGCTCCTGGCCCAGGGCATCGATTTCCCGCCGGGGGAGATTGTCCGCCGCGAGGGCGACCTGGATTTGAGCTGCCTGTTTGAGCTGTCCGGCCAGGTGCCTGAACCGGGGCTGCGCTTTCCGACGCTGACGCCGCCCAAGCCGGACTATCCGAATATTTTCGACCACATCAAGGAGGCCGGCTTCCTGCTCCATGTCCCGTACCAGTCGTTCCAGCCCACCGTGGACCTGGTGCAGCAGGCGGCGCGCGACAAGAATGTGCTGGCGATCAAGATGACGCTTTACCGCACCAACGACGACTCGGCCATTGTGGCGGCGCTCCAGGAGGCGGCCCGGGCCAAGAAACAGGTGACCGTGCTGGTGGAGATCAAGGCCCGCTTCGATGAGGAGAAAAACATCCAGTGGGTGAAGGAACTGGAAGACGCGGGCTGCCATGTGATCTACGGCATCCCCAAGCTCAAGATCCACTCCAAGATCACGCTGGTGGTGCGGCGGGAGGAAGACCGCATCCACCGCTATGTGCACCTGTCCACCGGCAACTACAACGAGAAGACGGCCCGGATCTACACCGACCTGGGGTTTTTCACGGCCCAGGACGATTTCGGGCAGGACATCTCCGACGTGTTCAACGTGATCTCGGGCTATTCGGTGCCGTCGCGCTGGCAGCGCGTGGTCTCGGCGCCAAACGACCTGCGCAAGTACTTCTGCGAACTGGTGGACCGTGAGATCGCATGCCAGGAATTGCACAAGAACGGGCTGGTGTTCGCCAAGATGAACTCGCTGGAGGACCCCCAGCTCATCGAAAAACTCTATCAGGCTTCGCAGCGCGGCGTGCAGGTGCGGCTGGTGGTGCGCGGCATCTGCTGCCTGCGGCCTGGCGTGCCGGGCTTGAGCGAAACCATCGAGGTGCGGAGCCTTGTGGGCCGGTTCCTGGAGCACAGCCGCATCTTCCTGTTCCACAACAACGGCGACCGCCGGGTGTTCCTCGCCTCGGCCGACTGGATGCGCCGCAACTTTGACCGGCGGATCGAACTGCTGTTCGAGATCACCAAGGAGGAAATGAAGGAGCACCTGCAGTTTGTCCTGGACACCTGCTGGCGCGACACAGTGAAGGCCCGGGTGATGCAGTCCGACGGCACGTACACGCGGGCCAAGGGCGACGAGAAGTTCAACGCGCAGGAATTCCTGATTGAGAATTATGCCAGATGACCGCCGAGATGAAAAAGGGAATGTTCAAAAACCAATTCGTCCAGTGCCACGGGCGCCAAGGCCAAGAACAGCGGGCTGGCACTGGAAAAGGCGCTGGGGCCGGCGCGGGACAGGGACAGGGAACCGCGCTTTCTGGCATCCGCTCGCGACCGATGGCAGTCAGGACGGCGCGGCAGCGGGCGCGGCGCGGGTGATCAACGAACTGGAACGCGACCCCTCTTCAGAAAGGATTGGGAAATCGGCGGGAATAAGAGTCCCGGTGCCCCGTCCCAACTTGTAGATGGAAGCTTCAACATTCCAGCAACTGATCGACATGTGGTATGACCCGCTCTACCGCTTTGCGCTCAGTCTGGCGCGAAATGGAGACGACGCGCTCGACCTGACCCAGCAAACGTTCGCCCGTTGGGCGGAAAAGGGGCACACGTTGCGGGATAAGGACCGCGCCAAATCTTGGCTCTTCATGGTTCTCTACCGCGAATTCCTCGACTCGCGGCGGCTCAAGCAACGGGAGGTCCTCGGCGAAGTCGAAGCCGCGCTGGACAGGCAAGCCTTGGAGCGACCGGCCTCGGGCTCGGGAATCGACGCGGCGTCGGTAATCGCAGCTCTCGGCGCGCTGGACGAGACGTTCCGGGCGCCGCTCAGCCTGTTTTATCTCGAAAGCCACTCCTACAAGGAAATCGCCGAAATCCTCGACATCCCCATCGGGACCGTGATGTCGCGGATCGCGCGTGGCAAAGAACAACTGCGAACCAAATTACAAATTACGGCCGCGGGACCGGGCAAAGTGGTGCCGATGCGGCCAGCGAAAGGAGAGCAACATGGATAACAACAAAGCGAAGCTCATTCTGAGCGTCTATCGCGCCAACGGCGTGGATGCCCAAGATCCCATGTTTCGCGAAGCGCTGAGACAGGCAGAGTCAGACCCCGCTCTGCGGGCCTGGCTGGCCGAACAACAGGAGTTCGACATTCAAGTCTCCTCGGCATTTGCGGGCGTCGTCGGTCCCGTGGAGGGGAAGGTAATGATCCAAACCACAATGGGAGCCACGCGTCCCCACCAGCGCCGGTGGCTTTGGCCGCTCGCACTGGCTGCGAGCATCGCGGTCCTGCTGGCGGTCTGGACCGGACTGCAGAATCCCGGCGGATTGGCACTGCCCGAGAACGCGTCGCTGGCCGAACTCGCGACCAATCTCTCGGACCACCATGCCTCCATCGGACTGATGTCTTCGGACTACATGAAACTCCGGGCTTGGATTGCGGAAAAAGGCGGCCCTCTGCCCGATCGCCTGCCGCCGGGATTGGAGAAAATGGCCGTCCTCGGCTGCCAGACCTGGAAAACGTCCCGCGGGAAAGTGTCCTTGGTCTGTTTCGTGGGCGACGACATGAAGATCGTCCATCTTTACGTGTTCGATCAGCCGCCCGCCGGCCTCAATGGCCAGGGCCTACCGGACTTGGCACAGCCCCGGTTTGAGCGCTCAGGCAAGTGGTCCCTCGCGCTCTGGCAGGACCAAGGCCGCGGCTACGTTCTCGGCATGCCGATGGAATCGGGCAAAGCCCCGGACATCGAGCGTTTCTTTCGCGCCTAATTCCTACCGTCTCAAACAACGCCATGATTACTGAAACCTCTGTTCGCGAACGTTACGCCAACGCCGCCCACCGCCCCGAAGCCGCGCTGTGCTGCCCGGTCGATTACGATCCGCAATATCTCAAAGTCATTCCGGCCGAAGTCATCGAGCGCGACTACGGCTGCGGCGACCCGTCCCGCTGGGTACATCCCGGGGACACGGTCCTCGATCTCGGCTCGGGCACGGGCAAAATCTGCTTCATCGCCTCGCAGGTCGTCGGCGCCGAGGGCCAGGTCATTGGCGTGGATATGACCGATGAGATGCTCGACGTGGCGCGCCGCAACGCCCCGGTCGTCGCCGGGCGCATCGGCTACGGCAACGTCGAGTTTCGCAAGGGCCGCATCCAGGATCTCGCACTCAACCTCGAATTGCTCGACGAGCGGTTGCGCACCCGGCCGCTTACCGGAGCCAACGCCTGGTTGGAAGCGGAGCGCCTCGCCGACCAGCTCCGCCGCGAGCAACCGCTGGTCGCCGACAATTCCATCGATGTCGTGGTCTCAAACTGCGTCCTCAATCTCGTCGATCCCGCCAGCAAGGGAAAACTCTTCCAGGAAATCTTCCGCGTGCTGCGTCTTGGTGGCCGGGCGGTGATCTCCGACATCGTCAGCGACGAACCCGTGCCCGAGGAAATGCAGCGCGATCCGGAGCTGTGGAGCGGGTGCATTTCCGGCGCACTCACGGAGACCGAGTTTCTCGCCGCCTTCGAAAAAGCAGGATTCTACGGTATCGAGTTGGTCAAACGTGACGCGCAGCCGTGGCGCACGGTCAAAGGCTTCGAATTCCGCTCCGTCACCGTGCGCGCTTTCAAGGGCAAGCAAGGCGAATGCTTCGAGCGCAATCAGGCGGTGATCTACAAAGGGCCTTTCAAGGAGGTGCTCGATGACGATGGGCACCGGCTCCGGCGCGGCGTGCGGCACGCGGCGTGCGACAAGACCTATAGCCTTTACGCGAAGGCGCCCTATCGCGACCACTTCGAGCTGGTAGAGCCGCTGACGCCGATTCCGCTGGAAACAGCGAAGCCCTTCGACTGTCGTCGCACGGCGCTGCGAGACCCGCGCGAAACCAAGGGGCAGGACTATCGCGCCACCACAGAGGCCTCCGTCTGCTGTGACGGAGGCAACGGAAGCTGTTGCTGATGCTTTTCATTGTCCTCCTCGCAGCGATGTTGGTGGTCGGCTTTTTCAACGGCGCCAATGATGGGTCAAAATCCGTCGCAACCTTGGTGGGCAGCGGCGTGACTCGCCTGCGCACCGCCATAGTTTGGGGAGGGCTACGCCGCGATGCCCGTCAGGTTCGATGGACCACCGTCAGGGACATGGCGCTCGCTTGGATCGAAACGCTTCCCGCCACCGGCCTGATTGCGGCTCTCGTCCACTGTTTGCTTCGACACCTCTGATGAACGCCTTCGACGCCAGGCTCCACTCTCACGGACTGCGCTTGCACCGCACTCGCCCTCGCGTGCTCCAGATCAACGTGGGAAAGCTCTGCAATCTCACGTGCGTCCACTGTCACGTGAACGCCGGCCCCGGACGCAAGGAGATCATGACGCACGAGACCGTGAATCGCATCCTTGCCTGGCAGGAGCGCGCGCGAATTCCCATTGTCGATCTTACCGGCGGCGCACCGGAGATGCTTCCTAATTTCCGCTATTTCGTGGACCGCCTCCGGTCGATGCCGGCAGTCGAGACCATCATCGACCGCTGCAATCTCACGATTCTGCTCCAGCCCGGTTACGAAGACCTGCCGGAGTTTCTCGCCCGGCATCGCGTCGAGATCGTGGCCTCGATGCCCTGCTACTCGCCGGAAAACGTCAACGCCCAGCGTGGCGAGGGCGTGTTCGAAGCCAGCATCGCCGCCCTCCGACGACTCAACGCCATCGGCTACGGCGTCAATCCGGCACTGCCGCTGCATCTGGTCTTCAACCCCAACGGCGCCAAGCTGCCCGGGCCGCAGGATGAGCTGGAAGCCGACTACAAGAGCGAGTTGCGGGCGCATTTCGGCATCGAGTTCAACCGGCTCTACACCATCACCAACCTGCCGGTTTCCCGCTTCGCCTCCTGGCTGCGGCATAACGGCAAATATGAGGAGTATCTCGCGCTGCTGATCGAGTCGTTCAACCCGGCCACTGTCGATGGCTTGATGTGCCGCGACACGATCAACGTGAGCTGGCAGGGCGAGGTGTTCGACTGCGATTTCAACCAGATGATGAAGCTGCCGATGGGCGGCGCGCACCGGGCGCCGCGGTGTCTGTGGGACATCGACCCAAGCTCGCTTGAAGATGAGCCCATTGCGACGGGCGATCACTGCTTCGGCTGCACCGCCGGCGCCGGTTCGAGCTGCGGCGGCGCAATCGAATCAGCCGTTGCCGGCGCGAAAGAGGCCTGATGGCTGCGACCACGGAACCCCGAACTTTCAACCCGAAAGTGTCGATGCTAATCCCGGTTCCCCGCCAAGTGAGCGGGCAGTCTGAGAAAGAAGCCAAGGCCCAACCGGCGGTCCGCACGCCGACGGCGTGATCGCTTGGAATATTGGAACGACGGTTCGGGTGGCGTGCTTTTCCGGGCCGGCTGTCTGCCCAGCGGATTACTGACGATGCCGGTCGCCCTCACGACCTCGGGCCGGGACAAGGCCGTCCCTCCAGAAAGCCTCCAGCGGCTCGCGAAGGTGTTGGAATCCATGAATCGCAAGGTCCTCCTCATCCATCGTGAGGCGGCGGGGCACGTGACGAATTACGAGGATGGCGTCGCGATCCTCGAGTTTGCGATCCAGAACGCCGCACCACGGCAGTAACGGCGCCACCTGGCTTCTGGTGCCCTTCAGCCGGAACGCTGGAGTTCGTACTGGGTGGAACGCGACTCGCCTCCGGCGAGGAAGGCGACCACACGTACCGCATCCCCGCCCTTGCCGCGAGGTTTCGGTCAGCGTAAGATTATTAGACGAACAGCGAAAACGTTTCCATTACTGCGAAATAAAAAAACTGCGCTTTTGGCTGCCGGTCGTGATTTCTTCTGGACTTGGCGGTTGAGAAGGCAGAAGCAGGACACAGAGCGGACGCGTTGTGAATACTCCAAGGACAGAGCAGAACCGTTGGTTCAGCCAGGAAGTGCAGCCGCACGAAACTATGCTGCGTGGCCATCTGCACAACGCGTTTCCCTCGCTGCCCGATGTGGACGACATTGTTCAGGAGTCCTACTTTCGGCTGATCCAAGCAAAGAAGGCCGGGCCTATCCGCTACGTGAAGGCGTTTTTGTTCGCTACCGCGCGCAACGTCGCCATCGACCTCCTCCGCCGCAAACGGATTGTCCCGATCGAGAATGTAACGGAAGTCGACCGGCTGGCCGTCATAGGGGAGGAAGCCGGTGTCGCTGACGCCGTCGGCCGCCAGGAGGAGCTCGCGTTTCTGGCCGACGCCATCCGCGCCCTGCCGGAGCGCTGCCGGAAGGTGCTCACCCTCCGCAAACTTTATGGACTTTCGCAAAA